>NZ_JBVJHH010000037.1:0-112613 GCF_055586905.1 Streptosporangium sp. NPDC048886
TCGGCATCACCGGCCCGCCACTGCCCGGCAGCCATCAACCGCTCGATCACCTCGCGCAGTTGGCCGGCGGTCACCGCGGCCAGATCATCCCCAGGTGTCAGCCGGAGCGCATCCAGCGGCGCAGTCCACGAGCTGCGGCCGGCCTCCAACGCCACCACGAAGGAGTACGGCCAGCCCGGGATCATGATGTGCTGGTCCTTGCCCCGCCCATAGGTATGGCACAAGATCCGCTCTGGTGAGGTGTGCGCGTCCGGCCGCAGCCAGCACGTCACATCCACCGCCGGCACCAACCGCCCATCAGCCGCTCTGGGCAGGGACACCGTGCTCAACGCCCGGCGCAGCCGCCCGACCTCCAGCCGGCCACGCTCCAACGCCGCATACAACGACCCATGACCACGGCGGTGCTCACCAACCAGCGACAACTCCACCAGTGACCGTACTGGCCCATCACCGCATAACACCGCCTCGGCCAGCTCGAATGTCGCATCGGCCCGCGCGGTCAGACAGCCGTAGAACTCGGCCCGGAAGTGCGTCAGCTCTCCCCATGCATCAACCGGACACTGATCAGGCACACTGGTCATCAAGACAGCCCTTGGTAATGGATCTTCTTCCCTCGACAAGAAGAATGATCAACCAAGGGCTGTCTCACTGAGAAATCAGGCGCGGCCTCACTAGCCACCAAGGTTAAAGATCAAGCTAGGGCGTGTTTTAGAACCCTGTCGCGTTGATCGCGCTGCGCCGGGATGATCTCGGTGTGGCGCGTGGGGATCTCACCGATGAACAGTGGGCTGTGTTGAACTTCTGCTACCGGTATCGACGGCGGGGCGGCCAGCAGCCTCACGACGGCGCTGGACTTTCCCGTAGGGCTGTCACAGCGCGGACCTATGCTCGTTGCCATGTCGATATCCGCCACCCCCGCATCCCTGTCCTATGCCGACGCCGACGCCCGTCTGAGCGGCGCGTTGTCCGCCGCGTTCGAGAGTGAAGGAGAGTCGTCCGACTATGACAGCGTGCTGTTCTTCGACGGCGATCTCGCGGTCGACGGGGACTTCCTGGACGCCGTCAATGCCCTGCGAAGCGGGGACGACGAGGACGACGTCGAGCTGATCGTGATCACCGGCAATCTGACGGTCAACGGCCCGATCGCGCTCTATGAGGACCAGCCCGGACTCTACGTCGGCGGTCGCACCGAGGCCGAGACCCTGGAGGCCGGCGACTGCGAGATCTACATCCATGACGGCGCCTTCACGCACCTCGTCTACGGCTATTACAACCACGGCTGGCTACGGACCGGGACCGTCGAGACCCCTTGGGTGATCGACTTCGAACACGCCATGGACGTGCACGCCGTCGGCGGGCGCTGGGTGGACAACTTCGGCGACGCCAAGGACGCCGACTACGCCAAGCCGGGCATCGTCGAGGCGTTCGTGCCCGAGGTCGTCGACGCGGAGGACCGCTGTCTGGACGTCGATGCGTTCCTGGACCGGCTGCGGGCCGGGCTGCCGGTCCTGCGGCCCGGAGCCCGGACGGCGGCCGAGTCGGCCGAAGCCGACGTGTCCCGGTCCCGGGCCGACCGGGTGGAGCACCTCGACCTGACCGGTCGCAACCTCAAGGAGTTTCCCGCCGAGGTGCTCCAGATGCCGTGGCTTCGTACCCTGATCCTGGACGGCAACCCGATCGGCGAGCTGCCCGAGGCGCTCGGGACGCTCACCCGGCTGGAGCACCTGTCGGTGCGCAACTGCGAGCTGACCGCCCTGCCGGAATCGATCGGCGACCTGGCCGCGCTCCGGGTGCTGTGCGTCGCCAGCAACCGGGACACGGACCTGGACACGGTCGAGTTCACCCTGCCGGCCGCCATCGGCCGGCTCACCGCCCTGGAGGAACTCGACATCTCCTACCTGTCCGTCTCCGTCGACACGGAGTCGGGGTCGGAGTGGAACCTGCCGGAGGTGACGCGGTTCGTCCTGCCGGACGCCTTCGGCGACCTGGTCGCGCTGCGCAAGCTGGTCGCCGACGGGACCGACGTCGTGTTCCCCGACTCCGCGCACGGGCTGGCCGCCGTCGAGGAGGTGTCCATAACCGGCGGGAGCCACTACTTCCTGCGGACCTTCCCCGAGGCCGTCACCACCTTCCCGAACCTGCGCCGGCTCGACCTGAGCGGCAACTACTTCGACACCGTCCCCGACAGCCTGCTGCGGTTGACCCGCCTCGAAGAGCTCGACCTCGGCGACAGCCTCGGTCTGCTGCGCGACCCGCTGCCCGACCTCGGCCGCCTGCCCGCGCTGCGGGTCCTCGGCTTCGGCGGACACAGCCGCCGCGCTAGCACGCCCCTGCCGTCGCACGATTTCCTGCGGGAGCTGTTCGCCATGGAGCTGGCCGGACTGGAGGAGCTCCGGATCAGCCGGTGGCAGCGGAACACCAAGCGCCTCAAGCTCAAGCCCGAGCACTTCGCCGGGATCGGGACGTTTCGTCGGCTGCGGATCGTCGACCTGAGGTTCAATCAGCTCAACGACCTGCCGGCGGATTTCGACACGCTCCCCGATCTGGCGGTGGCCAACTTGTACGGCAACCTGTTCCCAGGGGCGGTCCGCGACCGGATCACCGCCGCACACCCGACCGCCCAGATCGACTTCGAGTAGGCGTTCGAGGTCGGCGTGGCCGGCATGACAGCGGAGCCGGTCGCCGGGGATCACAGCCACTCACCAATCGCCGCGATCTGTACGGTGGCCAAGTAGCGGACGGCGAGCTTGTCGTATCGGGTGGCCACGGCCCGGTACCGCTTGAGCCGGTTGATCCCGCACTCCACGGCGTGCCGCAGCTCGTAGTCCTCCCGGTCGAATACCGGCGGTCGACCGCCGGCGCTGCCGCGACGTTTCCGCCCGGCAATCTGGTCGCGGCGCTCCGGGATCGTGGCCCGGATGCCCCCCGACGTCGCAGGTAGACGCGGTTGGCCTTCGAGCAGTACGCCTTGTCGGCCCGCACCCGATCCGGGCAGCAGCGGGGACGGCCAGCACCCAGGCGGGGCACCCGAATCGCCTCCAACACGGGCACGAACTGTGGACTGTCGCCGCGTTGCCCAGCGGTGACGACCAGGGGCAACAGGCGCTGTCCGTGTTCGCAGGCCAGATGAATCTTGCTGGTCAGGCCGCCGCGGGAGCGGCCCAGGCCGTGGTCGGCCGGTTCGATGTCCACCCCGCCCGGCGGCTCCTTCTGGGCTGCGCCGTCGCGGCGGGCGCCGGCGGTGTGCTGATGGGCCCGGCTGATCGTGGAGTCCACCGACACGTCCCAGATAATCCGCCCGGCAGCATCGGCCCTGGTCTGCAGCTTGATGAGCAGCATGGCCCACATGCCCTCGCGCTGCCAGCGCCGGAACAGTGAGTACACCGTCTGCCATGGACCGTACTCCTCGGGCAGGTCACGCCAGGGCACACCGGTCCGTACGCGATGCCGAACCCCGTCGATCAGCCTGCGCTGGAACAACGCCGGTCGGCCCGTTGCCGCCACCGGCAACAACGGCTCCAGCACCGCCCACTGCGCATCACTTAAGTCCCCACGCGCCACACCGAGATCATCCCGGTGCAGCGCGATCAACGCGACAGGGTTCTAAGACACGCCCTAAGGGTCTCGGGCGGGCAGGGGACACGCATTCGGAGTGGAGGGCCGAGATGGAAGGGCTGGATCCAGAGGAGTTGCGACGGCTGGTGCTCGGCGGGTCGCCGCGTACATCGACACACGGGCTTTCGAGGCCGTGCTCGCCGAGGAACGGCGCCAGCGCGCCGCGTTGCAGGCCTTCGTGGACAGCCGGCAGAGCTCGGACCAGTGAGCTCCGGTGATCAGGCGGAGGGGAACCGGGCGTCGCCTTCCAGTGCCCGATACAGGGTGGAGCGGCCCACGCCCAAGACCTTGGCGATCGCGGCGGCGAGCGCCTCCATCTGGGACAGGTGGTCCTGGGCGCGGGTGGAGACGCGGGCGTAGCCGGTCCGGATCGCGTTGATCGTCGCCGAAAGGGCGGAGACGGAGGCGGTGGTGATGCCGGGGATCGTCTGCGCGGTCTCCATGGAGACGTCCGGGGTCTGCTCCGTGGGCACGGTGGGGGCGCGCATCTCCTCACCGTCTCGAAAAGGGTCCTGAAACTCAATCTCCAGCGGCAGGGTTTCGGGACGGTCGTTCCTGGGGGAACGCCTCTCGGGAACCATGATCGTTTCGCCGTCCCGTAAACGGCGGTGGTCTCAAGGGATCAATGCATCACCGTTCTTGACCAGGCCAGAGTGGGCCTCGTCTGGAACTTCGGAAACGATGAGTCCGGCCAGATCCACCAGCGTCGTTTCGAGACTTGCCTCAGTGCCCGGTAGCACCGTCGATGCGCTCGCGGAGCAGATCGGCGTGGCCGTTGTGGCGGGCATACTCCTGGATCATGACGGAGTAGACCCAGCGCAGGCTCATCTCGACCTTGCGCCGGGGGTCAATGAAGGTCTCATCCAGCGAGTGGCCTGAGGTCACCTGGCGGACTAGTTCAATCTCGCGGGTATACGTGATGAGGTCCGATTCGGCATCAGCGGCCTCCACCGCGAACTCGGCGTTCAGGTCGTCATCACTGCAATACAGGTAACCGGCCCGCTGCCCCGCGAATCGGAAGCGGAACCAGTCCCGCTCCACCTCGGCCATGTGGCGCACCAGGCCCAGCAACGACAGGTTCGACGGTTGTATGCACTGGAGCTTGAGCTGCTCGGCGGTCAACCCGCCGCACTTCCACAGCAGCGTCTGCCGGTGAAAGTCCAGCCAGGAGTCCGCCAGCGAGCGCTCGTCACCCACGATCTCGGTGAACTGGACGTGGACACGGGGGATCTCCGGAGCGAGCCAACTCATCAGACCATCATGCCGGGCTCTGCCTGGGGCAGGTAGCGCGCAAGAAGGGGTGCCGTAAGAAACGTGTCATGAGCCCCAACCGGCGTTGATCTTGTTGTGATGTGTCTGGTCAATGCTGGGCGGCCATGACGCCCCCCTGACCATCGAGTTCGGCGGGGTCAGCGGAGGTTGGTAGTGCCGTCGAGGATGAGGGCGATCCCTGCTGAGCAGGGAAAACACTACAAGATCCTTCACAGCGCCGACGGCTGTCCGCGGGTTCCTCAACCCCGGACCGGCGCTGGACCCTGGCCCGCATCACGACCCTGATCGGCCGGCGCTTTCACCTGACCGACACCCTCCACGGCATGCGCAAGCTGCTGATCCGCAACGGCTGCACCTGCCAGATCCCGGCCCGCCGCGCCCTGGAGCGCGACCAGGCGGCGGTGACCGGCTGGATGAAGGAGACCTGGCCGGAGGTGGAAGATCCGCGGCGGCGCTCGGCGACAGCCTTGGCCCTCACGGCGGGCACGGACAACACCTCCGCGAACGGTGACGGCCATTCCGGAGGCCAAGTCAGCCAGATGAGCCACGTGCACGGGCTGGGGTCAACCCCGGCAACGGCAAGGTCTACGTGGCCACCCACCACGGCGTGGACCTCATCGAGGCTCCCGGGAGGGCCACCCCGGTCGGAGCCGGCCGCCAGGACACCGTGGGCTTCACCGTCATCGGCACCGACACCTTCCTCGGCAGCGGCCATCCCGCACCCGGCCAAGGCGGCCCCGCGAACCTCGGCCTGATCGAGTCCACCGACGCCGCGATCACCTGGCGCAGCCTGTCCCTGGCCGGCCAAGCCGACTTCCACGCCCTCGAATACGCCCACGGCACCGTCTACGGCTACGACTCCACCTCCCGGAGGCTGCGGGTCAGCGCCGACAAGAAGACCTGGGACAACCGCGCCCGGCTCGACGCCGCCGACATCGAGGTAAGCCCCACCGACCGCAACACCGTCCTGGCCACCACTGAGCGGGGCGTTGCCAGGAGCACCGACGGCGGCCGCACCTTCCGCACCAGCGGTGGCGCACCGCAGGTCCTGCTGTCCTGGCCCACCGCCGGCGCCCTGTACGCCATCGATCCTGCCGCCACTCTCAGTATCAGCGCCGACGGCGGCACCACCTGGAAGACGATCTCCACCATCCCCGGCGGGCTGCCTCAGGCGTTCGAAGCCGTCGACCAACGCCGTCTCCTGGCCGCCACCGAAGACGGCATCTACGAATCCCGCGACAACGGTGCCACCTTCACCCGCCTCCTGCCGCTGTCTCGCTAGGACGGGCCGAAAAACAGTGGAGCAGCCGTTGACGGTAAGCCATCCCGCCGCAGGCATGGAAGGTCGCGCACGGACCGAGACGGTTCCTCCTCGGCCGGTGATCTCGTCTCGGACCTACCTTGTCTTCGGACAGCCGCTGTGGCCCGAGCCGACGGTTCAGGGCGACGCCCCACTGCCCCTTTCTGGCGCACTTGGTCTTCCCGCCCCTACCACCAAAACCGGTCCGATCCTCCGAAGGCCGGTCCGCACGCCATAAGTGTGCGACCGGCCCGGCAAGAGGAGACCGCCAGAGATGCCGGGGCCCGCCGTACGGCGGAGCCCCCGGTTCAGCGTGTGCGTACCGGTGTGCGTGTCGCCTCGCGGCGAAAGGCACAAACACGGCTCCGGCCGAACGGTCGTCCGCGAAGGCAAAGGTGAGGCCCGGGGACACCGGGCGCACCGGCCACGCGATACACAACCACCGCCGGCCGCCCGACGTTCCCGGCCGCCGCCCTGACCGGTGGCTCAGGTTCCGGCCACGATGCTGCGCCGTTCCACCGTGACCACATCCCGCCAGACGCCGTGGTGGCGGCCGACGCGCTCACGGGTGCCCACCACGCGAAAGCCGAGCGCCCGGTGCAGAGTGAGACTGGCGGTGTTCTCCGGGAAGATCCCGGCCTGGACCGTCCAGATCCCGGCGTCCTCGCTGGCCGTGATGAACGCCGCCAGCAGCGCCCGGCCGATCCCGTGCGCCTGGCAACCCGGGTGGACGTAGACACTGTGCTCGACCACCCCGGCATACACCGGCCGGGCCGAGACCGGCGCGGCGGCCACCCAGCCGACGACCTGGCCGGTCGCGGTGTCGGCGGCCACGTAGCGCAGGCGCTCCAGCTTGCCCGCGGCAAAACCCTCCCAGGAGGGCGCGACGGTCTCGAAGCCGGCCTGACCGGTGTCCAGACCGGCCTGGTAGATGGCCAGCACCTGCTCGGCGTCCGCTGCGCGCATCGGCCGGATCTCCAGCCCCGACGGGGCCGCGGGCTTGACCGCCTGGATGATCGCCGAGTGCACGCCATCGCCGTGATCGGCGGTGAGCCGGACGGCGATGCCGGTGAACCCGGCCCGCCGCAGCAGGTCGCGGTACTCCTCGAGGGCCAAGGCTCCGGCCACGCAGCCGATACGCCGCTCGGCCGCGGCCCGCCGCTGCGGGTCGATGACACCCTCGGTGACGACGTCGCTGACGCCGAACCGGCCGCCCGGCCGCAGCACCCGGAACGCCTCGGCCACGGCGACCGGGTTGCCGCAGCCCAGACTGGCCCGTAGCGCGCCACCCGGAAGTCCCGAGGTGTCGTCGTAGCTGGCCACGCCGAAGCCGCCTCGGTCGAACTCGCCGGCCGAGCAGTCGAGAGCGACCTGGCCGACCAGCGCGGCACGGGCCAGACCGGAATAGCGTTCGACGACCTGTTCGTGCTCTTCACTCGCCATGGCGGGCTCCTTACTCGCAGGTGGGGGTGGCCGGGACCGGGTTGCCCATCACCACGTCGGCGGCGGTCGGGAAACAGCTCACGCACGCCTCGTTGATCTGGTACAGGCTGGAGGTGCCGTGCTTGTCGACCAGCACGAACCGCACCTCGGCCAAGATCTTCAAGTGGTGCGAGACGGTGGACTGGCCCACGCCGGACGCGGTCACGATCTCGCCCACGCTCATCGGTACGCGCCGCCGGGCCAGCAGCGACACGATCTGAATCCGGGTGGCGTCGGCCAGGGCCTTGAACCAGCTCGCGTACTCCTCGGCCTCCGCGCGCGGCAGCGGCTCGTTCTCCTCATTCATCGTTAATCGACGATAGTCGATAAAAAGAGAGGGGGGAAGCCCTCCGGCGACACGCCGACGAACATCCACAACTTCCGGAATGCGGCAATTCCGGAAACATACTCCGGGAGTGTCTTCCGGAAGCACGACGCCAGCGATCTCGCAGACCCCCGGAACGGCTTCCGAAGACACAAGCCGGTCCCGCGCCGTCACACTTCCCGGCCCGTACGCGGCGATCATCACCGAATACGCCACCGCGCTGGAGCGCTCACCGCTGGCCGACTCCAGCAAGACCAAGCACCACTCCCGGCTGCGCGGCTACCTCTGACGGAGGCCGACATCTGGCGGGCCTACCAGGTCGAGCTGCGCGAGCGCGGCGAGCCGCACCGCGATCCTTGGGGATTGAACCCCTTCGAGCGCAGCTGAACTGCGCCGCTCCCACAGCCCGGCCAGACGCGAACGAGTGTGCAGTTTCCTGCGCACGCTACCGTCACTGATCGTTCCGCTCCTCCCCGAGGGCTGATGCGGCGGTCGGCGTGGAGGCGGCTGTGGCGCCGGCGGGCGGGCTGGAGCGGCCTGTTCAGGCGACGACAGGTTCGCCGGTCAGTGCGACACCGGCCCGGCGCAGCTCATCCAGTGCGGTGCGCGTGGTGTCGGCGGCGACGCCGGCGGTGTAGTCGAGCAGGACCCGCACCGTGAAGCCCGCGCGTACTCCGTCCAGTGCGGTGGCCTTCACGCAGTGATCGGTCGCGATGCCGACGACGTCGAGGTCGGCGATATCGCGGTCCTTCAGCCAGGCCGACAGTGTCGTGCCGTCCTGGGTCGAGCCCTCGAAGCCGCTCTTGGAGGCGGAGTGCGCGCCCTTGAAGAAGACCTCGTCGATGTGCCCGGAGTCGACGGCGGTCGCGAAATTCGGATGGAACTCGCCTCCTTGGCCGCCGACGACGCAATGCACGGGGAATGAGTCCTGGAAGTCGGGGTTGTCGGAGAAGTGGGCGCCCGGGTCGATGTGGTGGTCACGGGTGGCGACGACGAAGGCGTACTGCCCGTCGGCGCGCCGGACCAGGTCGGCGATGGCGGCGGCTCGGTCCGCGCCGCCCTTCACCGGGACGCTGCCGCCCTCGCAGAAGTCCTTCTGCACATCGACGATGATCAGTGCACGACGCACGGACAATCCCCTTCCCTCGAGTCTCGGGTGAACCTCTGCGATGATCACTCTTCCGCCGGCGGGCGGCGCGTCACTTCCCGGACGTTCACCGGCCGGCGCGACGGCGTGCAACGTGGTCCACCGCTCCGGCCCGGGCCGCATCCACCCGATCGTGACATTGAGTATATGTATAGTCACTATATGTTGTCGAGTGAAGGTGGACAGAGGGGGGCAGCACATGACGAGCGTCCGTAATCCGGCCAAGAGCAGCCGGGAATTCATGGGGGACGACGGCGGCTACTCCAAGGTCGGAGCCGTCCTGACCGCCGAGGTGGGCGGGGGCGCCGAACCGCAGACGGTGACCGTCACCTACGAGGCGATTCCCTCCATCTGGACACACGTCAAATGGTTCGGGGAGAGCAACAAGCTGAATCCCGAATCCGTGCCGAAGATGGACACCACGCTGACCCTGACCGGTCCCGACGGCGCGACGGTCAGTTCCGAAGACATCACCGTGGTCGCCGAGGAGGTTCCGTATCCGCTCACGGCCGAGCGCGTCTTCCGCAACCTGGCCCCGGGCATCCATGGGGTCACGGTGAGCGGGGTGAAGACCCGCGGCAGCAAAACCACCGACGGTCGCAACCGCACCGGCAAGGACCGGGTGGTTCTGGGCGAGCAGTCCGTCGAGTTCGGCCTCGGCGGCTGAACCGGGCCCGCCGCGAACCAGGGGCCGCCCCCTCGTCCGCCGCGCGCATCACCGCGACGGCGGTGGCCGGGATCGGATCCGGCGCCGCCTTCCTCGGCGCACTCGGCTCCGTCGTCCCGCTGGCCGCCCCCGCCGAGCGCGCGGAACTGTTCTCGACCGTGTACGTGGTCAGCTACCTGGCCTTCAGCCTGCCCGCGGTGGCAGCCGGCTTCGCGGCACCGCACACCGGCCTGCTGCGCACCGCCGTCGTCTACGGCGGCACCGTCGCGGCGCTGGCCCTCGGCTCACTGGCCGTCACACTGACGCACCGCCGGAAGCCGGACGGCCCAGCGCCCGTCGCCTCGGCGCACGAGACCGCAGCGGAACGCGTGCCGAGCTGATCAGCCGCCGGCACCGTTGAAGATCGTCAAGCGGGGTCCGAATCCGTCCGAAAGTGGGGCCGTCTCTCATGCGAGAAATCACCCTGTCGCGGTGGGCCGGGATCGTGCTCTGCGCCGCCGTCCAGGGCGCCATCACGCAGTGGCAGGTTCAGCAGCTCCGCCAGGCGACGCGTGGAGGGCGGCACGTTGACCACGCAGGCTGCACCCTCCTGACACAGCTCCGCCAGCAGGCACATTCCGCCGACGTCGATGAACCGCAGGTGCTCGATGTCGATCAGGAGACGGTCGTCGCCGTGCCCGGCGCGGGCTAGCGCCTCGGTCAGCGCGGTGCGGTTGGTGGCGTCGATCTCACCGATCAGCCGGACGAGGATCGCGCCAGGCTTGGGGCGGTAGGTCAGGCGCAGCTGGTGATCGGCATAGAGGGGCGCGTCGATGACCCCGTGGAGCGCGGCGCCATCGGGTTCGGGGACGCCGGAGGGGGTGTCGCGCTGGATGGTCATGGCGTTGTGGGCAGGGGTGGGACGGGGCCAGCGCTGCTCTGGAGAAGTGCGCAGGTGCGCTGGTGTGGAGAGGCAGGCATGTGGATCCCCGTTCGGGGAGGGAGGCCGGTCGACTGGAATCATCTCACCCGCAGCCTGTTTCTAGAAGACAGTTACCGGAAAGGAACTTCCGGTAAGTTCTTATGATAGAGACGTTCCGTCCTCGTTACCAACAGGCCGGACCTATCGGCCCCGAAAGATGCGACATGGCCATGAGCAGCTCTGGTGAGCCCACCTCCACCTGGACGTTTCTGACCCACCATGCCCGAGTGCTGTTGGAGATCGCCCGCGATCCGCAGGCGCGCCTGCGCGACATCGCCACCCGGATCGGCATCACCGAACGCGCCGTGCAGGGCATCGTGTCCGACCTGCACCAGGAGGGCTATCTGACCCGCGGCAAAGTCGGCCGCCGCAACCACTACACCCTCAACCTCGAGCGCAGCTTCCGCTATCCAACGGAGGCCAATCTGCCCGTCCGGCTGCTGATCGACATCTTCACCCAGCATGACCTGCCCGGCGGCGATGCCCCCGCCGCCCGCCACGCCTCTGCCTGGCCCTCCACTCAGGTCGGCGTCACCGGGGAAAAGTAGCCGAGAAAGGCCAGACCAACCCCCTTCGACTGAGCCTTTGAGCAGGGTGGGAAGTCGTAGCGCTTCGGAGCCGTCCGGGTCCGCCCGCCTTCTCCGGTAGGCCGATGAGCAGGCCCTCTTTGGTACACAGCCGGTGCAGCTCCCACGCTTCGCGGGCCCTGTCGACGTACTCCTTGCAGCCGCGTGCGTACGGTTCGTTGGCGATGAGGCGCAGGTCTGCGGCCTCGTTGATGTACTGGCGGGCCTGACCGTCCAGGGTGATGTGGGTGACGCGCAATTCGATGGAGCGGGTGGCGCGGGAGATCGGCGAGGTGATCACGATGGCCAGGACGGACAGCAGGACGATGACCAGGCCGTCAGGGCGTTCGACGATGTTGGCGACGGTGGCGTAGGCGAAGATCAGCGTGATGGCGGCGAAGAAGGGCGCCGCGGTGGTCAGCAGCTTTTTCGCGCCCTGGATCCGCTGGGTGAGGTCACCTTTGACCAGAGGCATCACGGCCACGCCGATCTCGAAGCCGGACAGGCCCAGGGTGAGCTTGGGCATCACGTACAGCGAGACGACGATCATCGCGATCGGGCTGGAGCGCTCGGCGGTCAGCACCAAGGTGACCGGCACCCGCCAGCCGGCGAAGACCGCTGGCGCGAATGGGTTGGGCAGCAGGTGCGCGGTGGCGTCGGCGGCCGACAGGGTGATGGTCACGATGAAGTCGGTGGCCACGGACCCGAGCAGGAACAGCACCAGCAGCTTGCCGCGCCGGCCGGGCAGCAGCCGTTCCGGCATCGACGGCGACCCGAGCCCGTGAGGGCTCTCCTTGGCGACCGCCCGGTAGGTCGGCAGGGCGCCGAACAGGGGCAGCGCCACCGCAGCACGGTGACGGTCGGGCTGAGCGTGCCGCCGGCCGGCGCGGCGATGCCGGGCTGGTAGCCCAGAGTGGAGAAGTAGTCCGCGCCGGCCAGGCAGATCACCTGCCATCAGGAGTGCTGATGCTCGGGTGGCTCCTCGTGATGCGGACCGCTGGTCCTGGGGTCAGAGCGTTGCAGGCCCTTCAGCGGCCATCCGCACAGCCCTGGGTTCGCCCGCGCCGGCGTTGATGTGCTTGCCACGATGTTTCCCTTGCGCCTACCGATTGCCGCTCTGCTCCCGATAGGTGCTCATGGCGCACCGGGTGTCTTCGCCGGTCATGCCCCGCAGCCAATGGATCAGACCCAAGGGCTGGTGCGCCCCGAGGCGGCTGTCGGTGAACGTGCCGACTACCGCGGCTGCTCGGTGCTCGTGCTGCTCTCCACCGAGGCCCCCAGCCCCTACAAGAGGCCGTAGCCTCCCAGGGGCGGCCAGGGCGGGAGCGCCGATCGTGGAGGCGCTGCGTGAGCTGCCCAGGGGGTAGGACCGGCGCAAACCGACCGTCGAGCACATCGATCTGGCCTTGCTGGCCGAGGGGGCTGGCGGCGTCTGGCGCTGGGCGCCCCGCAGCTGGCACCCGGCGGGTTGATCGACCAGGGCCTGTCCCATGAACTTTCTACTGCGCCGATTGAGCTTGGACCTTGGCGGAGTCGAACTCGACGTATTCGATGATTGCGCCGCCGGGGTGGCGGACTGTCAGGTTGCGTCCGGTAGGGACTTCGTTCGGGCCGTCGAGGGTGTCGCCTCCCTCGCGCTCGACGATGGCGAAGATGTCATCGAGGCTGTCGACGATGACGGTGGCCTGCACGTTGCGGTAGGGCGCCAGCGCCTCTGAGGTGCCTGAGACCAGGAGGTAGTCGCCAATGCTCGCCAGTTCGAGGTCCTGGTAGGAGAAGCGTAGCCCCGGCCGGGCGGCGGTGAGTGCTTCGAAGGTGGGCAGCGCGGTGTCCAGGTCGTCGACATAGATGCGGGCGTAGGTGGTGCGGGTGGCCATGAGAGAGAACTCCTTGATCATTTCGCTTTTTCCGAAATATGGAAATGATCCTATACTGACTGGATCAGGACATGCCAACCTCAAACAGACGGACCTCAGGGGAGTGGGATGCGATCGCCGACCGAGCCCAAGACGGCAGACATGAATCTGGTCGCCGTGCTACATGCGCTCGGCGACCCCGTCCGCTTGGGCCTGGCGCGCCGGATGGCTGCAGACGGCGAGGTGCCCTGCAGCCCGGAACACCTGAACGTCCCGCGTTCCACGCTCTCCAACCACTGGCGCATCCTGCGTGAGGCGGGCATCACCTCGACTCGCTCGGAGGGCAAGGCCCGCTACATGACGCTGCGCCGTGACGACCTGGAGGCTCGCTTTCCGGGCGTACTGGAGACGATCCTCGCGGCCGCCGCGCCCGAGGCCGCCGTCGGTCCTACGTCAGATGGCCAATCGGGGCGCGTCCAGTAGCTCATGCGACAGGATCCCGAAGCCGGATTCGGGATCGATGCGACATCGATGGTCCCCTCGAAGAAGTGCTGGATGGAGGGGACGTTCGACAGGATGCCGTCGGCGACGCCGATGACGATGAGGACGGCGGCCGCCCACAGGTGGCGGTGGCGCAGGGCCGCCCGGGCTTCGAGGCGACTGGACCCTCAAGACAAGTCCTGAATCGGGATGGCGCCCGCAGCGCTCTGTATCCCAAACCAACGTAACCGCAGATCAGAGACGGGTTCGTTGAATTCCCGCGATTGCTGAAGCGCCCCTCTGGGTGAGGCGCCTGCACCGCGCGGTGGTTCTGGCGTACTGCCAATACCGTGGTCCACTACTCTGTGGTACTGTATAGCGGTACTCGGTACTACAAAGTACCAGGAGGCCGAAGAGGACCCACGATGGACGACCTGACGGAGATGCTGAAGGGCACGCTTGAGGGCTGCGTGCTTGAAATCATCGGCAGCGAGGAGACCTATGGATACGCCATCACCCGTCGGCTGAACGAACTCGGCTTCGCCGACGTCGTCGAGGGGACGGTTTACACCATCCTGCTGCGGCTGGAGAAGAACGGGCTCGTCCAGGTGACGAAACGACCGTCCGGGCTGGGCCCGCCGCGCAAGTTCTATGCGCTCAATGACGCGGGGCGCGAAGAACTCGCGACGTTCTGGGCGAAATGGGAGTACGTCTCATCACGGATCGACAAGCTCAAGGAGGGCGGGGAATGAACTTCTGGGAGACCATCACAGGCAGCGATCTCACCAGGGAATACAAGGCGTTCGAAGCCCGGGCGCAGGCATTGCCGCCCGACTACCGGGCGGCGTGGGAAGGGATCAAGGGTCATCTTTTTCCCTACGGGGACTTCACCGGTCGAAACCTGATGCCGATTCTCGACGGTGCTCTGGGGCTGCTCGAAGAGACAGCGGCCGATGGGCAGAGCATTCACGAAGTGCTGGGTGACGACATCGAGGGCTTCTGCGCGGCGCTGGCCGGTGGAGAAGGGGCTCGCAGCTATCGCGACCGGTGGCGCGAGCAGTTGAACAGGAACGTCGCAAGGAAATTGGGCCGGCTAGGAGGCTGACGTGGGCATCCAAGACATCATCGAGGGCAAGAAGCAGTGGCGGGCGCACATGGCGCGGGTCAAGGCGCTCCCGCCGGACTATCAGATCGTCTACAAAGAGATTCAGAAGTACCTCTTCAAGGTTGGACCGATCGACTTGCTTGACGGGCCCCTGCTCTCAGGGATCCTCGATTTCTTCGACGAGGGCATCGCGGCCAACAGGGGAGTCCTGGAACTCATCGGCAACGACGTCGCTGCGTTCTGCGATGAGCTGATCAAGGACTCGCGCACCTACGCGGACATTTATCAAGAGTCCATCAGCGGGAAACCCGGCACGGCCGAGAAGTAACACCCGACGACTCAAGGCCCCGGCGGGCGCCTTGAGCACCGGGACGTCGTCGTCGTGCCAGTGAGCGCATGCCCGTCCTTGGCGAGCTGAGCAGCTGGTAAGCGCTCCTCCCGAGTGCCACGCCGGGCCCGGGGCGTGGACCCGACTGGGGCGTTGGGAAAGATCGTCACATACCCGAGTGAACTCGGCGGTCAGGGCGCGGAGGGTGGAACGGTAGGCGCGCTGGGTGTTGCGTTGTTCGCGGCCGGACAGGGTGGCGAGGTAGGCGGCCGCCGCGGCGGGCAGCGGAGGTGATCCACCGCGCTCCAGGCGGTGAAGCTTGCCCGCGACGCCTCTCCCTCGCTATCGCAGATAAGCATGCCGAGCTGACCCCCTGCTCCGGCTACGCCAGGGACATCCTGTGGAGGGCGTCGATGGCGAGGCGGTAGCCGTCCACGCCGAGGCCGACGATGGTGCCGCGCGCGACGGGGGAGATGTAGGAGTGGTGCCGGAACGCCTCCCGGCGGTGCACGTTGGAGATGTGCACCTCGATGACCGGGAGCTCGGTGCCCTCGATGGCGTCGTGCAGGGCGATCGAGGTGTGGGTGTAGGCCCCGGGATTGAAGACCGCGCCGATGACCTCACCGGCCTTGACGCGCGCCCCGGCCTCGTGGATCCAGTCGATCAGCCGGCCCTCGTGGTTGGACTGACGGAAGACCACGTCCAGACCGAGCCGGGTGGCCTCCTCGCGGCACAGGTCCTCGACGGCCGCGAGTGTCGTGGTGCCGTAGACCTCGGGCCTGCGGGCGCCGAGCAGGTTCAGGTTCGGGCCATTGAGTATGTGGACGCTGGTCATGGGCGATCATTATCGCTCATTCGCAGGGCGGGGAGCGGCACCGCCGGGGAGGCGATGTCCTGAGCGGCGACATCCGGACTTATTAATCTACGTTGTAAAGGCGTTCGTCCGGTCGGCTGCCGCCGATCGGCGTGCGTGACGTCCTCTTCTGGCGCGCGGGCGGCCCCCATCCGCTCTGCGGGCGGATGGGGGCCTGGCGGATGCCCGGAGGCTGTCCCGGTCGCGCCGGCTCCGTACGGCGGCGGCGTCTTACGGCGGTGGCCCTATCGCTGTCCGGCGAGCCACTCGTCGAAGGTGGTCGGTGCGATGCGGGCGCCCTCGCCGGGCAGTAGCGCGTTGCCGGCCATCGCCAGGCCGAACGGCCCCGACCACGTCGGCACGAGCTTCACCGTACGGCCGCGTGTCTCGTTGGTGCGCCGGGCCATGTCCACCAGGTCCTGCGGTTCGGGTCCGGCGATGTCGGCGTAACGTCCCTGCGGCGGGCCCACCGCGATCTCGGCGAGGATGTCGGCCACGTCCGCGGGTGCGATCGGCTGTACGAGCAGGGGTGCGATCGTGGCGACTCCGTCCTGTTCGGTCCAGCTTGCCACCATCGCGGCGAAGTCGTGGAACTGTGTGGCTGGGACGATCGTCCACGGCACCGGTCCCGCGGCCACGAGGCGCTCCTGTTCCCGCTTGCCGGCGTAGTGCGCGTTGCCTTCGATGTGATGGATCCCGGTGATCGAGAGCAGCACGTGGTGGCGGACACCGGCCCGTTCCTCGGCGGCGAGCAGGTTGCGCGTGGCGGTGCCGAAGTAGGCCACCGTCTCGGCTCGGTCGGCCGCCGGTCCGTTGGTGGCGTCGATGACTGTCTCGACGCCGGCCAGGGTGTCGTCGAGTCCGTCGCCGGTCGACAGGTCGACGCCGAGTGAGCGGCTGATGCGCACGACGTCGTGTCCGTCCCGTTGGAGGGCGGCGACGGTGAGGGCTCCGATGTTCCCGGTCGCGCCGGCGATTGCGATCCGCATGATGATCTCTCCTTCTTTCGTACGGTGCAGACGCTATCATGGACTAAATAGGTCCACAATGTCTGCGATAGACTTGGGCCGTGAAACTGCCTGTGAGCACTGAATGGGTTCTGCACTGCGCCACGACGCTGGCGCAGCTCGATCCGGGAGCCGCGGCGTCGGCGGCGCAGCTGGCGCAGTATTACGATCTGCCGCCGGCCTACCTCACCAAGCAGTTGAAGGCGCTCGTCAGGGTCGGCCTGTTGGCCGCGACCACGGGCCCGCGGGGAGGGTTCCGGCTCGCGCGGTCCGCTTCCGAGATCACGCTCCTGCAGATCGTCGAGGCCGTCGACGGCACGTCCTCGCCGTATGAGTGTCGTGAGATCCGCCAGCAGGGGCGGGGGGCGCTGCCTCCGGAGGAGTGCCGCCGCACCTGCATTCTCGCCGAGAAAATGGCCGAGGCGCATGAGGCGTGGCGGGGGAGCCTTGCCGGGGTCACTCTCGCCGACGTCCTCGCCGCGCTGCCTCCGTCAGCGCCGTCCCGCACTCGGCTGCGTCTGTCGGGGACGGGGTAGTCCGTGCGTCGCCGCGCGTGGCGTCCTGAGCCGTCTCGGCGCGACACCCGCCGGCCGTCCGCCCCGCCGCCGGGCCGGCCGGGCCGGCGGATGAGGACTTCGATGCCGGCCTCGGCTGGGACCGGCGGGATGGCTCCCTGTGGTCCCCTCCGCACTGGCACCATCTGTGACCTGGAATGAGCCCCGTCAGGGGCGCGCGTTGTGAGCCGCTGGGCGGACTCGCCGGGTGGGTGGGTCAGAAGCGGAACGCCTCCACGGAGCGGTGGAGCGGCGCGGGTGGCCCGTCAGGGGCGCGCTCACCGTCACATTCCATCAATTCTGTAAATGAAATGCCGATATTTCCCATTGTTCACTCAATAAACAGTAAGCGTGATCTAAAGGTATAAGCTACCGCTGTTCCTGGTTTGACGTCGTCTTTTCATCGTTGCCGCGCACCGGCGGGCCTGCGGGTCCGGTCGCCTGCCCGGTGAGGTGGCGGGCGACGCTGTTCTCCTGGCGGGGCGCGCGGACGGCACCTCCTGCGCGTGCATCTGAGATCACGGACGGCGTGGGGCAGGTGGGGATGGCGACGCTTGGAGAACCGGATCAGGCCGCTCCCGGCGGGAGGCTCCCGGGGGCGGGCGTGGCCGGGGGCCTGCCCGGCGGGGCGGCGCGGTGGTATCGCCGGGACCCGCTGGGGTTCGTCGAGCAGGCGGCCCGCGAGCGGGGTCCGGTGTTCCGGCTGCCCGACGACGGGTCGCTGTGCGTGGCCGACCCGATGGAGGCCCTGCGGGTGCTGCACGACGATGAGGGCCACTACGGCGAGGTGTCCGACTTCTTCCACGTCCGCGGCGGCCGGCTGGGGCCGCGGACGACGCAGGTCGCGATCGGGCGGGCGGCGCGCGCGACGTTACGCGCCCACCTGGCCGCCCACCGCGAACGGCTGCCCACCCTCGTGGCGGAGCTGGGGGAGGTCAGCCAGTGGCCGGCGGCCGGGCGCGCCGCCGCCTACCGGTTCCTGGCCGAGGCGCTGCTGCGCCCGGACAGCCCGCCGGCGCTGCGGGAGCTGATGGCGCAGGTGGTGCGGCGCGACGTCCTGATCCGTTCCGGCGGCCGGCTGGCGGGCGTGGCGCGGCGGGCGCTGTGGGCGCGCGTGGTGCGGACGGTCGCCGGCGAGGTGCGCGCCCGCCGGGCCGACCCTCGGCCCGGCCGGCCCGGCGACCTGCTGGACGCCGTGATCGGGGCCACCCCGTCCGACACGCCTGCCCCGCAGATCGCCCAGGTGTACCTGCTGCTGTTCCGGACCTCGGTGGCGCCGGTGGGCCACGTGGTCGCCTGGGCGCTGCTGGCGGCCGCCACCCACGGCGTCGACCTGGCGGCCGTGCCCGCGGAGTCGGCCGTACGGGAGTCGCTGCGGCTGTGGCCGGTGGCGTGGCTGCTGGGCCGCCCGGTGCACCACGCCCACCAGGTCGGCGGCGTGCCGCTGGAGCCGGGGGAGAGCGTGTCGGTCTGCGCCTACCTGCTGCACCGCGACGGACGGCACTGGCCGCGGGCCACCCGGTTCGAGCCCGGCCGGTGGGACGGCCCCGGCCCCCACGGGCCCTACCTGCCCTTCGGCGGCGGTCCGTTCACCTGCGCCGGCGCCGCCGTCGCCCAGACCCTGGCCACCGATCTGCTCGCCGCCGTGACCGACGGCGCCCGCCTGGAGGTGCGCGGCGGCCACGGACGTCCCCACGTCGAGGGCATCATCACCCCTCCCCGCTTCCAGCTGCGCCGGACCCCACACAGGCCCTGACCACCAGCGGTCACCAGGAAGGAGGTGAACTCCATGAGGAAGCTGCTGCGCCGGGTTACCGGCCGCCGGGTCAACCGGCAGGCGTGGCACATCTGGTAAGCCTTCTTTCGCCGGCCGCGCCGGGCCCGACGGCCCGGCGCGGCCTTTTGACCCGGCGCGCGTCCGACGGGACAGCCGCGCCCAGGAGGCGCGCATGTCGCATGTGGACGAGACGCTGGCGGCCTACGAGGCCATCGCGGCCCGGTACGACGAGCTGAATGCGCGGATGGACACCGCCGCCCTGGTGGACCGCTACGTGGAGGCGGCCGATCGGTACGGGTCGGGTGGGCGACGGCTGCTGGACGCCGGGTGCGGGACCGGCCGCAGCAGCGTGGCCTTTCGCGAGCGGGGGTTCGAGGTGACCGGCTACGACCTGTCCCCGGCGATGGTGGCGATGGCCCGGCGGCGGCCCGGGGCCGAGGGGATCGGGTTCCTGGTGGGACAGCTGCAGGAGCCTCCCCCTGGGCTGAGCGGTTTCGACGTGGTCGCCTGCGTGGATGTGCCGATGGCGTACCTGACCGCCACGGACCAGCTGTGGCGGGCGTTGGCGGCCGCACGCGACCAGCTCGCCGAGGACGGGGTGCTGGTCTTCGACCTGACCACCATCGGCTACTACCGGCGCGCGTTCGGCGTCCCCGCGATCGCCGATCGGGGGGACCGGTACGTGGCGTGGTTCGCGCTGTCCCCGCCGGTCGAGGCCGACGCGGTCGTGGTCACTCAGTTCGACCTGTTCGAGCGGGCCGGTGCGGGCTGGGAGCGGGTGTCGATGCGGCACGTGCAGCGGCACCACTCCGACCGGACGGTGCGCCGGGTGGCCGAGCGGGCCGGGCTGCGCATCGTGGCCACCTGCGGGTTGGTGGGGACGGCGGCGCGGGAGCCGGCCGACGAGGACGACCACGACCGGATCCTGTACGTCGCCCGCCGGGCAGACTGAGCACGCCCGTGCCCCGCGCCGCCGGGGGTGGAGCGCACGTTCATCCCGGCCGGACGGCTACCGCCGCCCCGGAGAGCACGATCTACCCGGCTGTGGTCATCGCGCTGCTTCCTGGCCTCGCCCGAGTGTCCGCCCGGGGTTTCCGGACATCCTCTACGCAGCGCCGAGCGTGACCGGGAGGGCGGCCAGCCGGCTTCCCTGGATGCCGCCGACGGTGATCTGTCGCAGGTCGGCGAAGGGCACCGCCAGGCGTGCGTCGGGGAAGTCGGTCCGCAGGACCTCCACGATCGCGCTCAGCTCGAGGTGGGCGAGCTGGGCGCCGGTGCAGTAGTGCGGGCCGGCGCCGAAGGCGAGGTCGGGCCCGGCGGGCCGGCCCGGGTCGGTGTTGATGCCCCGGATGTCGACGAGCACCGCGGAGCGGGCGGGCAGCCCTACCCCGGCGAGCTCGACGTCGGTGGCGGTGAACCGCCAGAGGGTGAAGGGGGCGGGCGGGTGCAGGCGCAGCGTCTCCCGGACGAGCTCGTCGGTCGGGGGCCTGTCTGCGGCGCGGTCGGGGTCGAGGAGGTGCGCGAGCAGGAAGCCCAGCGCCGCGTCGGTGGTGAGCTGCCCGGCGTAGATCAGCGTGAAGATCAGGTAGTGCACCTGCTCCTCGGTCATCTCGGCGGGGACGCGATCGCGCAGCTCGACGGCGATGCCGTCCTGGCCGTCGCGGAGCGCGGCGGCGGCCAGTTCCGCGAAGGCGGCCATGGCCGCCCCCACGTCCTCGGGGCGGTTGCTGTGCATCCCCCGGCAGGCCGCCATCGCCTGGTCCACCCTGTCCAGCGGTACGCCGAGGATTTCTGAGACGACGGTGAGGGGGAAGCGCGTGGTGAGGTCGGCCATCAGGTCGACCGTTTCGCCGGTGGCGGCGAGTCCGGTGAGCAGTGTGCGGGCGATCGTCATGATCGGCTCGTGGTAGTCCCGCATCCGCCGGGCGGTGAACAGCGGGGCGTGCGCGCGGCGTAGCCGCTCGTGCGCGGGGCCGTCGAGGGTGGTGAGCGACGGCTGCGCGGCGGCGGTGGGTTCGAGGCCCGCGGCCTGGGGGTCCCAGTGCGCCGGCGCGTAGGCGGGGTCTTTCGCGATGTCGGGGTGTGCGAGGACCTCGCGGGCCAGCGTGTAGTCGGTGACGATCCACACCGGGCCGCCCGCGGGGGCCTCGGCGCGGACGATCGGGCCCAGGGCGCGCAGGGCGGCGTGGGCGGGATGGGGCTCGCCGACGCCGCGGACGGTGGCGGCGAAGGGGTCGAGCTCGGCGTGGGGTGCGTTCGGCATCGGGCTCCTCGAGGCGCGTCTGGATCTTGGCGGGTGGGGCGAGGACAGCTCATCGGCGGGCGGAAGGCGGGGGCGCGGCAAATGCTTCCACCATGAGTTAGTTCCATGACAATGTAATTCCGCCGTAAAATATTCTTGTGGCGGTAGATTGTCAACACGGCCGCCGGCGCGGATCGCCGCTACGAGAGGGAGGACCTGATGGAGGAACAGACGCTCGGCGCCGTCGCGGCGCAGCGCGAACGGCTGGCGGAAGGGCTCAGGGCCTACGGGGCGAGCTTCACCGAGCTGGGCCGCCGCTTCGCCACCGTGCTGGGCGTGCACGCCACCGACGCCTTCGCTCTCCTGGAGATCGCCTCCGCCGAGGAGAGGGGCGCCCCGCTGTCCCCGGCCCTTCTCAGCAAGCGCATCTCACTGTCTCCGGGGGCCATGAGCGCGCTGCTGAACCGCCTCGAACAGGCCGGCCACATCACCCGCACCCGCGAACACGCCGACCGGCGGATCGTCACCCTGCGCAGCGGCGGGCACGTCAAAGAGCTCGCCGAGGAGTTCTTCGGACCGGTCAACGGACGCCAGGACGCCATCCTGTCCCAATACCCGCCCGAACTGCTTCAGCAGTTCGAGACCTTCCTGACCCATCTGCGCACCGGCCTGGAGGCCGAGCTCACGCAACAGGGGAGGGACGCCTGACGGCGCGTGCGCCGTCCCGGGCCGCGATGTCCGGGACGGCGCAACCGTCCGCCGGCGCCTGCGTGGTGCCGTCGTCGGGGCACAGGCGCCTGAGATCGCCGGCGCTGAGGACGATCACCGGGTCTCAGCGCTCGTCGACGACCTGGCCGTTCAGGGCGGTGGCGTCCTTGGTGAGGGCCATGGTCAGCGGCGCCTCGGGGAAGGTGGGCAGGGCGGCGAGCGCGGCGCCCAGCTGCTCGGCGCTCTCCCAGTGCCAGGTGTCGGTGTAGGTGCCGTCCTCGAGCTGGATGAGGGTGGCGTGGGTGAGGCCGGGGTGGCCCTCCCGGACGGTCGCGATCAGCGAGCCGCGGCGGGCCAGGAACTCCTCCAGCTCGGTGCCGGCGACGGAGTAGCGGTGGGTGCGGACGACGGACATGTCGGTGTCCCTTTCTGCGCGTGGGGGCGGGGCCTACCAGCTGCCGGCGATCTGCCGGATCGGGGCGTTGAGGCGGTTGAAGAGGTTGGTGACGGCGGTCATCATCAGGATCGAGGCCAGCTGCTGCTCGTCGAAGTGGTCGGCGGCGTTGTTCCAGACCTCGTCGGAGACGGCGTCGGCGCGGTCGGCCAGCCGGGTGGCGGCCTCGGCCAGCTCCAGCGCCGCCCGCTCGGCGTCGGTGTAGTACGGAGCCTCGCGCCAGGCGGCGACCAGGCCGATGCGCTCGTCGCTCTCGCCGAGCTTGCGCAGGTTCTTCAGGCCCGCGTCGACGCAGAAACTGCAGCCGTTGATCTGGCTGGCCCGCAAGTGGATCATTTCCATGAGCTCCTGGGGCAGCCCCTGCGACTGGGCGGCCTGCATCAGCTCCATGATCGGCTTCATCGCGGCGGGGATGATCGTGGCGGGGTTCTTCATCCGGGCTTCCATCGTGTTCTCCTCTGGTCTCGTTCGGTGTGAGATCAGAGTGGCTGCCGGGGTTGATACATTCGCTATGCACTCACGATGCGCCGGCGATGGAGGGATGATGCTGCGCTTCATCCTTCTGGGCCCCGTCCAGATGATCGTCGACGGCGCGCCCCTGACGGGCATCGCCCCACGTCACCGGGCTGTGCTGGCCTACCTCCTGCTCAACGCCGGCCGGGTGATCAGCATCGAGCGGCTGATCGACGCGATATGGGGCTACGACCGGCCCGACACCGCCCGGTCGCAGATCCACGCCTCGATCACCGCGATCCGCAAGGTGCTGCGTGGTGCGGGAGCCCCGCAGCTCCTCCAGACACGTGCCGGCGGCTACGTCGCGCAGCCCGAGCCCGGGCAGGTCGACGCGCAGGAGTTCACCGAGCTGGTGGCCGCCGGTGAGCTGCGCAAGGCGCTGGATCTGTGGAGCGGCGAGGCGCTGGAGGGCGTGCACGCGCATTACGTCAGCGGCGTCCGGGAGTTCTGGCACGACCGGCGGCTGTCGGCCTACGAGCGCCTGGCGGAGGCCGAGCTCGCCGCCGGGCGGCACGGCGATCTGCTCGACGAGCTCGCCGCCCAGGTGAGCGCCGACCCGCTGCGCGAGAAGCTCAACGGCCATCTCGTCCTGGCCCTGCACCGGGCGGGGCGGCAGGCCGACGCCCTGGCCGTGGCGCGTTCCTACCGTACGGCTCTCGCCGACGGACAGGGGCTGGATCCCGGGCACGCCTTCACCGAGCTGGAGCGGGCGGTCCTGGCCGATGATCCGGCCCTGCGCCTGGCCGATGCCGCGCCGGTCTCCGGCCCGCCGCGTCGCTCCACCTTCCTGCCCTACGACATTCCCGATTTCTCCGGACGGACCGCCGAGCTGGAGCGGCTCGTGGGCGAGCACCACGGGCCGGCGGTCGTCACGATCGACGGCATGGCCGGGATCGGCAAGACCACGCTCGCCGTCCACGTGGCCCACCGGCTGGCGGCCCGCTATCCGGACGGCCGACTCTTCATCGACCTGCGGGCCCACACCGCGGGCCGGGAGCCGCTCGACGCCGCCGCCGCGCTGGAGGCCCTGCTGCGCCAGCTCGGGGTGCCCGCCGACCGCATCCCGGTCACCCTGGTCGAGCGGAGCGCTCTGTGGCGTGCCGAGCTGGCCGATCGCCGCGTGCTCGCCGTGCTGGACAACGTCCTGGACGTCGAGCACGTGCGCCCCCTGCTGCCGGGGCACTCCCACACCCTCGTCCTGATCACCAGCAGGCGGCGGCTCGTCGACCTGGACGGCGCCCACGCACTGTCGGTCGAGGTGCTGGCGGAGAAGGACGCCGCGGAGCTGTTCGAGCGGATCGTGGGTGAACGCGCCCGCCAGGAGCCGGACGCCGTGGGCGAGGTGCTGCGGTTGTGCGGGCACCTCCCGCTCGCCATCCGGATCTCGGCTGCCCGCCTCCAGCACCGCCCGCGCTGGAGCGTGTCCTACCTGGCGGGCCGGCTGCGGGACCATCGCCGGCTCCTGGACGGGGTCTCGGCGGCCTTCGCCCTGTCCTACGAGCAGCTCGACGAGGCCGAGCAGCGCATGTTCCGCCTGCTCGGGCTGGCGCCCGGGCGCGACATCGACCCCTACGGCGCGGCCGCGCTGGCCGGGATCACCGAGGAGGAGGCCGAGGAGCTCCTCGAAGGACTCCTGGACGCCCACATGCTGCTGCAGCTCGAAGCCGGCCGCTACACCTTCCATGACCTGCTCCGCGAGCACGCGCGCTCGATCGCCGAGGACGACGGCGCCGTCCCGGTCCTGCGGCTGCTCACCTACTACCTGCACCGCTCCCGCGCCGCCGTGGACCGGCTCTTCCCCGACAGCCTCAGCCACCGCGAGGGCATCCCGCGGCCGGCCACCCCGGTCCCGCCCATCGGCGACGCCGAACAGGCGATCACCTGGCTGGACGCCGAACGCTCCAACATCATCGCGACCGCCGTCCACGGGCCCGAGATCTGCGTGGGCATGCTCGCCCTGGCGATGCGCCCCTACCTCGACCGGCAGGCACACCACGCCGACGCGCTCACGCTGCAGACCCTGGCGCTCCAGCGCGCGCGCAAGCTCGGCCACGCCCACCGCGACTTCGAGGTGCAGGCGCTCAGCGACCTGGCGTGGACCTACTGGCGGCTGGGCGAGTACGGACGGGCGCAGGAGCACGCCGACCAGGCCCTGCAGGCGTGCGAGGAGCCGTACGAGCGGGCCAGGGCACTGCTCACGCTGGGGAATGTGGCCCTGCGCCGGCGGCAGGACAGGCAGGCCGAGCAGCACCTCAAGCAGGCACTCGACCTGACCCGGATCGGCGCCGACACCTGGGGCGAGGCCCACGTGCTCGGCATCCTCGCCCTCGTCCTGGACCGGGCCGGCCGTCCGGAGGAGGCCCGGCGCCATCTGGACCTGGCACTGGCGCTGCACCGCAAGGTCGGCAACCCGGCCGGAGAGGCGGTGATCCTCAACCACCTCGGCGTCGTCCTGCGGCGCCAGGGCGAGCTCGCCCAGGCACGCACCCGCCACGAGCAGGCCGCGGCTGTCTACCGCGAGCTCGGCAACACCGCCGACGAGGCCGCCGCGCTCAACGGGCTGGCCGAGGCGGCGGGGGAGCCGGCCCGGGCGGTCGAGGGGCACACGGCCGCGCTCGCGCTCGCCGACCTGACGCGCAACCGGCCGGAACAGGCGCGTGCTCACGACGGGCTGGCACGCGCCCACCTCGCGCTCGGGCGCGCAGAGCAGGCCTGTGAGCATGGGCGGCTGGCTCTCGGCCTTTACGGGGAGCTCGGCGTTCCGGAGGCCGAGGAGGTCCGCGCCTTCCTGGAGCATGCCGGAAAGGCCGCCGGGCAGGACCACCCTCACCCCGTGCGGCGCTGAACGTTCTGCCGCGGGAGGGCTCTGGCCGCCTTGGCCGGGTTCCGGTGCCGGCATCGAGCACGATTTCACCGACGGCGGTAGCCGGGTCCGCACTTACTCGCAGAGACTGTCAAGCGGCATTAGATCATGACAAAAGAGTTGTCAGATGCTCGTACGTGCCGTTTCCGGACTCCACTTGCCGAGCACGATGTGATCACATGCCGGGACCCTGTCCAGGCCGGGGCGCGCCGAGGGAGATCGCAGTGTTGAAGAGCCGTTTCTGCGCCCTGTGGGCGGGTGCCGCCGTTGCCATGGTGTCCACGGTGCCGGCGGCCGCGCCTTCGGCAGCCGATACGTGCGCTCCGTCGACCACGTGCGCCACGACGGTGACCTTCACCGTGACCACGGACGACGGGCTGGAGATCACCGTGCCCGACGGTCCGGTCGCCATCGGCAGCGGCCCGCCGGGTACGCAGATCAGCGGGCCACTCGGCGCGGTCACGGTGTCCGACGAGCGGGCCGCGCTCACCGCCACCTGGACGGCGACCGTGTGGGGCACGGCTTTCACCACGGGCGGTGGAACGGGCTCGGAGACCGTCCCGACCACGGCGGTCTCCTACTGGTCGGGTCCGGCGACGGCCACCACCGGCACCGGCACCTTCGTCCCCGGGCAGCCCGACGCCGCCGCAGCGGAGGTGCTGGACGAGCCCTACACCGCGTTCAGCAAGACGACGGGGTCGGGCTACAACTCCGCCACCTGGGACCCCACCATCGTGATCGACATCCCCGCCCAGGCGGTGGCGGGCACCTACACCGGCACGATCAGCCACTCCGTGGCCTGATCCGCGCTCGGCGGACCACCTCCTGCCTCAGCCGAACGCCGCCTCGACGACCCGGCGGGCCAGCAGGCGGGCGGGGTCGAGAACCGGGACGGGGACGCGGGAGCCGTCCAGGGCCAGGACGAGCTCGGTGCACGCGGTGACGATCCGCTCCGCGCCGCGCTCGGCGAGGCGACGGGAGACCTCGGCCAGCGCCCGCCGGTGGGCCGGTTGGACGCCGCCGCCCTTGACGGCGCCGATGGCGGCCATGACGTGCTGCTGACCGGGCCGGTCCGGCTCGACCACCGCCACGCCGCGCCGTGGCAGAGCCCGCGCGTACAGGCCCGCGTGCAGGGTGCCCGAGGTGGCCAGCACGCCGGCCGCGCGGACGCCGTCGGCGGCGAGGGCGTCGGCGGTGACCTCGACGATGCTCACCAGCTCCAGCCCGGCCTCCTCCGCCAGGCGCGGGACGAAGGCATGGGCGGTGTTGCAGGGTACGGCGAGCAGCTCGCACCCGGCCCGCTTCAGCGCCTCGATGCCGCGCCGCAGGTACGGGGTCGGGTCCTCGCCGCCGCCGAGCAGGCTCAGGGAACGGTCGGGGACGCGGGGGTCGCCCCAGATGACGACGGGCACGTGCCCCTGGTCGCAGGCGGCGGCCGTCTCCTCCACGAGCTTGCCGTAGAAGTCGACGGTGGCCGCCGGGCCCATGCCGCCCAGGACGCCGACCAGCCGGGCCCCGCTCGCCGGGCTCCTGCGCCGGCGGCGCGACCGGGCGGCGCGCAGGGCGGGGGCCCCGCCGGCCGCCGCGGCCGTGCCGCCGCGGACGGCGGCGCCGGCGAGCGGGTCCAGGCCGGGTCCGGGGTCGATGCCCGGCCCTCCGGCCGGTATCAGGTCGCGGTCGCGGGAGCGAGCCATCGAAAAGCGTCCTCTCCTTCGCGGCGGGTCGGAAGGCGGGCCCGGGGTCGGGGACGGCCGCCGGCACAAGGATCGAGGGATAAGGTGAGCCCGCTGTCCAGATGCAGCAATCCGTCATCGGAGGAGTGACCGTGCAGGATTCCGGCATCGAGCCTCAGCGGTTGCTGTCGGAGGCCGACCTCGAACTCATCGACGCCCTCCAGATCAACCCGCGGGCCAGCTGGGCCGAGATCGGGGCGGCGACCGGCGCGGACCCGGTGACGGCGGCGCGGCGCTGGCGGCGGCTGAACAGCGCAGGGGAGGCGTGGACCACCGTCGCTCTGGGGCGGCGCCAGCTGCACACGATGAGCATGGCGTTCTTGGAGATCGACTGCGCGGCCGGGGCGGCGGTCGAGGTCGCCGACACCCTCGCCAGGGCGGGACACCTCATCACCGTTCAGCACGTCGCCGCCGGTCACGACCTGTTCGTGATCGCCGTGGCCGCGTCGATGCCGGCGCTGGCCGACTACGTGCTCACGGACCTGCCGCGGGTGCCGGGCGTGGCGAAGGTGCGCACCCATGTCGCCACGCGCGTCTTCGAGGCCTCGTGCCGCTGGCGGCTGCGCGTGCTGCCGCCCCGGTCGGCGGGGGCGCTGGCCAGACGAGCCGGGCCGGCGGAGTCCACCAGGCCGATGGACGAGGTCGACCGGCTGCTGTTCAAGGCCCTGCTCGCCGACGGCCGCGCCGGTTACTCCGAGCTGGCCGTAGCCGTCGGCGTCTCCGAACGCACGGTGCAGCGCAGGCTGTCACGGCTGGTGGCGACCGGCGACGTCGACTTCCGCTGCGACCTGGCGCGCTCGCACGCGGGCTGGCACTCCTCGGCGGTGCTGTGGCTGCGGATGCCGGACGGGCTGCTGGAGGAGACGGGCCGGGCGCTGCTCGACTGGCCGGAGACTCGGACGTGCGCGGCGCTGGCGGGGGCCCGCAACCTGCTCCTCACCGTCGGCCTGCACGGCGTCTGGGACCTGCACCCGCTGGTGGTGCGCCTTGAGGAGCGGTTCCCGTATGTGAGCGTCGTCGACCGGCAGATCGTCTTGAGGCAGTCGAAGCTCTACGGGCGGATCCTCGACCGCCTCGGCCGCTGCACGGGCGTCGTCGCGGTGGACCCGTGGAGCCTGTCGCCGCGCCCCTGAGGTTCAGCGCGGCACGGGGACCGCGCCTCCCCGGGCCTCCCGGCACAGGCCGGCCCGCAGCACGTCGGCCTCGCTGCGCCCCACCACCTGCAGGTCTCCGACGGCCAGCGCGGGCAGGCCGAGCGCGGACACGACGGCGGTGAGCCGGCCGACCTCGCCGCGGACGGCGGCCTCGTCGCACCCGGCCCGCGGCGCGGGGCCGCCGAGCGTCGGTGTGATCAGGACGTCGAGGCCGGACATCTCCGCGGAGAACCGGGCCCGGAGGGCCGAAAGCCGCTCGACGGCCCGGCGGTACTCCCGGTGGCCGATCCCGGCGGCGTCCTCCAGCTTCCGCCGCACGCCCGCGCTGTAGTCGGCGGCGTTCCTCGGGTAGGTGGCCTCGTGGGTGCGCCGGGCCTGCGCGCCCACGACCGTCCAGTATGGGGCGAGGATCTCGTACGGCAGGGCGATCTCGCGGACCGTGGCGCCCAGGTCGGCGAACTCCCCGGCCTGCGCGCATCCCTCGGCGACGCCGACGACCAGTCCCGACAGCGAGCTCGGCGGCTCGACGGCCTGTCCGCCGAGCACCCGCCACACGCGTGCGCAGTCGGCGACCGAGGTGGCCATCGGCCCGACCACGTCGAACATCGGGGCCAGGGGCGCGACCCCCTCGGCCGGCAGGACGCCGGCCCTCGGGCGCAGCCCGACCACGCCGCAGCAGGCCGCCGGGATCCGCACCGAGCCGCCGGTGTCCGTGCCGAGGCCGATCCGGGCGATCCCGGCGGCCAGCGCCGCCGCCGTGCCGCCGCTGGACCCGCCGGGAGCCAGGTGCCCGTGGCGCGGGTTGCGCACATCGCCCCAGTGTGGATTCTCGCTGGTGACGCCCCAGGCGAACTCGTGCTGGTTGGCCTTGCCGACCAGGAGCGCCCCGGCGCGCTCCAGCAGTTCGACGCAGGGGGCGGTGGTCAGCGCCTCCTCGCTCCCGTACAGGGCGGACCCGCGGGTGGTGCGGAGCCCGGCGACATCGATCATGTCCTTGACCACGAACGTCCAGGCCCACAGCTCGGGCGGGGTGGCGGGCACCGGCCGTTCGCGGCGTGAGAGCCGGTCGATGACCGGCTCGGCGCCGGCCTCGATGAGGATGTTGTGCCCGCTGTGCAGGCGTATGGCCTCGGCGGACCTGGCGATCGCCGCCTGGTGTTCCACGGTCAAGGACCTCCTGACGTCCGCCCCGGCCGCAGGGGAGCCGGCCGGTGACGGCCGGCGCGCCGGGTCCGTCACCGGCCGCGCCCGTAATCCGGCACATGCTGGCAGATCCGCCGCGCCCAGTCGAGTGCGCGGGACCGGTCAGAGCATCAGCGCGTCCAGCAGGGACTGCAGCCGGGCGGTCTCGCGGTCGGGATGGACGAGGGTGAAGATGCTGCGGCTGATGTTCAGCCACGGCACGTCGACGACCACGATGTCCGGGCCGTGCCCGCGCAGCGCGAGGTCGGGGATGAGCGCCGCACCCATCCCCGCTCCGATCATGGCCATGGTGACCTTGAAGTCGTCGGAGTGGCAGGCCACCCGGGGGTGCAGCCCCCAGTGGGCGAACAGACCCTCGAAGACGGAGGCGTCGCTGCTCGCCGGGTGGTGCATGATCCATGGCAGGTCGACGAGGTGCTCGACCCGGTGGGGCGCCAGGTCGGGCCAGCTGCGCGGGAGGACGAGTTTGTAGCGGTCCTCGGCGATCCAGCGCCGGCCCAGTGCCGACGGCCACGACAGGCCGGAGTTCCCCACCTGGTAGATGATCGCCGCGTCCATCTCGCCGCCGGAGCCCAGGCGCGGGATGAGCTGGGAGGATTCGGCGACGGAGACCCTGATGCCGGCGCGCTCCTCGGGCTCCATCCGCCGCAGGACGCCGGTCAGCACGTCGGTGAAGCTGGGGAAGACGCCCAGGCGGATCTGCCGCTCGCTGTTCCTGTGCACGGCCTGGACGGTGGCGACCATGCGCTCGATGTCGATGAGCACGGTCTCCGCCTGTCTGGCCAGCACCTCGGCGGCGCTGGTGGGCAGCACGCTGTGGGCAGAGCGGACGAACAGCTTGACGCCGATCTCCCGTTCCAGCGCGGCCATCTGCTGGGAGACGGCTGAGGAGGTGTAGCCGAGCCGGTTGGCGGCGGCGGCGAAGGACCCCAGCTGAACGACTTCACGGAGAGTACGCAGGTGTTCCGGCTTCAGCATTAGAGTTCCTTGCGCTCAGGGTTGCCGAATGTCGTGTTTATAGCGCTTCCGACTTCTTTCCACCACTCCTACAGTGATGGCCACCGTCAATCGAGCCCTAGAGAGTCACATTGAGCATCCGCGTGTATCGCAACGTCGCCATCCACACAGGAGACAGCGGCAACCCGTTGGCCCAGGCCATGGCTGTGGACGGCGGGCGGCTGCTGGCCGTCGGCGGAGAGGCGGAGGTGCGCGAGGCCGCGGGCCGGGGAGCGGAGCTGATCGACCTGGAGGGCGCCGCGGTGCTCCCCGGGTTCTACGACGCCCACATCCACACCGCGCAGTACGCCCAGAGCCTGGACGCGGTGGACCTGCGCGAGGTGCGCTCCCTGGAGGAGGCGCTGGCCAAGGTGGCCGCGCACGCGGCGCGGCTGCGACCGGGCGCCTGGCTGTTCGGCGGCCGGTGGAACAGCAACACCTGGGATCCGCCGGCGCAGCCGGACCGGTACGCGCTGGACTCGGTCTGTCCCGAGCTGCCGGTCGCGCTGCCCAGCGTGGACGGCCACACGGTATGGGCCAACTCCGCGGCCCTGCGGCTGGCCGGCATCGACGCCGCCACCCCCGACCCGGTGGGTGGCGAGATCGTCAGGGACGCGAGCGGGGAGCCCACCGGCATCCTGCGCGAGTCGGCCTCCTACCCGCTGCGCGACCTCATGGTCTCCGCCGACCTGCGCGACCAGCTCCGCGCCGCGCAGGAGGAGCTGCTCGCACTCGGCCTGACCAGCGTGCACGACATCGACGGCGAGGACTGCCGGGCCGCCTACCTGGAGCTGCGCGAAGCCGGTGAGCTGAAGCTGCGCGTGCACAAGGCGATCCCGATGATCCATCTGGAGGCGGCCATCGCCGAGGGGCGCCGTACCGGGCAGGGCGACGACTGGTTCCGCACCGGGCCGGTGAAGATCTTCAGCGACGGGGCGCTGGGCTCGCACACCTGCCACATGAGCGAGTCCTTCGCCGGCCAGCAGGGCAACGTGGGCATCGCGGTCACGCCGTACGAGGACCTGGTCAGGCTGTTCGGCGCGGCCGCCGGGGCCGGCATCGCGGTGGCCACGCACGCCATCGGGGACCAGGCCAACCACCTGGTCATCGACGCCTACGAGGCCGTCGGCCGCACGGCGGGGCTGCGGCACCGTATCGAGCACGCCCAGCACCTGCGGCCCGGCGACCTGGCCAGGATGGCCAGGCTGGGCATCGCCGCCTCGATGCAGCCCGTGCACTGCACCAGCGACATCGACCTGGTCGACTCCCTGCTGGCCGGGCAGGAGCTGGCCTCCTACGCCTGGCGCGGGATGCTGAACGTCGGCGTCGCGCTGGCCTTCGGCTCCGACGCCCCGGTCGAGCACCCCAACCCCTTCGCCGCGCTGTACGCCGCGGTGACCCGCACCCGCGCCGACGGCACGCCCGCCGGTGGCTGGCAGCCCGAGCAGCGGCTGAGCATGGGCGAGGCCCTCACCGCCCACACCCTCGGCGCGGCCTACGCCGCGGGTGAGGAGGACCTCAAGGGTGTCCTCGCGCCCGGCAAGCTCGCCGACTTCATCGCGGTGGACACCGATCCCTTCGTGGAGTCACCGGATGCGCTGCTGCGCACCAAGGTCATGACCACCGTCGTCGGCGGCGAAGTCCGCTGGCAGCAATCCTGAAGGAGCACCCCCCGTTGAACACCCGGATTCTCACCGCGCTCGCCGCCGGCGCGCTGCTGGCCGCCACCACGGCCTGCGGCGCCCAGTCCCTGGACGACGGCGCGTCCGGCGCCGCGGCCGCCGCGCCGGACGTCGTCCTCGACCAGGCCCCCGCCGAGGAGAAGGCGGCCGACGTCATCAACGCCATCACCCCCGACAAGGACCTCGCCGCCAGGGCGCCGGCGAGCCTGAAGTCCGGCGGCCTGAAGGTCGTCTCCTCCATCGGCTACCCGCCGATGGAGCTGTACGCCAGCGACGGCAAGACGCCGATCGGATTCGACCCCGCCCTGGCCAGGGCCATCGCCAGGAAGCTCGGCGTCAAGGTGACCATCACTGACGAGGAGTTCAACTCGCAGATCCCCGGCGTGCTCACCGGCCGCTACGACTTCGTCATCTCCTCGATGACCGACAATCCCGAGCGGCAGGGCCAGGTCACCTTCGTCGACTACGTGCAGGCGGGCTCGGGGATGCTGATCAAGAAGGGCAACCCGGCCGGCATCGCCGGGCCGAAGGACCTGTGCGGCAAGACGGTCTCCGTCGTCGACAACGGCTCCTCGATGGAGCTGGCCGAGAGCTACGACGCCGACTGCAAGAAGGACGGCAAGGCCGCGGTGAACATCCTGAAGTTCCCCGGCGACACGGAGGCCATGCTCCAGGTGAGCAACGGTCGCGCGCAGGCCACCGTCACCGACTACGTGGTGGCCGCCTACAAGTCCGCCGATCCCAAGCTCGCCATGGAGGCGATCACCCTCGAAGGCACCGAGAGCCCGTGGGGCATCGGGATGAAGCCGGACAACAAGGAGCTCATCGAGTCCGTCAGGGGTGCGCTGGACGCGCTCATCCAGAGCGGCGAGTACGGCAAGCTGCTCGCGGCGTGGAACCTCGACAAGCTGGCCGTCCAGTCCGCTGTGATCAACGGCGGTAAGTGACCGTGCGGACCGAACCGATCACCGACGCGTCGGGCAGGCCGATCCCCGTCGCGCGGACCTGGCACTGGGGTCGCTGGCTGGCCGCGGCGGTCGCGCTGGCGGTCGCGGCCCGGCTGGCCTACCTCATCGTGGCCAACCCGAACCTGGACTGGGGCAAGGTCGCCGGCTACGTGTTCAACGAGCGGATCCTGAGCGGGGTCTGGGTCACCATCGAGATCTCGGTCCTGGCCACGGCCCTCGGGTTGGTCCTGGGCGTGCTGGTCGCGATCATGAGGCTGGCGCACAACCCGGTGCTGAGCGCACTGGCCACGTTCTACATCTGGTTCTTCCGCGGCACGCCGGTGCTCGTGCAGCTCATCTTCTGGTACAACCTGGCTTTCCTGTTCCCCGAGCTGGTGCTCAAGATCCCGTTCACCATGATCGGTGTCAAGTGGGACACCAACCAGGTGATGACCGGCTTCACCTCGGCCATGCTGGGGCTGGGGCTGAACCTGGCGGCCTACTTCGCCGAGACCGTGCGCGCCGGGATCCAGGCCGTCGACCGCGGCCAGAGCGAGGCGGCGTACGCGCTGGGCATGACCCCGGCCAGGCGGATGCGGGTCATCGTGCTGCCGCAGGCGCTGCGCATCATCATCCCGCCGACCGGCAACGAGTTCATCTCCATGCTGAAGACCACCTCGCTGGTCTACGTGGTCGCCGGGCACGACCTGATGACCAACGCCAGCCAGATATACAAGGCGAACAACCTGATCATGGAGCTGCTGATCGTGGCGAGCCTGTGGTACATGCTCATGACCGCCGTGGCGACCTTCCTGCAGGGCAGGCTGGAGCGCCGTTTCGGCTCCGAGGCCGTACGGCTGGTGCGCGGCGGCGGCCTGGCCGCCAGGATCCTGCCGAAGGCGGCCGCATGAACGCGCCGGGCGAGCAGGTCGTGCGGGCCGCGGGCGTCCGGATGAGCTACGGCGATGTGCAGGTGCTCAACGGCGTGGACCTCACCGTCGCCTCCGGCGAGGTGAGCTGCGTCATCGGCCCGTCGGGCTCGGGCAAGTCCACGTTCCTGCGGTGCATCAACGGCCTGGAGCCGGTGCTCGGCGGCAGCCTGCGGGTGCTCGGCGAGGAGGTCGGCCACACCCTGCGCGGCGGCAGGTACCACCCTTGGACGCCCAAGGAGTTCGCCGCCTTCCGCAGGAACATCGGCATGGTCTTCCAGCGCTTCAACCTGTTCGCCCACCACAGCGCGCTGGAGAACGTCGCCTGCGGCCCCGTCCACGTCCTGGGCACCCCGGCCGACCGGGCGCGGGCGCTGGCCATGGAGCACCTGGAGCGGGTGGGCCTGGCCGACCACGCGCACAAGCGGCCCCACCAGCTCTCCGGCGGCCAGCAGCAGCGGGTGGCCATCGCCAGGGCGCTGGCGATGAACCCGGCGCTGATGCTGTTCGACGAGCCGACCTCCGCGCTGGACCCGGAGCTGGTCGACGAGGTTCTGGAGGTCATGAAGGGGCTGGCCGCCGAGGGGATGACGATGGTCGTGGTGACCCATGAGATCGCCTTCGCCAGGGAGGTCGGCGACTGGCTGATCTTCTTCGCCGACGGCGTGGCCGTCGAGCGGGGCCGGCCCAGAGAACTCCTGGCCAACCCGGGCCACGGGCGGACCAGGGCGTTCCTGTCCAGCGTGCTCGGCCCGGAAGAACGCCGGCGGTCCTAGCGGAGCGCGCCGGCGCCGGCCCGTGCCCGCTACGCGCGTCGCTGCCGGCCGGCCACCTGCCGGACGGCGCCGGGGCGGGGAAGGCGGGGGAGGCGGGGGAGGCGGCGCGGCCCCCGGAGCCCGCAGCAAGCAACCTGTGTTGACTAACTTGAGATTAGTCAACTATGGTTGCTTGCATGCCCGCCAATGAGATTCCCGATTCCCCGCAGCCCGCTGACGCGCTGGCGGCTGTGGCGGCGTTGAGACGCCTGGCCGACCAGATAGAGGACGCCGCCGTCGAGCAGGCCATGCGGGCGGGCTGGAGCTGGCCGCAGGTCGCCGAGGCGCTCGGCGTGACGCGGCAGGCGGTCCACAAGAAGCACGCCAAACGGCTCATCGCCGCAGGCGTCACACTGAGGAGGCGCTGACGATGGCCGCCATCGACCACTACATCAACACGATCATCGACCAGGGAGCACACCAGGCCCACACCGACGGATCGACGACGATCGAGGCACATCATCTCCTGCTGGCGATCGCCGCCGGACAGGAGAGCACCACCCGCCGGGTCCTGAGCTCGGCCGGGCTGGACCGCCAGGCGATCCGCGACGCGCTGGACCGGGAGTTCGAGCACAGCCTGAACGCGGCCGGGGTCTCTCTCGCCGCCTTCGACCTCCCGCAGCCGAGCACCGCCCCCGACCCTCCCACGCAGCTGGGGGCCTCGGCCAAGCTCGCGCTCGAACGAGGCTTCGCGTCCGTCACCCGGAAGAAGGACCTGCAGCCGGCGCATCTGCTGCTGGGCATCCTGCAGGCCCGGGTCGGCACCGTGCCGCGCGCGCTCGCCCTGGCCGGTGTCGACCACGACGACCTGATGGCGCGCCTGCTGCAGACGCTCACCGACGCCGGCCGGTAACGGGCGGCCGCCGCTGAGAGCGCCCAGCCTCTCCGACGTCCCCCGGTACCAGGCCCACGACTTTCCCTGACTTCCCCGGCTTTCCCGGCACCGGGCCCACGACTTTCCCTGACTTCCCCGGCTTTCCCGGCACCGGGCCCACGACGGCCGCCCGCACGGCGACGCACGACGGATCCCCGAACGCCGGCCGTGAAGCCCCGTGCGATCGGCGTGCCCCCGCCCGCCGCCGCCCCCTCACCGGAGGCCGGCGAGACGCTCGCCCGGCCCGGACCGCCAACCGCGATCCGGCTGAGTCCGCCGATCCCCGGCCCCCGCGTCCCGCACTCGTCCGCACCGGCGTGCCGGCGGACCTCCGGCCTCCGGCCGCGGCATCCACCGGCGCCTCGCCCGGCAGCCGGCCCGCGCCCGGACGCGGGGCGCGGGACGCCTTTGCCGCGCCGCCCGCCCGGTCCGCGACGCCACGCCCGGCCATCCCACCCGAGGACGCGCCAGCGCGCGCCGCCCCGGTGTCCACCGCCGTCTGCCGCGTGCACCGCCTTCCGGTCACCTGGCAGGCGGACCGATGAAACTCGACCGATCGCGAGTCCGTGCGGTCTTGCACGGCTCGCGCCACCCGAAAGGAAACACCCCCATGCGCACACGCACGGCTCAAGCGGGCCTCGGCCTGCTCATCACCGGGGCGATGGTGGCGGGGAGCGCCATGGCGGCCTCCGCGACGCCCTCGGCGCCGGCCGGCCCCGGCCGTGCCGAGGTCCAGCGCGTGCTCGACCGGGCCGTGGCCGAAGGCGGCGTCCCCGGCATCCTCGCCGAGATCCGCGACGGCCGTGAACGGTGGTCCGGCTCGGCCGGAGTGGCCGACACCAGGACCGGTCGCAAGCGTAAGCCGCAGCACCGCTTCCGCATCGGCAGCACCACCAAGACGTTCGTGGCCACCGTGGCCCTGCAGCTCGCGGCCGAAGGCACGGTGAGCCTCGACGACACCGTGGAGAAGTGGCTGCCCGGCGTGGTCGGCGGCAACGGCAACGACGGGCGCAAGATCACCATCAGGCGGCTGCTCGACAACACCAGCGGGATCTTCGACTACCTCCAGGACCAGGCGGCGGTGAACCGCTACGGCTACCCCACCCCCCGACAGCTCGTGCAGATCGCCATGTCCCATCCGCCCGCCTTCGAACCGGGCACGAGCTGGGGATACTCCCAGACCAACTACGTCCTGGCCGCGATGGTCATCGAGCGGGCGACCGGCAGGACGCTGGCGGGGGAGATCTCGCGGCGCATCGCCCGCCCGTTCGGCCTGGCCGGGACGTACCTGCCGCGCGGCGAGGACCTGAAGCTGCGGGGACCGCACTCGCGGCACTACTCCAAGCTGAACCTGCCCGACCCCGGCGCCGAGATCCACGACGTGACCGAGATGAACACCTCCCCGTTCTGGGCGGCCGGGGCCATGATCTCCACAGCTCGGGATCTCAACCGCTTCTTCAGGGCGCTGCTGGGCGGCCGGCTCCTCCCGGCCGCCCAGCAGCGGGAGATGTTCACCATGGTCCCGACCAAGGACTGGATCCCCCACACCACCTACGGCCTGGGCGTCTCCTCGGTGAGGCTGTCGTGCGGCGCGACGGTCTGGGGCATGGGCGGGGCCATCTTCGGTTCGTGGACCTACACCTACGGCACCCGCGACGGCGGGCGCGTGGTCGCGGTCAACGTCAACGGCGACTGGGCCGGGGGCGGGTGGAAGGACCCGATCGGCGTCTTCACCGATGTGCTTCAGGCGGAGTTCTGCCCGGACGGTTCCCGGGCGCCGTAGTCGGCCTCAGCGCCCGGCTCCGGCTGCGCGACGCGTGCGCCGTCATGTAGTCGTACAGCTTCTCGTAGGCCGGCTGCCGCCTGGCCACGTCGTAGGCGTCGCTGAAAGCCACACCCGGGTCCGGTCCAGGTCCAGCCGCTCCAGGGTGGCGTCCGTGGCCGGGCCGTACCGCCAGCTCTTCGGGATGGCGCTCAGCTGACGGCCCGGCCGGAAGGGGAGCGCCCCGAGGCTGTGGGTGAGGTCGACGCGCACGGTGTTCGGGCTGTCGGTCCGCGCGGAGGCGACCGGGTGCTGAACGCCGGGAGCGACGCAGACTCCTGCCACGAGCATGAGGGGTGAGGTCAGCGACTTTCGCACCGTGTTGCCGCGATAGCTGGATGGTCGCGAAAGATCATAAACCTTGGGACGGCGGCCTCCGGCTGGACGAGCACACCCTCAGGTCCGCCGGCGCTCTGTCCCCGCCTCCGTACGGCGCCGGGCAGGCTCCGGGGCCTCAGCCGCGGGGACGCCAGGCGCGGGGCATCAGGCCGGTGGCTCGGGCGGCGCGGTCCTCCTGGGCGCTTCCCCGCGCCCTGCCGGGCTTGGCGCGGACGACATAGCGGAAGGGGAGCCCGCCGGGGCGCGCGAGCATCCCGCCGAACCGGGTGTCGCCGGCGAACCACACCTCCCCGGCCGCGGGCACGCCGTCTTCCGGAGGGGGGAAGGAGCACTGTGCCTGGCCGTCGGGCCGCAGCAGCACGACCCGGCTCTGCCGCGCCCAGTTCCGGCCCCGGTCACGCCGCCCCTCGGCGGCGACCACCCGCACGGTCTCGACGGCGCAGGGCCACACCTGCCAGCCGTACGCGGACATGATCGCCCTTTCCTTGCGCCGTGCCCGGCGCCACAGCAGGACCGGGGCGGCGGTCGCCGCGGAGACGGCCACGAGGGCCACGGCGGCAGGCGACACCGGCCCCTCCGTCACGGCCGCCAGTGCCGACAGCACCGCTTCGGCGGCGAGCAGGGCCAGGCCCAGGCGCGAGCCCCGCTCCCGGCCCCGGAGGATCTCCTCCACGCCCAGGGTGTCGACGGCCGCCCCCGGTAGCACCCGGTAACCGAACTCCTCAGCGAGCATCGACGTCCTCGGTTCCCGCACCCGGCTCGGTGGCGATCGCGTCGAAGCGGGACGCGTCGGCGGGGTGTCCCCAGCGGCGGCACTCCCAGGCCAGGCGCCGGGCGCGCAGCCGTAGGGCGGCCGGGGCGCGGTCGGCGGGATACAGGTGGCTCGCCGGCCCGAGTCCTCTCCCGAGCGGGGCGTCGGCGCGCAGGACCTCCTCGGCGGCCGAGGGGTCGCCGGTCAGCACCCGAAGGAGGGCGCGGCGCACGTAGCCGAAGTCGTCGTCGGGACAGTACGCGATGTGCTCCTCGGTCGCCGCGCACGCGTCGTCCAGCCGGCCCCGCATCACAAGCAGCTCGACTCGCAGGCGGCGCAGCCACGCGCTCTCGAACGGCCATCCGCACCGCGGGATCGTGTGTTCCACGGTGGTGAGGGCGTCGGTGATCCTGCCTTCCTCACGCAGGAGCACGGCCTCCGCGAGCGCGATGCGCACCTCGTAGTCCATCGCGGCGCCGACCGCGCGGGCTCGGGTGAGGAGGTCGCGGGCGTCGCTGTGGCGGTGTCCGTAAAGGGCGGGGTAGACCCGCATGAGCAGCCGTAGGACCTTTACCTCCGGCTGTCCGTCACCACCGGCGGGTGGCGGCGGGAGGAGGCCGAGCAGCCGCCGGTCAACGCTCCAGCCGGCCTCGTCGCGCACGGTGGCCTCGATCCGTTCACCCAGCACCGTGCGCAGCGAACCCTCCAGCCAGTCGTGGTACCACACGCCGAACGACTGGGCCTCGGGGGCCAGCACCTCGCCGACGCACGTCCAGTCGCCCCAGACCTGGCCCGCGGCGGGACCGTTGACGACGAGGTGGGAGCGGTAGCCGCAGCCGTGCTCGGCGACCGGCAGCAGCCCTTCGAACGCGGCTTCCATGACGTCGTCGTAGTCCTCGTCGTCCAGGTCGGGCGGCTCCCACTCCTCGGTGAACGGGAACGGGCCGGACCGCGTCCAGGCGTGCTCCGGCGGCAGTCCGTGAACCCCGTAGTACGGGCCGGCGCCGCCGTTGCCGAGCCGGGTCAAGAACGTGCGGTAGTCGGCCGGGAAGCGCACCCCGGTCCGGGCCTCGACGGCCTCCAGCGCGGCCTCGTCGAGCGGCGGCTCGAACCGGTAGCGGTGTCGGCGGGCGCCGAAGAGTCCGAAGTCCGTGTCGTACTCGCTGAGCGCGTCGATGCCGCGCCGGATGACGTCCAGATCCACAGCGGCACCCTATTCGGCGGCGGCCTGTGACGGGGCGCCTGACGGTGGCCCGGTCCGCCGGTGCGGCGGCGGGGGAGTCGGTGAACGGGCCGCAGGCGCTCGCGCCCGGCGCCAGGTGGAGCAGCCGGTTGGGCGAGCTGCTGCCCGGGTCGGTCACCTTGCCGGTGGTGGCCGCGGTCACGAGGGCGTCGGCGATCTGCGGGGTGGGAGGGCTGGGCCAGTACGGGGCCGGTCGTGGCCATGAGCGTGGCGGTGGCCACGGCGGCCACGGCGCGGCTGGGTCGTCTCATGGGGTGAAGGTCCTGCGCCGGCACCCTCATTGTGGGGGAAGCAGTGCCACTGGCACCAATACGCCATGATTCCAGCGATAAACAGCCATAAATGCCGTTAATAGGGACATAGCGCGTGGCGTCAAGGCGTCAATTCACGGAACAGCAAGCGTTGACAGGGCCGCTGGCCAGGGGAGACTCCGGCTGACCTGCCCGCGCGCCGCCCGGCCATTCACTGAATGCTGTCACGGCGTCCGACACGGCCATTGACTCCGCGCGTACGGCAGATAGCTTTCCGATCGCCGTGGGGCCCACGGAGAGGCACGACTCTTGACCCCATCCGAGAGGAACACCGTCCGTGATCCCTTCTCAGAGACGCTACCGACTCCTGTCCGGTACGGCGTGCCTGGCGATGCTGGCCGCGCTCGGCGCCGGACCGGCCCAGGCCCAGGCAGCCGGAACCCAGACCCAGGGCCGGCAGGCCCAGACCACGAACGTACGGACGGCCCAGGCCGCGGCGCAGGCGGCTCCCGCCGAGGACACCGTGCCGCAGCTCGCCGAGAGCGCCGCCGGTACGGGCAGCGTCGCCGTGTCCGGGTCGGCGGCCAGGGCCGCCGCCCGCGAGGTGTGCAGCTCCGGAGCCAAGTGGCTGCGCCTGCGCTTCACCCGGCTCGACCTGCGCGGCAGGGACAGCCTGACCGTGACGGGCTCGGCGGGCGGCGGCTTCCGGTTCACCGGGGACGCCTGGCGCGACAGGGTGTTCACCACCCGCGCCCTGCAGGGCGACTGCGCCAGGGTGGAGCCCCGCTTCAGCGACCCGGCCAGCGCATACGCCGTCGACGGTTACCAGGCCGGCACCCAGTCCCTCGCGGCCGCCGACGTCGTGGTGGCCGGGGCCGGCGACATCTGCGGCAGCGCCTGCGCCGACACCGCCAAGCTCCTGACGGGCATCAACCCCGCCGCGGTCTTCACCACCGGCGACAACGCCTACGAGAGCGGCACGCTCAGCGAGTACAACGGCGCCTACAGGCAGACCTGGGGCCCCTTCTTCGACAGGACCTACCCCACCCCCGGCAACCACGAGTACAAGACCAGCGGCGCCTCCGGCTACTTCGACTACTTCGGCGCCCGCGCCGGCGCCCGCGGCAAGGGCTACTACAGCTGGGACATCGGCGACTGGCACTTCATCGCGCTCAACAGCAACATCTCGACGAGCGCCGGCTCGGCCCAGGAGCAGTGGCTGCGCCAGGACCTCGCCGCCAACACCAAGCCGTGCACCGCGGCCTACCTGCACCACCCGCTCTTCAACGTCGGCGACCACGGCGCGGCCACCGGCACCCGGCCGCTGTGGAAGGCCCTCTACGATCACAAGGCCGACCTGCTGCTGGCCGGCCACGACCACAACTACCAGCGGTGGGCGTTGCAGGACCCCGACGGCAGGGCCGACCCGAACGGCATCCGGGAGATCCTGGTCGGCACGGGCGGCCGGAGCTTCTACTCGCTCAGCTCCAGCAACCCGGCCAATCTCCAGGCCAAGAACGCCAACACGCACGGCGTGCTCAAGCTGACCCTGTCCAGCACCGGTTACCGGTTCGACTTCGTGCCGATCGCCGGCCGCACGTTCACCGACAGCGGCACCGCCACCTGCCACAAGGCGGGCTCGAGCACGCCCGACTTCACGGTGGGCGCCCAGCCCTCCTCGCTGAACGTCGCCCCCGGCGCCTCGGCCACCTCCACCGTGCAGGTGGCGAGCCGTGACGGCTTCGCCGGCACCACCCAGCTCGCCGTCTCGGGCCGGCCGTCCGGTGTGACCGCGACGATCTCCCCGTCGTCGGTGACGGTCAGCGGCGGCGCGACCGCGGACGCCACGCTCAACGTCTCGGTGGCCGCGGGCACGCCCACCGGCACCCACACCCTGACCGTGACCGGCACCTCCGGCTCCCTCAGCCACACCGCCACCGTCCAGCTCACCGTCGGCGGCGGGGGAGGCACGACCGCCTTCTCCGACGACTTCGAGGCCGAGCGTGGCTGGACCGCCAACCCCGCCGGCAGCGACACCGCCACCAGCGGGCGCTGGGAGCGCGGCGACCCCGAGGAGACCGCCGAGTCGGGCGTCAAGCAGCTCGGCACCACGGTCAGCGGCCTCAACGCGCTGGTCACCGGCAAGCTGGCCGGCTCCGGGCCGGGCGCCGACGACGTCGACGGTGGTGTCACCGGCATCCGCTCCCCGGCCGTCACGCTGCCGGCCGGCGCCTCCACGCTGACCTTCTCCTACAACTTCGCCCACCGGGACAACTCCGGCCCCGACGACTACCTGCGTGTCAAGGTCGTCGGCACCGGCACCGGCACCGGCACTGGCACCGGCACCGGCACCGTCACCGTCACCGTCCTGGAGAAACTCGGCACCGCCTCCACCGACCTGGACGGCGCCTGGAAGACGGCCACCGCGGACCTGAGCGCCTTCGCCGGGCAGAGCGTCCGCATCCTCGTCGAGGCGGCCGACGTCGGGACGGCGAGCCTCGTCGAGGCCGCCGTCGACGACGTGCGGATCACCTCCTCCGGCGGGGCAGACGCCTTCCGCAACGACACCGAGTCCCCGGTGCCGGACCGCGGCAGCGCGGAGAGCCCCATCGCGGCCGCCGGCCGGCCGGACAACGCGCCGGCCGGGCTGCGGGTCAACGCGCGGATCTCCCACCCCTACCGCGGTGACCTCGCCGTCGAGCCGGTCGCCCCGGACGGGCACACCTTCCCGATCAAGGCCGCGCACAGCAAGGAGGACGGGGCCGACCTCACCGTCGGCACCGCCGTGGACGGCTCCGGCACGGCCGCGAACGGGCAGTGGCGGCTCCGGGTGAAGGACACGCTCGACCAGGACAACGGCGTCCTGAACTCCTGGAGCCTGACCTTCTGACCGGCGCCCCGGGGGCGCGGGACGGAGCCGCCGTCCCGCGCCCCCGCTCGGCCCGCCAAGCCCTCCGCCCCAGAGAAGGTGAACCGTGTATCTGTCCACAACCAGGGCCACCGGGACGCCCGCGGCCGCCGGGCGGCTGAGATCCGCCCGCGTGCCCGCCACCGTGGTCGCCCTCGGCATGGTGAGCTTCTTCACCGACATCTCCGCCGAGATGGTCGCGGCGTTCCTGCCCATGTACCTGCTGTACGGCCTCGGCGCCGGTTTCCTGCACCTCGGTCTGCTCGACGGCCTCTACACGGGTGCCAGCGCGCTGCTGCGGCTGGCCGGGGGCCACCTGGCCGACCGGTCCGCGCGGCCGAAGGCGGTGGCCCTGGCCGGTTACGGTCTGTCGGCCGCGAGCAAGCTGCTGTTCCCGCTGGTGGGCGGGGCGGTCTCGGCCATCGGCGCGGCGGTCGCCGTGGACCGGGCGGGCAAGGGGCTGCGGGCGGCCCCGCGTGACGCCCTCATCACGGCCGCCACGTCCCCGCACGCGCTGGGCGCGGCCTTCGGCGTCCACCGGGCGCTGGACACGGCGGGTGCGCTGCTCGGCCCCGTGGTGGTGTTCGCGCTGGTGGCCGCCGTCGGCGACGCCTACGACGCGGTCTTCGTCACCAGTTTCTGCCTGGCCATGATCGGCGTGGTGATCCTGGCGTGCTTCGTGCGCGACCGGCGGATCGCCCCGGCCGTCCGCCCGCGGGTCTCCTTGCGGGACGGCTGGGGTCTGCCGGCGCGGCGCCCGCTGCGCCGGGCGGCGGCCTACGCGACCATGCTGGGGTTGGTCACGGCCGGGGACGCGTTCGTGTTCGTCGGCGTCCAGCGGCAGGCCGGGCTGGGCGCGGCCACTCTGCCGCTGCTGCCGCTGGCCACCTCACTGGTGTTCCTCCTCGCGGCGGTGCCGCTGGGCAGGCTGGCCGACCAGGTTGGCGGCTGGAAGGTGTTCGTGGCCGGCCACGCGCTGCTGGCGGCGGCCTACGCGCTGCTGGCCGCCGCGTGGCAGGGCCCGGTGGCGGCCGCGTGCGTGCTGCTGCTGCACGGGCTGTTCTACGCCGCCACCGACGGGGTGCTGATGGCCCATCTCGCGCCTCACCTGCCCGAGCACCTGCGCGCCAGCGGCCTGGCCATCACCCAGACCGGCCAGGCGCTGGCCCGCATGGGCGGCACGATCGGCTTCGGCGCGCTCGCCACGGGCTGGGACCTGCGCGTCTCGTTCGGGGCCTTCGCCGTGCTGCTCGCCGCCGGCCTCCTGCCGGCCTGCGCCTTCCCGCCCGGTGGAAAGGAGACCCTGTCGTGAGCGCCCGCCGCCGGATCGTCGCCGGAATCTGCTCGATCATGGCGCTGGCCTGCGCGGGCGGCGGCTACGTGGCCTGGGCGATGACCGGGAACGAGCAACCGGTCACGCGGGCCGCGGCCGAGGCCGGGCCGGGCACCCTCGTGTTCCTGGACCGCGGCCGGACCCTCGCCCAGGTGCCGGTCACGGACGCCGGCGCGGAGCCGGTCCGCCGCGTCCGGACCTGCCTGCGCGCCTACACCTCCGGGGGCACCACGGTGTGCCTGCGGCCGGTCGCCGTGCCCGCCGGTTTCGAGGCGGCGTTCCTGCGCGGTGACGAGGAGATCGCCGAGCCGGTCCGCATCGACGGCACGCCCAGCAGGGCGCGGGTCTCCCCGAGCGGCCGCCTGGCGGCCTGGACGGTCTTCCGCTCCGGCGACTCCTACGACCCGGGCGGGTTCGCCACCACCGCCGGCATCTACGACACGCGGTCCGGGACGCTGCACGGCTCGCTGGAGGACTTCGCCGTCGTCGTCAACGGCGAGCCGTACCGGCGGGAGGACCGCAACTTCTGGGGCGTGACGTTCGCGGCCGACGACCGGATCTTCTACGCGACGATGGGATCGGGCGGCCGGATCTGGCTGCTCCGCGGCGACCTGGCCACGCGCACGCTCACCGCGGTCGCCGACGGCGTGGAGTGCCCCTCACTGTCGCCCGACTGGACGCGGATCGCCTACAAGAAGCGGGCCGGCACGCGCTGGCGGCTGCACGTCATGGACCTGCGGACCGGGCGTGAGATCCCGCTCGCCGAGCGGGCCGAGGTGGACGACCAGGCGGCCTGGGTGGACGGCGCGACCGTGGCCTACGCCCGGCCAGACGGCGAGGGGCGGATCTCTCTGTTCGCCGTGCCGGCCGACGGCACGGGGGCGCCGCGGCTGCTGCGCCGGGACGCCTCCTCGCCGGCGGTGATCCAGCGATAGTCAGTTCCACTCCCAGGCCACGCCGTGGATGCCCGGCTCGGGGTCGAAGAGCGTGTAGGTGGCCGTGCCCGTGCCGCCGACCAACAGCTCCTCCGTCGCGGTCCGCGGGTGCGCGATCGACGGCTGGTAGAAGCCGCGGCACAAGGGAGGCAGCGCCGCCGGGTCGAAGACCACCTCGATGGTCAGCTCCCGCGTGCCGGGCACCACCCGGTGGGCGGTGTACGGGTCGAGGTGGCCGGGCGGGAAGGCGAGCGTGTACTCCGTCACCGCGGTCGCGCCCTGCGGGAGGATGCGGTCGAGGATCATCTCGTGGACCTCGAAGCCGGTCTCCGGGTCGCTCCTGACCCGGCCGGGCCGCCATCCCCGGGGCTGCTCGATGGCCGGGCCGGGCACCCCGGCCATGTGGAAGCGGTGGACCATGAGCGCGCGGTGCACGTGGGGGCGCTGCGCCTCCATCACCACCTGCATGAAGATCGAGCGGATCTGCCGGTGCGCGTCGAGCCGCACCAGCGTGCTGCGCCGCCGCTGGAGCAGGTGGGCCATGGTGTCGGGGGCGGCCTCCACCTGGGCGAGCACCCGCAGCAGCCCGTCCGGCCTGGCCCACGACCGGTCGGGCCGGGTCGGGCGGGGGACGTGGTGCCCGGTCCAGCGCCCCCGGGGCCTGGGCGGTCCGAGCAGGCCGACGAGCGAGCCGGCCGGCACGTCCAGCACCTGCTCCAGGGCGCGCAGCGCCCGGATCGACTCGGCCCGTTCGGGCTGCGTGCGGCCGGACTGCCAGTAGCTCAGCGCCGTCCTGCTCACCGAGATCCCCTGCTCGCGCAGGCGGTGCTGGAGGCGGTCGAGGCTCAGGCCGCCTACCTGGATGGCCAGCCTCAACGCGACGCTGAACGGCCCGGCGGCCAGCGCCTCGTCGAGGGACCTGCGCAACTCCTCAGGCGGCTGTTGCTGGTTCACCCCTGCGCTCCCTTCCGTCGAGCACGCCTACAGCCAGCCCCGCCGGGCCGCCGCGACGGCCAGCTGGAACCTGCTGGTCGTGGCCGTCAGGGCCATCAGCTGCTCCAGCCGGCGGTAGAACGTCCTGCGGCTCATCCCCAGGCTCTGGGCCGCGCGGGCGTCGCTGACCCCCGCGTTGAGCAGGACGAGCAGTCTGCGGTCATCGGCGCGGATCGACGGCCCCGTCCCGGCCGCCAGGTGCAGGGGGACGGCGCTCTTCCAGCAGATCTCGAACAGCCCGGCGAGCGCCTCCAGCAGGCCCCCCGGGTAGACGATCGTCAGCGCCCCGTCCCGGCCGTTCTCCGGCCTGGCGAGCCACGCGAGGTCCTTGTCGAGGATGGTCATGTTCACCGGCAGGTCCGCGGCGACGCGTGCCTGCTCCCCGGCCTCCACGCACGGCGTGACGTTCTCCTCCAGGTAGCCGGGCAGCTCCAGGGACTCCCGCGCGTAGACCACCCGGTAGCTCACCCCCCGGGCGAGCTGCTCGATCTCCGCCCTGTTGACGGCCCCGAACAGGTGCGGCGGCCGGTCGAGCCGCCGGATCCCGTGCCGGACGCCGTTGACGAGCTGCCGGATGCGCAGCTTCACCGCAGGGCCGGTCACCACCTCGACCGGCGAGTCGACGTCGGTCCTGCGGGCGGACCTGCGCTGCGTCTCGAAGGCGTGGCCCACGGCGATGCGCGCCTGCTCGACGTCGGCCTGCCGCCGCCGGACCAGCGCGTCGAGGCCGACCTCCGGCACCACCGCCCGGAAACCGCTGGCGTCGTGCCGGCCCGCCAGGCCCCAGGTGGTGAGCTCCTTCAACGCCGAGCGCGCCTGGTCGGCCCGCAGGTCCAGCGCCTCGGCGAGCGCCGCCTCGGTCACCTGCCGCATGGAGAGCAACTGTACGTACACGCGGGCGGTTTGGGGGCGTAAGCCGAGAATGACCAGGTGACTATATAGATCATCCGGTTCCACGCGATCACTATAAGTAATCCGGTGGCTGTCTGTCGGCATTTCACGAGGCGAGACTGGCGGCCAGCACCAGGCTGGCCGCGCCGCGGGCGTGACCGCTGTCGTCCCACGGCCTCAGGGTGATCTCCAGTCCGGGCAGGGCCGCGATGACCCCCTCGTCGACCGCGCGGTGGAAGCCGGGCGCGATGTACGGCCAGAGCACGTGGCTCTCTCCGATGACGGTCAGCGCCCGCACGGCCAGCACGTTCACCACGCCCGCCACGGCGCGGCCGAGGATCTCACCGGCCTCGGCGAGCAGGTCGCGCACGCCCGGGGCGTCGTCGGCGGCCAGGCGGCGCAGTCCCTCCAGCGGCGGCGGCACGTCGACGAGGCCGCGCGCCACGGCCTCGGCGGCGAGCGCGTAGTCCGCGACGTAGGCGTCGACGCAGCCGCGCCGCCCGCACACGCACTTCGGGCCGCCCGGACCGGTGGGCACGTGGCCGAACTCGCCGGCCACCCCGTCGGGGCCGCGATGGACCCGGCGGCCCAGCACGATGCCCATGCCCACGCCGTCGCCGATGGCCAGCACCAGGAAGTCGTCGTGGTCGCGGCCGGTGCCGTAGAGCAGCTCTCCCGTGGTGGAGGCGCGGGTGTCGTTGTCGATCAGCACGGGCACCGGCAGGCGCGCCGCCAGTGGCGGCTGGAGCGGCAGGTCGGTCCACCCCATGCGCGGCGACAGCCGCACCGTTCCGGTGCCGGGGTCGATGACCCCCGGGACGGCCAGCCCGATGCCGAGCACCCGTGAGCCGGTGTCGGGATCGCGCAGCACGTCCTCGCACGCGGCCGCGAGCTGTCGCACGGGGTCGCCCGTGGGCGAGAACGGCCGGGTGAAGCGGGCCACCTCGCCCCCGTCGAGCCGGGCCAGCACGCCCATCAGATGGTCGGAGTGGACGCGCAGGCCCAGCGTGTAGGCGGCGTCGGGGACGACCTCCAGCGGCACTTTCGGCCGCCCTCTGCCGCTGACCTGCGGCGGCAGCTCGCGCAGGAAGCCCAGCTCGATCAGGCGGCGGGTGTGCTCGGTCACGGTGGCGGCACCGAGGCCCAGCCGGGCGGCGATCTGTGACCGGTTGAGCGGCCGTGACCCGAGCATGGCGAGGATCTCCGCCTTGACCAGGTCTTCCCGGTACGGAGGTGGGGGCATGTCGGTCATTCTGCCTCTCTTGACGGCCTGCGCGTCCCGACCCTAAGGTCAGCCACCATAATAAATTCGTCCCCGAAAAATATCACGGGCGGCGTCTAGGAGGGAGCGCAGATGCGCATGCGCAGAAGCGTCCTGCCGGCTCTGGGCCTGGCAGGCATGATGGTCTCCGCCGCGTGCGGCGGCGGAGGCTCCGGCACGTCGGGCGGCGCCCGCGACACCGGAGGCACCGTCACGCTGGACTGGGAGATGTGGGCCGGCAGTGAGGACGAGAAGGCCCAGCTCGACCATCTCGCCGCGCTCGTCACCCAGAGACACCCCACCATCAAGGTGAATCTCCGCACGGCACCGTTCAACGACTATTTCACCAAGCTCCAGACCGAGTTCGCGGCCGGCAAGCAGCCGTGCGTGGTGTCCATGCAGAGCCTGCGCCTCAGCGCCTACGCCGACCTGCTGGAGCCGCTCGACGGAAAGATCGACACCCAGGGCTTCGCCCCCGCCGCCCTGGAGGCGCTCAAACTGGGCGGCAGACAGCTCGCCCTGCCGTACGACCTGGCCTCGATGCTTCTCTACTACAACAAGGACGCCTTCACCAAGGCGGGCGTGGCCGAGCCGAAGAGCGGTTGGACCGTCGCCGACTTCGAGCAGGCGGCCAAGAAGCTCTCCACCGGGGGCAAGGCCGGGTTCGGCATGTCCTTCGCCGACCTGCACTCGCTGTCGTTCATGCTGTCCTACAACGGGGCCCAGCCGGTCACCCCGGACGTGAAGCTGGGGTTCGACAGCCAGCCCATGGTGGACGCGCTCACCTGGTACGCCGGCCTGGCCGCGAGCAAGGCGGCGCTGGTGCCGGCCAGTTCGTCCGACGTGGGCTGGGGCGAGACGCAGTTCGTCAACGGCAACGCCATGATGGCGGTCGACGGGTCGTGGAACATCGGCTCGGCGGTCAAGGACGCCAAGTTCGCGGTCGGCTTCGCGCCGCTGCCCGCCGGGTCCGGCGGGTCCAAGACCTACCTCGCCGCCTCCGGCTTCGGCGTCGCCAAGGGCTGCCCCTACCCGCAGGAGGCCGCCAAGGCCGTCTCGGTGCTGACCGGGCCGGACGCCCAGGCCTACCTGGCCGGGCAGGGCCGCAGCCTCCCCTCGCGCACCGACCAGCAGGCCACCTACGAGGAGTTCCTCGTCAAGCAGGACCCGCGCAACGCCGAGGCGGTACGCGGCGCGATCGCCTCGCTCAAGGACGGCCTGACCGGCGGCGTCCCCCTCTTCACCACCAAGAACTGGGACAGCGTCAGCAAGCTCATGGCGCAGTACCTCATCCAGGTCTACACCGGCGACCAGTCACCCAAGGACGCGCTCGGCACGATCCAGCAGCAGAGCGCCCGAGGCCAGTGAAGCCGCGCACGACAGAGCAGTGGAGCGCGCTCGGCTTCGTCACGCCGAGCGTGCTCGGGCTGGGACTGTTCACCCTGTTCCCGGTCGGGATGGCCGTCGTCATGAGCTTCTTCGAGTGGCCCATGCTCGGCACGCGGGAGTTCGTCGGCCTGGAGAACTTCCGCTACCTGCTCGGCGAGGATCCCGACTTCCTGACCGCGCTGCGCAACACCTTCGTCTTCACCGGCCTCTACGTGCCGCTCAACCTCCTGCTCGCGCTCGGCCTGGCGTTCTGGATCAACCGGTCACGCTGGGCGAACCTGTGGCGGGTGCTGTTCTTCGTCCCGGCCATCACCCCGATGGTCGCCAACGCGGTCATCTGGAAGCTGCTCTTCCAGGCCGTGGGCGGGGAGCCGAACCTGCTGGCCGACGGCCGCACCGCGCTGCTGGCCGTGGTCGCGATGAGCGTGTGGCAGGGGTTCGGCTACAACATGATCGTCTTTTCCGCGGCCATCAACGAGATGTCGCCCAGCGTGCTGGAGGCCGCCTCGCTCGACGGGGCGACCGGGCTGCGCAGGCTCCTCAGCGTGCAACTGCCGCTGATCTCGCCGGCGCTGTTCTTCGCGGCGACCATGACGATGATCAACGCGCTGCAGGTGTTCACCCAGCCCTACATCCTCACGGCGGGCGGGCCGGGCAACGTCACCGAGACGCTGGTCATGAACGTCTACCAGGCCGGCTTCGAGTCACGCGACCTCGGGCTGGCCGCGGCGGGCGCGTGGCTGCTGTTCGCGATCATCCTCGGTGTCACGGCCGTGCAGTTCCTGGGCCAGAAACGGTGGGTCCACTATGAGAGTTAGCCGCCTGCTGTCGCACACCCTGCTGGCCGGCGTCGCCCTGGCGTTCCTGTACCCGCTGATCTTCGCCGTCGCCACGGCGCTCAAGCCGCCGGGCGAGACGTTCGGCTCGCCGACCGCGCTGATCGGCTCCGAGCTGCGCTGGCGCAACTTCGCCGACGTCTTCGACTACGTGCCCTTCGAGCGCTACATCGGCAACGGCGTGCTCGTGTCGGGCGCGGGCACCCTCGTCGTGCTGGCCGCCTCGGCGCTGTCGGCCTACGCCTTCACCGCGCTGCGCTGGCGCGGCCGGGACGGCGTCTTCCTCGTCTTCCTGGCCACCATGATGGTGCCGCAGGAGGTGCTGGTCGTGCCGATGTTCCTGCTCATGCAGGGGTTCGGCTGGGTGGACAGCTACCAGGCGCTCATCTTCCCGTGGGCGTTCACCGCCTTCGGCGCGTTCCTGCTGCGGCAGTTCTTCAAGAGCGTGCCGGGTGAGCTGCGCGAGGCGGCGCGCCTCGACGGCGCCGGAGAGCTGCGCGTCTTCCTGCGCGTCATGCTGCCGCTCGCCAGGCCCGCCCTGGGCGTGCTCGCGGTGTTCACCTTCATCGGCTACTGGAACAGCTTCCTGTGGCCGCTCATCATGATCAACGATGTGAACGCCAGAGGCACGGTGCCGCTCGGCCTGCAGCTCTTCTTCGGCCAGAACGGCAACCAGTGGCACCTGGTCATGGCCGCCTCCGTCATCTCCGTTCTGCCCACCCTGCTGCTCCTCATCGCGCTGCAGAAACACCTGGTGAAAGGGATCGCCACGGCCGGGCTGGCCGGGCGCTGAAAGGAATCCATGCTCTTCTTCGATCGCCGGACCGGCCCCGACCTCGGCGCGGACGCGCCGGACTACCCCGACAGACCGGTGCCCGACTGGTACCGGGACGCCAAGTTCGGCGTGTTCGTCCACTGGGGGCTGTACTCGGTCGCCGGATGGGCGCCGCCGCGCGGGCCGGGCCAGGACGTGCCCGCGGAGCTCGAATACAGCCACCACCAGTACGCCGAGTGGTACGCCAACACCCTGCGCATCCCCGGCTCGCCGACCAGCGCCCACCACGAGAGCGCCTTCGGCGTCGGCACCTCCTACGAGGACCTGGCCGACGACTGGGCGGCCGACAGGTACGACCCCGACGGCTGGATGCGGCTCTTCGCCGCGTGCGGGGCGCGCTACGTGGTGCCGACGGCCAAGCACCACGACGGCTTCTGCCTGTGGGACACCGCCACCACCGGCTTCTCCAGCGTCCACCGGGGACCCCGCCGCGACGTCGTCGCCGAGCTGGCGGGCGCCGCCCGGTCGGCAGGGCTGCGCTTCGGGCTCTACTACTCCGGCGCGCTCGACTGGCACGTGTCGCACTTCCCGCCGATCCGGTCGCTGACCGACCTGTTCACCTACCGGCGCAACGACCCGGCCTTCGCCCGCTACTGCTTCGACCAGGTGCGGGAACTGGTCGAACGGCACCGGCCCGACGTGCTGTGGAACGACATCGACTGGCCGGACTCCGCCAAGGCCGCCGGGCCGCACAGCCTGGCCGCGCTGTTCGAGTACTACTACGAGCGCGTGCCCGAGGGGGTGGTCAACGACCGGTGGGGCGTGCCGCACCGGGGGTTCCGCACCCGCGAGTACCGCACCGAGACCACCGCGCCCGAGTGGACGTGGGAGGCGACGCGCGGCCTCGGCGCCTCGTTTGGCTACAACGGCGCGGAGGACGACACCCACCTCATCGGCGCCACCGAGCTGGTCCACCTCCTCGTCGACACCGTCGCCAAGAACGGCAACCTGCTGCTCAACATCAGCCCGCGCGGCGACGGCTCCCTGCCCGGCGCGCAGGTCGACCGGCTGCGCGACCTCGGCCGCTGGCTGGCCGCCCACCCGCACGCCGTCTACGGCACCCGCCCCTGGCAGCGCCACGCCGAGCCGGTGGGCGCGCCGCTGCGCTACACGGTCCGCCCCGACGGGGCGCTCAACGTGATCGCGTTCGACCCGGCGCACGGCGGCTTCCGCCTGCCCGCCGACCTGCTCGGCCACCCGGGCGCCCACTGGGGCGAGGACCCGGCGCAGATCGACCGGGACGGCACCGTCACCGTCCCGCCGGCGCTGCGCCACCTGCCCGCCGCCGTCCTGACCCTGCCGCCGTCTTCGGCCTTCCGGCCGTGACCGTCGCCCGTCTGCCGCTCCGGCTCAGACGAGATCCACAGAGCACCACCGGTGAAGGGGCTGGGGCGGGATCTACGTCCTCACCCGGCTGGCCCGGGCCTCCAGGTAGCGTCGCTCGGCGATGCTGGCGGTGGACTTCGCCGCGCGCCGGTAGTGCTCGTAGGCCCCGGCCGTGTCGCCGGTCTTCTCCAGCAGATGCGCCCGTACGGACAGCAGCCGGTGATGCCCGGCCATCCGCTCGTCACCGTCCAGTGTGGACAGCAGGGCCAGCCCGGCCGGCGGGCCCTCGATCTCGGCGAGCGCGATCGCCCGGTTGAGGGTGACCATCGGGTTGGGCGCGATCCGTTCCAGGATCAGGTAGAGCGCGTGCACCTGCGACCAGTCGGTCGCCGCGGCCGTGGCCGCGGCGGCGTGCGTGGCGGCGATGGCGGCCTGTAGCTGGTAGGGCCCCAGCGCCGGGCCGGCCAGTGACGCCTTGACCAGCTCGATGCCCTCGTCGATCAGCCCGCGGTCCCACCTCGTACGGTCCTGCTCGTCCAGCGGCACCAGGTCGCCGGCCGCCGTCGTGCGGGCCTCCCGGCGGGCGTCGGTCAGCAGCATCAGCGCGAGCAGCCCGGTCACCTCGCCGTCCTCGGGCAGCTGCGCGCGCACCATCCTGGCCAGCCGGATCGCCTCGTGCGCGAGGTCGGCGCGGTGCAGCTCGCTGCCCGAGGAGGCGGTGTAGCCCTCGTTGAAGATCAGGTAGAGCACGTGCAGGACGACCCGTAGCCGCTCCTCGCGGTCCGCGCCGTCCGGCAGGCCGAACGAGCTGCCGGCGGCCTTGATGCGCTGCTTGGCCCGGCTGATCCTGGCCGCCATCGTGGCCTCCGGCACCAGGAACGCGCGGGCGATCTCGGCCGTGGTCAGGCCGCCGACCGCCCGCAGCGTCAGGGCGGTCTGGGAGGCCGCGGTCAGCGTCGGATGGCAGCACAGGAACAGCAGGACGAGCGTGTCGTCGGTGTCCGGTACGTCCTCGGGCACCACCTCGGTGGCCGTCGCCGACTCCCGCTCGCGGCGCGCGTGGTCACTGCGCATCTGGTCGATGAGCCGGCGGGAGGCGACAGCCACCAGCCAGCCGCGCGCGTTGTCCGGCACTCCCTGGGCCGGCCACTGCACGGCGGCGGCGAGGACGGCCTCCTGTACGGCGTCCTCGCACCCTTCGAACCGGCCGTGCCGGCGTACCAACGCGCCGAGGACCTGCGGCGTGAGCTCACGCAGCAGGTCCTCGATGACGGGTGCTGTCATGCCTCCAATTGTCCGTCAGCGAACATCACCTGCCGCACCTCGACCCCCAGACCCTCGATCGCGGTGTCCGGGATCTGCGCTGCCAGCTCGATCGCCCGCTCCTTGTTCTCGCAGTCGATCAGGTAGAAGCCGCCCAGATACTCCTTCGACTCCAGGAAGGGCCCGTCGGTCACCACCGGCTGGCCGTTGCGCACGGTCACCACGGCGGCCTGTGACGGGTCGACCAGTGCCTGGGTGGTGATCAGCTCGCCGGATTTCTTCAGCGCCTCGATGAACTTGCCGTGGCCGTCGCCGATCGCCGCCTTCTCCTGGTCGGTCAGCGCGTCTATCACGGCCGGGTTGATGTGCATGCTGATCAGAAACTTCATCTCGTACTCCTCGTGGTCCGCGGGCCCGGCTGGGCCCTTCGAGTGGTTGGTCGGAGCCGCCGCCGCCGTCTTGACATCCCCCGCCGGAAATTTCGCATGAGTTTTCCCCGTCACCCCGCCCGGACCGCGAGGTCGTCACATCCGGTGACGTCCCACCGCGGCAGACGCGCGAGATCTCCTCCGTACCGATGTCAAGAACCTCTCGACCGCTCCGACCAACCGGCGAAACGTCGAGAGAACAGGAGTCTCGGATATGCGGGTCAACCGGGCGTGGCTGGGGCTGGGCATCCTGGCGCTGCCGACATTGCTCGTCGCGATAGACACGACGGCGCTGCTCCTCGCGCTCCCACGGCTGAGCGCCGACATGGGCGCCACCAACGTCGAGCAGCTGTGGATCAGCGACAGCTACGGATTCATGGTGGCCGGCATGGTCATCACGATGGGGACGCTCGGTGACCGGATCGGCCGCCGGCGGCTGCTGATGATCGGCGCGGCGGCATTCGCGGTGCTGTCGGTCGTGGCCGCCTTCGCGGTCAGCCCGTTGATGCTGATCGTCGCGCGTGCGCTGCTGGGCGTCGCCGGCGCGACCCTGGCGCCGTCCACACTTGCCCTGATCACGAACATGTTCCGTGACGGACGGCAGCGCGGGCAGGCCATCGCGATCTGGGCGACCTGCCAGTTCACCGGCGGCGCGCTCGGACCCGTCCTCGCCGGGCTCCTGCTCCAGCACTTCTGGTGGGGATCGGTGTTCCTGGTCGCCGTGCCGGCGATGGGGCTGCTGCTGCTGGCCGGGCCGGTCCTGCTGCCGGAGTTCCGCAGCGACCGGGCCGGCCGGCTGGACCCGGCCAGCGTCGGGCTGTCGCTCGTGGCAGTGCTTTCGACGGTCTACGGCATCAAGCAGCTGACCGTCGAGAGCGTGCCGGTCGTGCCGGCGGTGGCCCTCGTCGTCGGCGCGGCCATGGGATCGCTGTTCGTACGCCGGCAGCTGCGGCTGGAGACGCCGCTGCTGGACCTGCGGCTGCTCCGCAACCGCCCGTTCACGGCCGTACTCCTCGCGCTGGTCTTCGCCGGCATCGCCATGGCCGGTACGGGCCTGCTGGTGACCCAGTACCTGCAGAGCGTGCTGGGCTACTCGCCGATCGCGTCGGCGGTGCTGTTCGCCCCCATGGGCCTGGGCGTGGCGGTCGGCACCATGGCCGCGCCGGCGCTCGCTCGGCGGATGAAGCAGACGACCGCGATCGCCGGGGGACTGGTGGGATCGGCGCTGGGCAGCCTGCTGCTGGTCGGCGCCGACGGTGCGAGCGCCCTGCCGCCGGTGATGATCGGCATCGCCGTACTGGCGCTGGGCACCGGCCCGCTGTTCGCGCTGGGCACCGGGCTGGTCGTCGGGTCCGTACCGCCCGAGCGCGCCGGCTCGGCGGCGTCGATGTCGGAGACCGGCAACTACTTCGGCGGTTCGCTCGGCTTCGCGCTGCTCGGTGTGATGGCCGCGGTGGTCTACCGCAGCCGGATGGACGGCACGTCCGACTCGCTGGCCGGGGCGGTCGCCGCCGGCCAGGATCTTCCCGCCGGTCAGGGCGCGGAACTGCTGCACGCCGCGCGGGAGGCGTTCACCGCCGGCCTGCACCTCACCGGTGTCGTGGCCGCGGTCATCTTCGCCGGGCTGGCCGTGCTGATCCTCACCATGCGCCCGGCAGCCCGGAACACCCCGGCCGCGCTCCCCGACTATGAGGGGACTCGCTCCTAGAACCACGCCGGGGCCGACGTCACGGTGCGGGCCGCCTCGGTGACCGCAACGCCGTCATCGACGGCGGCGGCGCGGCGGGGGACCCGCAACCGGGCTGTCCCGTACGGTGAGCGGCCTGACCCCGGACGGGCGGACGCGGCCGGCGGGGCACGCGGGCCGACCGTCCGAACGCGCTTGTCCGCCGTTGCGGCACCGGACTACCTTGCCGCTGTGGATCACTTCTCACGCTCTTTGACCGCGTTCCCCGCCTCGTTCTCCGACCAGGACACGCTGCTGGTCGGCACCGGACGGCGTGCCCCGACCGGCGCGGAGCGGGCCGAGCTGGGCGAGCTGGCCGTGAAACTCCCGCTCGTCCTCGGATGATCGTCTGGCCGAACGGGGCCTTCGGCGCGGGCCGGACGACGACGGCGCGGGACCGGTCACCCGGCTTCCCGGCGCGCGGATCTTCGACCGGTGCCCGTTCGACGCCGTGCCGGCGGCCGACGCCCCGCTCCGGCGGAAGCGGGGCATCGGCCGCCGGGCGGGCTCATCGGACCGGGGTCTCCCGCAGGCCGGGCCGCACCCGCGCCCGGCTCAGGTGGTGCCGGTCCAGCCAGTGGGCGATGGCCCGGCCGATGGCGTCGGGCTGGTCCTCGGGCGCCTGGTGCCCGGCGGGGCCGATGTCCTCCACCTCGAGCGAGGCGGCGTGCCGCCGGGCCCAGGCCACGACCTCCGGGGAGGCGATGCCCACGCCGTTCTCCACGGTGAGCAGGAGCTTGGGCACTTCCGGGGTGTCGGCGAGCCACTCGCCGTAGGCGTCCATGCGCTCGGCCACGTCGGCCGGCTCGCGGTCGAACGGGATCTCGCGGGGCCAGCGCAGCAGCGGCTTGCGTGAGGCCGGGTCGGGATAGGGCGCCCGATAGACGTCCAGGTCCTCCTGGCTGATCCCGGTCCGGATGGCGAAGGGGTGGGGGAGGGCGCCCTCGATGGCGAAGTTCTGCTCCAGCAGCATGGTCTCCCCGAGCCCGGGGGTGCGCAGGGCGCGGCTGTGCTCGGCGACGTCGGCCGGCAGTTCCGCCCAGGTCTGCGGCCGCAGGAAGGTCTCCATCAGGACGATGCCGCGCACGCGGCCGGGGTGGCGGGCGGCCCAGTCCATGGCCAGCGCGCCGCCCCAGTCGTGGCCGACCAGGACGACCCGGTCCAGGTCCAGCGCCTGGAACCAGGCGTCCAGGTAGCGGGCGTGGTCGACGAAGCGGTAGTCGATGTCGGGCTTGCCGGAGGCGCCCATCCCGATCAGATCCGGGGCCAGGACCCTGGCCTGGCCGGCGACGTGCGGGACGACGTTGCGCCAGATGTAGGAGGAGGTGGGGCTGCCGTGCAGGAACACCACCGGCAGATCACCGGTCCCGGTCTCGACGTGGGCGATGTGGGAGTCGATGACTGGAGTGGTAGGCATGATCGTGGTGTCCTCTCCGGACGGGTAGGGGCTTCATCGGGTCGTACGGCCGGTGTTCGGACGCCGGCCCCTTGGCGGAGCCGGGCGGTGGTGGCCAGGGCGCGGGCCGCGGTGCCGCGACGGGGGGATCAGGCGGTCCGGCGGCCGGCCGCGCCCCACAGGTCCAGGCCGGTGTAGGCGGCCCGCCAGTCGTTCTCGTAGGCGGTGCGCAGCGGTTCGGGCATCCGGCCGAGGATGGCCGCGGCGCGGTGGGGGTCGAGGTCGTCCAGCAGCCACGGCAGGTAGCGTGGCGCGTCGGTGCCGATCCGCTCGCGCTGCCGCTGGCCGAGCCGGCCCCACTGCTCCTCGTTGAGGGTGTCGTCGATCAGTGCCAGCGCCTCGGACTCCTCGTGCTTGAGGTGCCCGGTCAGCCCGGTGTGCAGCGCGTCCACCAGCTCGCCGAGCCGCCGCGGGCCCCTCTCGCGGTCGGCCAGCGCGGCGTCGACGGAGTCCAGCAATGGGTCGATGATCGCGTGCTCGGCCTCCATCGCGTCCAGCAGGGCCAGGTCGGCCGGCCGCTCGGCCAGGATCTCCGCCATCACCGGCCAGAGGGTCTCGTCCTCGGACCGGTGGTGGGCGTGCAGGTAGGTCTTGAACATCTCCCAGCCCACAGCCGACTTCAGGATCAGCCGGGGGTCGTCACCGCCTCTGGCGGTGATCCGCGCGATCCGCTCCAGCTCCCGCCGCAGGGCGTCGTGCATCACGAACATCATCGACATGTCCAGCTTGAAGCTCATTTCCCGCTCCCTCAGTGATCTCCGCGCTCCGCAGGACACCGACGTTAATCCGCATCTCCACAACCGTCAACTCTCCAACTATCAATAGATTGCAGCATCAACATGTCGGACCATCAACGCTGATAGGCTTACGCCGGGGAGGTGGGATCTGTGTCCGAGCGACGGAGAGAGGTCGTCGACGAGGAGTCCGGGCCGCTGCACGGGACCATCGGCCACCTGCTGCGCCGGGCCTTCACCGGCATCGCGGCCGAGGCCATGCGGGACGGGCCGCAGTCCCGCGACTTCGTGGTGCTCGACGTGCTGGCCGACGAGAACGCCCGCTCGCAGCAGGACCTCGCGCACCGCCTCGGCGTCAACCGGACGATCATGGTCAAGCTGCTCGACCGGCTCCAGGAGGCCGGTCACCTCACGCGGACCCGCAACCCGGCCAACCGGCGCACCTACGTCCTGTCGCTGACCGACGCGGGCCGTACCGCCCTGGAAGGCATGCGCCAGGCCGTCGCCGACCGCGACGCCCAGCTCACCGCAGCGCTGACCCCTCCGGAACGGCACCGCCTCAACGAGCTGCTCAGCAGGCTGATCGCTCACGACGAGCAGCCCACCCTCCCGAGCACCGAACACCTCATCGCCCAGGTCCACTACCGCCTGCGCCGGCTCGGCGACCACAAGCTGGAGGACTACGGCCTGCGCACCCGCCACTTCGGCCTGCTGCCCGCCCTGGAGCGGCTCGGCCCCTGCCCCCAGCAGCAACTGGCCCAATATCTGCACCTCACCGAACCGGCCACCGCGTCGCTGGTCGAGGAGCTCGTCCAGGCCGGGCTCGTGGTCCGGGGCCAGGACCCGCACGACCGCCGCCGCTACGCCCTGGAACTCACCGACCTCGGCCGCGCCCGGATCCCCGTGGTCCGCGAGGCGATGCAGGGCGTCGAGCGCGACATCGAGGAGATCCTCGGCCCCGACGGCACCGCGGACCTCCGCGCCCTGCTCACCAAACTCCTGTCGCGGGCCGGCCGGCAGGAGTCCTCGTAGCAATCGCGGAAAATCCCGCGAACCTGTCTCTGGCCTGCGGTTACGTCTGAGTGCAGTAATCGGCGGCAGAGATGATCACGCCTCGGCAGGCCGGCTACCGTCAGAGGCGGGCGTAGATGATCAGTGGGTACGGCGTCGGGGCGCCAGGACCTCGGCGACCTTGGCGACGGCCTCGCTCCGAGCGGTGATCGGGTCGCCCGCTCTCACGCGCCTGCGGTCCCGGCTTGCATCTCGGCTATTCGGTGTTGCTATGTACTGGTAGTCAGTGTTACTTTGTACCAGTAGTCGGCATCACTGAGTAGCTGAAGGAGGTGTTCCATGGGCAAGCAGGCGACGGAGATGCTCAAGGGGACGCTGGAGGGCATCGTCCTGGCAATCCTGTCCGGCCGGCCCGCATACGGCTACGAGATCACGGCGTGGCTGCGGGACCAGGGCTTCGCCGACATCGCAGAGGGCACCATCTACGCGCTGCTGGTCCGGGTCGAACAACGCGGCCTGGTCGACGTGGAGAAGATCCCGTCCGAGAAGGGGCCGCCGCGCAAGGTGTACTCCCTGAACGCACAGGGGCGGGAGTATCTCGAGGAATTCTGGAGGACCTGGAGCTTCCTTGCCGAGAGGCTCGAACAGCTCCGCGAAGGAGGTAAGTAGACATGGCCACAGAGTCGAACGAGCCGAAGAGGCGCTACCAGCAGTATCTGGAGATCGTCACCGGGTCACTCGAGGACAAGCGACGCTACCGGCAGTACAAGGCGCGCATCAAGCAGCTTCCGGAGAACTATCGCACGGCGGTCGAGGCGCTGGAGCGGTACCTGATGCACTTCGGGCCGGCGGACGGCGCCGGCGCGATGTCGATGTATGAGGACCTGGCCGATCTGTTCGAACAGGGCGTGGCGGACGGAACCTCGATCCGCGACATCTTCGGGGAGGACCCCGTGGAGTTCGTCGAGGCGTTCATGGCCAACTACCCGGTCGGGCAGTACAGAGCCCGGGAGCGGAACCGCTTCACCAGCGCCATCGAGCGAGCCGCCGGCGAAGACACCGGAAGAGAGGACAGGACAGTCTGATGACGACACAGCAAGCGCCGGCGATCCATGTGCAGGGTCTGGAGAAGTCGTACAAGACGTTGCGGGTGTTGCGTGGCGTGGACTTCGATGTGGCGCGGGGCAGCATCTTCGCTCTGCTCGGCTCCAACGGGGCGGGCAAGACCACGGTGGTGAGGATCCTGTCCACGCTGCTCAGGGCCGATGCGGGCACGGCCCGCGTCAACGGTTTCGATGTCGCCCGGCAGGCGGTGGAGGTGCGGGAGTCGATCAGCCTGACCGGGCAGTTCGCGGCCGTCGATGAGATCCTCAGCGGGCGGGAGAACCTCGTGCTGGTCGCCCGGTTACGGCACCTGAAGGATCCGCACAAGATCGCCGACGACCTGCTCGCGCGTTTCTCCCTGACGGACGCGGGTGCGCGGAAGGTGGCGACGTACTCGGGCGGTATGCGCCGCCGCCTCGACATCGCGATGAGCCTGGTCGGCAACCCGCCGGTCATCTTCCTCGACGAGCCCACGACCGGCCTCGACCCCCAGGCCCGCATCGAGGTCTGGCAGGCCGTCAGGGAACTCGCCGACCGGGGCACCACGGTGCTGCTCACGACGCAGTATCTGGACGAGGCCGAACACCTCGCCGACCGGATCGCGATCCTCCACCAGGGCCGGATCATCGTCAACGGCACCCTGGCCGAGCTCAAGCAGTTGCTCCCGCCCGCCAAGGTCGAATACGTCGAAAAACAGCCGACCCTGGAGGACGTCTTCCTCGCGCTCGTCGGCGACAACGGCACCGACGGCGACGCCGGCAAACACCGCGTCTCGGTACGCAAGTAAGGAATCACGATGACCAAGCATTTCTTCGGCGACACCGCCGTCCTGCTGGGACGGTCCCTGCGCCACATCGCGCGCAGCCCGGACACCATCGTCACGACCGCGGTCATGCCGATCGCCATGATGCTGATGTTCGTCTACGTGTTCGGCGGCGCGATCAACACCGGATCAGACTCGTATGTGACCTACCTGCTGCCCGGCATCCTGCTCATCACGGTCGCCTCGGGCATCGCCTACACCGCGTACCGGCTGTTCATGGACATGAAGAGCGGCATCTTCGAGCGATTCCAGTCCATGCCGACCGCGCGGTCGTCGGTGCTGTGGGCGCACGTGCTGACCTCGCTGGTCGCCAATCTGATCTCGCTCGTGGTCGTCGTGCTCGTCGCCCTGCTCATGGGCTTCCGCTCCACGGCGGGAGCACCGGCGTGGCTCGCGGTCGCCGGCATCCTGATCCTGTTCACCCTGGCGCTGACCTGGATCGCCGTCATCCCCGGTCTGTCCGCGAAGACCATGGAAGGCGCGAGCGCGTTCTCCTACCCGCTCATCTTCCTGCCCTTCCTCAGCTCGGCCTTCGTGCCCACCGCCACCATGCCCGGCCCGGTGCGCGCCTTCGCCGAGCACCAGCCGGTGACCTCCATCGTCAACGCCATCCGAGCCCTGTTCACCCAGCAGCCGGTCGGCACCGACATCTGGACCGCCCTCGCCTGGTGCGTCGGCATCCTCATCGTCGCCTACGCCTTCGCCATGAACACCTACCGCCGCAAGATCTCCTAGGCCCGTGTCGATCGACCCTGTCTTGATCCGGATCAGCGCGGCGGACAGACGGATCGCGACACGGTCGCCATGACGGAGAACAGCACTTCCGCGGCTCGGCTCACACCGCCGGTCGGCGGATTCCAGGAGATCTGCGCGAGATGAGCACCGGGCTGTCAGTGGACTACCGGAGCACGTGCGGCAGCCGCTGAGCGATGCCCATGTGAGTGACGGATGGCTCCAGGTCGGCTCCGCCGAGCGCGGCGACATGGTCGTACTCACCGACGAACTGCGGACCGGACCGGACATTCCCGATGTCCCGGTGGGCGCTCTCACCGTGGATGACATCACCCCCACCCCGCAGGCTCTGACGTCCTGACCGCAGCCATGAGCCTGCTCGGGAAACAGGCTCGGCAGAGGCCGACAACTTCCGCCGCACCGTCATCGTCGCCGTCGAAACATCCGCCCGGTCCCAGAAGGGCGGGCCCAGCCCCACCATGGCTGAGATGGCCCGCGAGATCGCCAAAGCCCCCGACGTCGCCCGACGGGATGTCAACCGGCGCTCCGCCGCCGCTCATTGCAACGCGATATCGCATCCGAACTCAGCGTCCTTGCATCGGTTTGTCGCCATTCGCCTGAGCAAATGCCTCAACCTGATCGACGGTCATTTCTGAACGCAACGTAGCTTTCGAGCTTTAGCAAACACGTACATCGCGAGACAAGGAATAGCCATGAGTGCATCCCTCCACACCATCACGACGATGCCGACTGCGCGTCAGTCCGGCTGCCCCTTCGACCCGCCGGCGGAGCTGATCGAGGCTCGCGAGCACGGCCCGATCAGCCGCTATCCCTTCCCCGACGGACACCAGGGCTGGCTGGTCACCGGCTACGACCTGGTCCGGTCGGTCCTGGCCGACCAGCGGTTCAGCTCACGCAAGGAGCTCATGCGCCACCACCCACTGGTCGACCTCGGCGAGATCGAGGTCCCCCCGGCGCCGCCCGGCGAGTTCCTGCTCATGGACGAGCCGCAGCACAGCCGCTACCGCAAACCGCTGGTAGGCAAGTTCACCGTGCGGCGGATGCGACTGCTCACCGAGCGCGTCGAGCAGATCACCGCCGAGCACCTGGACGCCATGGAGAAGGCCGGGCCGTCGGCGGACCTGGTGACCGCGTTCGCCAAGCCCATCCCCTCCATCGTCATCTGTGAGCTGCTGGGCGTGCCGTACGAGGACCGGGGCTCCTTCCAGGAGCACATCGACACCTTCCTCGGCGGGGAGACGAGCGACGAGAAACTGATCGCTGCCTACACCGCCACCCAGCACTACCTCGCGGAGCTGGTGGCCGCCAAGCGCGCCAACCCCACCGACGACGTGCTCAGCGACCTGCTCGACAGCGATCTGACCGATGAGGAGCTGCGGGGGATCGCCCTGATCCTGCTGGCGGCCGGGTTCGACACCACCGCGAACATGCTGGCGCTGGGTACCTTCGCGCTGCTGCGCAACCCGGAGCAGCTGGCGGCGCTGCGCGCCGATCCCGCGCTCACCGACGGGGCCGTGGAAGAGCTGCTGCGGTATCTGAGTGTCGCCAAGACGTTCATGAGGACGGCGCTGGAGGACGTCGAGCTGGGCGGCCAGACCATCAAGGCCGGCACGACGGTCATCCTGTCCTACGCCACCGCCAACCGCGACCCCGAGCGCTTCGCCGATCCCCACGTGCTCGACCTGCGCAGGCAGAACGGCGGGCACCTGGCCTTCGGCCACGGCATCCACCAGTGTCTGGGCCAGCAGCTGGCCCGCGTCGAACTGCGCGTCGCGCTCCCCGCCCTGATCAACCGCTTCCCCACGCTACGGCTGGCCGTACCTGCCGATGAGGTTGCCCTGCGCCCGGAGACCGCGGACATCTACGGAGTCAAGAGTCTGCCCGTCACCTGGGACGCCTGACCACGAGCCGGTGGCGGGCGAGGTCGCGTACGGCCGCCCGCCACCGCTGTGGTCGCTCGCCTACGGCGATCGCGTCCGCGGCCCGTCTCTGCCCGTACTCCGGTAGCACCCGGACGAGGGGCGTCTCGGTCACCGAAGCCGCCGTCCGTCCGTTCGACCGCCTTTCGTAACAGAATCAAAGGAGCACACCGCCATGCCTATCACTCTGACCGACCAGGCCCAGCACACCCTGCGCATGGCGGTCACGGCGCTGCTTGCCGGACTGCTTGCCGGGGCGGCCACCCCCGGGACGGCCGCCGCGGACAGCAGAGCCGTGTCGAAGGCCGCTGCTGCCGGACAGGACCGTCCGGAGCTGCACAGGGCCATCCAGGCGTTCGTCGATTCCGGTCTCGCCGCGGGGATGCAGATGCGCGTGAACGATGAGCGAGGCGAGTGGGTCGGCAGCGCCGGGGTGCGCAAGCTGGGCACGAACGCCAAGCCGCCGGCGGACGGGCACTTCCGGATCGGCAGCACCACCAAGAACTTCACCGCGACCCTGGTGCTGAAACTGGTGGACGCCGGCGAGGTCAAGCTGGACGCCCCGGTGGCCGACTACCTGCCCCAGTACGAGCTGGACCGGCGGATCACGGTGCGGATGCTGCTGCAGCACACCAGCGGGCTGTTCGACTACAGCTTCGACGTCGACCCCGACGGGAAGCCGGTGTCATTGATCCCCTGGCAGGGCAAGGAGTGGGTGGCCAAGCGGTTCCACACCTACACCGACGACGAGCTGGTACGGCTGGCGCTGTCCAAGCCGTCGAAGTTCGAGCCGGGGACGAGCTGGAGCTATTCCAACACCAACTACGTGCTGGTCAAGCTGCTGATCGAGAAGGTCACCGGCCACTCCTACGCCGTGGAGATGAAGCGGCGGATCCTGGGGCCGCTCAAGCTGCAGCACACCGTGGTGCCGGGCGTCCGCTCGGGTATGCCCGCGCCGTACGCCCACGCCTACTACCGCTACCAGGACGCCGCCGGCCGGTGGAAGGTGATCGACGTCACCCGCCAGAACCCCTCCTGGATCTCCGCCGCGGGCGAGATCATCTCGACCACCGAGGATCTCCACACGTTCTTCTCCGCACTGAATGACGGCACGCTCATCTCGGCCGAGCTGCTGGCCGAGATGCGCAAGCCGCACCCGAACAGCGCCGGCCTCTTCGGCAGCTACGGCCTCGGGCTGTACGTGCAGGACACCGGTCCGAAGTGCGACGGCGTCATCCTCAACCACAACGGCAGCAGCAACGGCTACGGGGCGCTGATGTTCAGCACGCCCGACGGCAAGAAGACCCTGACCGCCTCGATCACCACCGGCGACGCCGCCGTGGACGTGGCGACGGAGTTCCCGAAGGCGTTGAACAACCTCGTCAAGACGGTGTTCTGCGACGGGCAGGCCAGGTCGGCTGACGAGGCCAAGCCGGCTCGGTAGACGGGGCCGCATCCCCCCATCAGTCCACGCGAGTGGACTTCACAACAGATCCGGGAAGCACACCGGCTCGCTCCCCCTGGCCGACACCCGCCGCCGGACATCGCGTCGTGATCAAACCCGCGCCGCTGTGCCGGGCCGTGCCCGGCGGGCTCGACCCCTCGATGTCACCGATAGCAGTAACCAGCTCAGAGGAGGGCACATGGCCGACTTCCAACGGCGGGGGTTCCTCGCCGCAGTCGCACTCGCGATCCCGCTCGTGATCGCCGGTGCTCCCGCCGCATCCGCGACGGCGGAGCCGAAGATTGAAGTCGCCGGCGGGGTGACGCAGCCGGTCTTCTCCTACAAGGACGCCATCCGCGAGCACGTCCGGGTGCAGTCGCCGGTCGACAGTGACGGCGATGGCAAGAAGGATCTGGTCCGGGTGGACATCATCCGGCCGAAGGAGTCCGATTCCGGGCTCAAGGTCCCGGTGATCATGCACGAAAGCCCGTACTACGACGTACCAGGCGTCGGCTACGAGAACGAACACAAGAAATACGACGCGAACGGGAACGTGACGAAGTTCCCGATGTATTGGGACAACTACTTCGTGCCGCGCGGATACGCGTTCGTGTCCGTCGACATGCTCGGCACCAGGCTGTCCGATGGTTGCCCGACCACCTACGGCGCCTCCGACGTGCTGGGCGGCAAGGCGGTCGTCGACTGGCTGAACGGCCGGGCGACCGCCTATGACGACAAGGGCGATCCGGTCGAAGCCACCTGGACCACCGGACGCGCCGGGATGATCGGCCATTCCTATGAGGGAGCGCTCGGCGCCGGCGTGGCCGGCACCGGCGTGCAAGGGCTGGAGACGATCGTGAACATCGCGGGCTACACCAGCGGATACGAGACATCGCGCAACAATGGCACCCTCACCTGGTACAAGGGCGGCCAGGAAGAGCTGGCCCAGCGGGTCGACCTTGATCCGGACGAGAAATGCGCGGCGGTGCACCAGCGCCTGCGTGAGGGCGCGGACGACGCCACCGGCAACTACAACGCCTACTGGCACGAACGCAACTACCGGACCGGGCCGATCTCGAAGGCGCGCAACGTCCGCGCCAGCGTCTTCTCGGTGATGGGCATGCAGGACCGGAACGTGGTGGGCAGCCAGTTCTCCGAGTGGTGGGCCAAGCTGCCCCGCACCGTGCAGCGCAAGGCGTGGGTGACACAGTACGGGCACCTCGACCCGTTCTGGGCCCGCCGCGAGGTGTGGCTCGACACCCTGCACAAGTGGTTCGACCACGAACTCATGGGTGTCCCCAACGACATCATGCGCCGGCCCCGCGTCGACGTGCAGCTCGGCCCGGACCGGTGGATCACCCAGGCCGACTGGCCTGCACCGACGCGGACGACGACCTTGCGGCCGCAGCAGGACGGCTCCCTGAGCCGCAAGCCCTCGACCGGCACCGGCAGCTACCTCGACACCGCCCAGACCGAGATCGCGATGGCCACCGACCCCGCCACCGCCAACCCCAACCGGCTGGCCTTCCTGACCCCGCCGCTGAAGAGCGCGATGCGGCTGTCCGGAACACCGTCGGTGAGCCTGCGCCTCAAGCTGGACAAGCCGACCGCCAACCTGGGCGTCCTGCTCGTCGACTACGGCACCGACCTCCGCATCAACTACCGCGAACGCGGTGCGACGTCCGCGGAAGGTCTGAAGTTCATCGGCGGCGAAGACTGCGTCGGCCAGAGCACGGCCGATGACGACGGCTGCTACCTCAGGGCCGGCGACAACACGGCGACCTCCGGTTTCAACGTGGTCACCCGAGGAATCCTGGACGCGCAGAACCACAGGTCGCTCAGCCGCCAGGCACCGCTGACGCCGGGCAAGTCCTACCAGATCACCTGGAAGCTGCTGCCGCAGGACTACGAGTTCAAGGCCGGGCACCGGCTGGGCCTGGTACTGACCGGAGCCAACGACGACTTCAACCTCGATGAGACCGGCACCGGCTCCGGGGACGACGTCGAACCCGGCACCGGGGCCACGGTCACCGTCGACCTGGCCGGCACGTCGATTTCGCTGCCGCTGGTCACCGGCGCGCCGACGAAGTAACGACAAGATCGATATTCGTGTACGGTCGCGGCCACGCCGGCCGCGACCGTACGTGTGATGTCATGGGCGCCATGTGCCGTCACCTGCCACTGCCGGGATCCCGAACAGGAAGAACACGACGTCGTCACCGGTCATCGAAGGAGTCCTGGACCGTGAGCAGGGGGAGTCCATGGATGGGGCCTCCCGGAAGGTGGAGCGGGTGTTTATCCAGCCGGGCAACGTCAATCCCCTTCGTATAGGACTGCGGCGACGAAGTAGCCGACTGCGGCGATTGCGCCGCCGACCAGGCAGACGTACATGTAAAGCCGATCCGTCCCTGAGAAGCGTGTACGCCATCCATGACACCCCTGCACACACGATGGACGCCAGGAAACGGGCGGACCGTAAGACATCCGGGCTCTCCATTCCTCGCTCGGTAAACGATCGAGGGAGCGTCGCCGGCGAGCGTTTCTGCCGGTCAGGCAGATCTGTTGGATTTTCGACGGATGCCGACAGGCGACCCCCGGTTAGACGGCCGCCCGCTCCATGCTGTCCCTCCACTGTCACCGTATTGCTCGCGGACCGCGGTCAACCGGTCCACGGCCCGTACGTGTTGACGGGACCCGAGGTGCTCAGCCGTGCCGGCCAGGTCGACCGCCTCGGCGTCGCGCTCCGGCGCCGGCTGCGCGCCGCCCCTCGCCTCGTCCTCAACGGAATCTGGAAGTGATCCGTCCCGTCTCAACGGATCTGCTCCGAGGTCAGGGCTGTGACCTGTGGCGACGAGATTGCAAAAAATCGCGTGAGACGCTCGGGGAGCATCGTCGAGGATGGTCCCCATGACCCATGTGATCGAAGCTCCCCGTGCTGACGACGCAGCGTCTCTGGGCCCGCTGCAGTTGAGGGTCTGGCTGCAGACGTATCCCTGCGAGGACGCGGGGATCGATGAGAAGTGGATCCGTGAGCACCGTGGCTCTTCTGCCACAGAGGAGGGAATCGCTCAGTGGCGGGAGTTCGTCGAGGCGGCGAGGCGGCAGCCGGATCTGCTGTTCTGCCGTGTCGTCCGCTCCGGGACGGAGGTCGTCGGCTTCCTCTGCGGTCGCCGGGACGAGGTGGTCACTCTCGGGCCGATGTATCTGCTGGAGGAGGCCCAGGGCCGAGGCATCGGAGGCCGATTGATGGGTGAGTTCCTCACCTGGGCGGGGAACACACCTATGCGCCTGTGGGTCACCGACTACAACGAGCGCGCGATCCGCTTCTACCAACGCCATGGATTCAAGGCCACAGGCGAGCGAGAGCTCTGGCAGGGAAAACTGCCGAATGTGCGTATGGCCCGAGACGCCACCCCGAGCGACAACCTCAGCTGAGCCGGCACGGGATCAGATCACCCGAGACGGATGATCTGCAGCATCCGTTGGATCTTCCGCGATCACTACCGCGACCCCAGTACGGGCCGGGCTCTGAGCGGGCCCGCCCTCAGGGTGAGGCGCGGTCGGGGCGTCCTCACCCTGGGCGTTCCGGGTGTCAGTCCCTCCACTGCTCCGCGGGAGACACACCGGGCAGCGGCTTGCCGATGAGGGCGAGGGGGATGAAGAAGCAGACCTGGCCGATCGCCATGATGAGCGTTACGAGTGCCTTGTCGTCGTAGTGGCCGGACGCCTGGGCGTAGAGGTCGTCGGGGATGCGCTCACCGTAGGGGTTGGCGGTGAGCACGGCCTCCACCAGCGCCAGTGCGATCCGTTCGGTCCCGGTGAAGTGGGGCGCGTCGCGCCAGGACACCACGGCGGTGATGCGCTCCTCCGTTTCTCCCGCCTCGCGGAGGTTGCCGGTGTGCAGGGCGGTCAGGTAGGTGCTGCCGACGATCTGCCCGGCGCGCAGCTGTACCAGGCTGATGGTGGTCTGCGGGATCGAGCCGTTCCCGGTGGCCTTGAACAGCGCTCCGCCGATCTGTCCCAGCTCGGGGACGAGCTTGGCGGGGTTGGGCAGCCGCGACTGGAGGGTCTCCTGCGTGGGCGTGGGCGTGGTCATGGTGGGGCCTTCCGTTCTGTTGCTCAGTGGTGTGTCGCTGCTATGACGGGTCGCGAGAGGCGGATGTGACCGATGATCGTGATCGTTTTTCTGGGCGGCGGTGACGACTGTTCCGCCTTCACCGTGCCGCCCCGGCCGATTCACGGGTGCGTGCCGCGCGCCTCTTCAGGGGCGGTCAGCTGCTCGGGTCCTGTGTCCTGGCCCGTCGGGCGTGGCCGTAGGAGGAACACGGCGGAGAGGACGGCGGCCAGGTAGAACGCGCCGGCGCCGAGCAGGCCGCTGGTGAGTGCCTCCCGCACCGCTGTTCCGGCCGGCGGGCCGGCGGTGACGGTGGCGGCGACGCCGCCCAGCAGGGAGGCGAGCAGGAACACCACCAGTCCGGCCCGGAACAACCTGCGGCGGCCGAACACGTCACCGGCGCGGCCAGCGGCCAGCAGCATCCCGCCGAACGCCAGAGCGTAGGACGTCAGGACCCAGTCCAGGTCGGCTTCCGCGATGTTCGGTCCGGTGCCGATGACGGGCAGGCCGACGGTCACGATGGTGCCGTCCATCACGATCAGCAGCTGCGCCGCGGCGATCACCAGCAGCGCCGTACCACTCTCCCGTCGGGTCGGGGGCGGGTTCCGGTGTGCGAAGACATCTGGGGTCTCCTCAGGACGCCGTGGCCGCGCGGTGGACCGCGGCGGCCAGCCGGTCGTGCTCGGGGTAGGACCAGTTGAAGGAGAACCGGCGGCGGGTGTAGCCGAAGGCGACGCCGCTGAGGGGGTCGGCGAAGGACTCCGAGCCGGCCGAGCCGTTGTGGCCGAACGCGTTGGCGCTCAGGAACGGGTACCGCAGGCCCTTGGCCTGGAACCCGAGGGCGTACTGTCCCTGATCACCGGTGACCAGGTCGCCGCCGGTCGAGTGCAGCATGGCGAACTCGCCGATGGTGTCCGGTTTCAGCAGCGGAGCCTGGCCGTCGAGGCCGAAGACCGCCGCCGCGTACATCGCGGCCAGCCCCCGGGCGTTGCCCACGCCGCCGGCGGAGGCCTGGCCGAGCGCGCGCACCTGCCGGGTGTTGAGGAAGGCCACCTGGTCCAGGGGCGGGGTGGAGTTGAGGCCGTACCCGATCCCGGTGATGCTGTGCGGGCCGGGAACGGTCGCCCAGAACGCGGCGCGCTCCTCAGGGCCGGCCAGGCCGGATTGGATCTCCCGGTAGCGGTCCTCCACCTCCTCGGGCAGGCCGAGATACAGGTCCAGGCCGTAGGGCGCGCGGACCCGCTCCTCGAAGACCTCCTGCAGCAGGTGGCCGGTAACGCGGCGGACCACCTCGCTCACGAGCGCGAACGCCACGAACCCGCCGTAGCCGTAGGCCGACCCGGGCTTCCAGTACGGCCGCCGGCCCGCCAGCCGACTGGCGATCAACCGGTCGTCGGCGAGTTCGGCGACGGTCAACCCGCCGTCGACGCCGATGACGCCGCAGCGGTGGGTCAGGACGTCTCGCAAGGTGATCTGCTCCTTGCCCGCGGCGGCGAACTCCGGCCAATGCCGGGCGACGGGCCCGTCCAGCTCAAGCGTGCCGTCCTGCACCAGCAGTGCCGCCACCAGGGTGGCGGCGCCCTTGGTGGAGGAGTAGACGCCGGTCAGGGTGTCCCCGGCCGCCTCGTCCCCGGCCCACAGGTCGACCACCTTCCTGCCGTGCACATATGCAGCCAGCTGCGCGCCGGTCTCCCCATTCTCCGTGGCCATCAGGGCGGCGAACTCCTCGCGCACCGCCTCGAAGCCGTCGGTCACGGTCCCGTGGATGTCGATCTCGCTCATCGTCCACTGCTCCGATCGTCGTTGTCGATGTGTTCGGAGGCATGACGTACTGGTTGCGGAGAGTGTGACCGGATGGACATGTCACATCGCGGAAGTTCTGGTCGTCATCGGTGTGACCATCCATACAGGGAGTGATCATGGACGAACGTGACTTTCTGGCCCGGCGATTCGAAGAGCACCGTGCGCGTCTGAAGGCGGTGGCCTACCGGATGCTCGGTTCCCTGGCCGAGGCCGACGACGCCGTCCAGGAGGCATGGCTGAGACTCGGACGCTCCGAGGCCGACGACATCGACAACCTCGGCGGCTGGCTCACCACGGTCGTCGGACGGGTCTGCCTGGACATGCTGCGCTCCCGCAGGTTGAGGCGTGAGGACCCGCTGGAGTCCCGCCTGCCGGACCCCGTGGTCAGCAGCGAGGAGAGCACCGATCCTGAACGACAGGCGCTGATCGCCGACTCGGTGGGCCTGGCGCTGCTGGTGGTGCTGGAATCGTTGAACCCGGCCGAACGTCTGGCCTTCGTCCTGCACGACATGTTCGGCATGCCGTTCGAGGAGATCGCCTCGATCATGGACCGCACCCCGGTCGCCGCCAGGAAGCTCGCCAGCCGCGCCCGCCAACGAGTGCAGGGCGCGGCCCCTGATCCGGATCCGGACCCGGTCGCTCAGCGCCGGGTGGTCGACGCCTTCCTCACCGCCGCCCGCGGCGGCGACTTCGAGGCCCTGCTGGCCATCCTCGACCCCGACGTCGTACTGCGCGCCGACAGCGGGAAGATGCTCCCGGGCGGCATGAAGGTCCTGCGCGGCGCCGGAGCGGTGGCCGGTCAGGCCGCCACCTTCCAGCGCATGGCCACCGTCTCGGTCACCCGGCCCGCGCTGGTCAACGGGAGCGCCGGCCTGGTCAACACCATCGACGGCGAACTCATCTCGATCATGAGCTTCACCGTCGCCGACGAGAAGATCGTCGCGATCGACATCCTGTCCGACCTCGACCGGCTGGCCCGCATCGATCTCACCGGCCTGGAGAACTGACCCCGCAGGCCGGGGCCGGCAAGGATCGCGCGGCCGTGCCGGGCGTTTCGGGTGCTGACGGCAGCGGCCGGCACCGGATGCGCCCGGCGCTGCCGTCTCGGCCCGTCCAACCTGAGCCGCATCGAGACCGGACACCGCAGAATCGCCCTCGACCAGCTCGTCCCCATCGCCCGGGCGCTCGACACCACACTCGACCAGCTCGTCGAGTCCACCGACGACGAGGACATGGTGATCCGGCCACAGCCTTGCCGCACACGCGGGCTGACCAGCTGGCTCCTGTCGCGCGAGCGCTCCCTCGGCCCCCACGGCACGCCGGAGGCGCCGATCGGGTCCGGCGGCCTGTCCGGCCCCGACATCACCCTGACCGGCGGCCTCGCCCCGGGCCGCGCTGAAGGTGCTCGGCCAGTCCTCCGCGAGCTGCTGACCTTCGCCGTGCTCGTTCCGCCGGACGGTGCGTGCCTGGATCATCGGCGGGGCGATTTTACCGACAACAGACCTCGGCCAGGCGTGCCGGACGTCCGGTTCCGACCGGCCGCGGGTAGGTCCGACGGCGACCACGGAAAGACGGCGACCACGGAAAGCGGAAGGCTCCCATGCGAGCGACCCTGATCTACGGCGCGGACATCATCGGCGGCGTCGTCGCCCCCGAGGCGCGCGCGGCGACGATCAAACTCGTTCCCGAGAGGTGACCATGAAACACACCACCCTGAGAGATCTGGACGTCTCCCGCATCGGCCTGGGCACGATGGGCATGTCCTTCGGCTACACCGGCGCGGGCACCGATGACGCCGAGTCGGTCCGCACCATCCGTCGCGCGCTGGAGCTGGGCGTCACCTTCCTCGACACCGCCGAGATCTACGGGCCGTACGCCAACGAGGAACTTGTCGGCCGGGCTCTGAAGGGCCACCGGGACCAGGTCGTGCTGGCGACCAAGTTCGGCATGATCTCGCACGCGCACGGCGGCCCCGGACACCTCGACAGCAGCCCGGCCAACATCCGCACCGCCGTCGAAGGCTCGCTCAAGCGCCTCGGCACCGACCGCATCGACCTGTACTACCAGCACCGCGTCGACCCGGACGTCCCCATCGAGGACACCGTCGGCGCCCTGGCCGGACTGGTCGAGCAGGGCAAGGTCCGCCACATCGGCCTGTCGGAGGCCGGGCCGGACACGATCCGCCGCGCCCACGCCGTCCACCCGGTCACCGCCGTGCAGTCGGAGTACTCCCTGTGGACCCGGGACGTGGAGGAGCGGGTGCTGCCGGTGCTGCGCGAGCTGGGCATCGGGTTCGTGCCGTACTCGCCGCTGGGCCACGGCTTCCTCACCGGCGTGATCCGCTCTCCCGAGCAGTTCGACGACACCGACTGGCGCAAGACCAACCCGCGCTTCACCGGGGAGAACTTCCGGCGCAACCTGCGCCTCGCCGACGAGGTCCAGGCCGTCGCCGCCGAGGTGGGCGCCACGCCGGCGCAGGTGGCCCTGGCCTGGCTGCTGGCGAAGGGCGAGCACATCGTCCCGATCCCCGGCACCAAGCGGGTCGCGCGTGTGGAGGAGAACATCGCCGCCGACGGCATCGAGCTGACCGCCGAGCGGATCGGCAAGCTCGACAACCTCCCGCCGGCCGCCGGCGAGCACCACAACGAGGAGCAGATGCAGATGATCGAGCGCTGAAACCGCCGGCGCCACCTCGCCTGCTGGTCTCCTTCATCACCGCCCTGACCCTGCTCTGCCACCTGGCCGCCGCGCGCCGCCACGCCGGCCGCACGCCCGCGGAGTCCGCGCCGGCCCCGGCTCCTTCGGGGAAGGCCGGGGCGTGACAGCTTTCGCACCACTATCGGGGTCTCCGGTCGGAGGATTATCCGGCTTGGGGGGACACGCCTGGATGGTGCTCATCCTTGGACTCGCTCACTCTCGGTAGTCAGATGAGTGCGTAGTGACCGGAGAGGATGGTCTGCAACAGGCGGCATGTCCCTGTTCAAAGGAGTACCGCGATGACCCGCACCACGATCGCCGCCGCACTGATCGGCGTCGGCGCCATCCTGGCCGTGCCCGCAGCCGCCGGCTCGGCCCACGCAGCAACGCTCCCATCCGACCCCATCAGCGACCTGTTCGGCGGCGGCTACTACGAAAGCTCCGGCAGCGGGATCGGCCACGGCGTCGGGGTGGGTGGCCTCATCGGCATCGGCGGCATCGGGCTCGACATCCTCTAGAGGACCGGTAGCGGGTGGGGCGGCCGTTGACGGCGGGCGGGACACGGACCTGTCCGGGTGACCGCCGGCGCCTGCGGCTCTTCGCGGGTCGTTCAGGGCGTCAGGCCGCCCCGGCTGCTTCCGGGCTGCTCAGGCGTGGCTCGGCGCGGAACAGCCGCGCCGCGGCCACCACGCCGACTCCGGTGCGCCTCGACGGTCCGTCGTCGTGGGCCGGGCCGCGGACACGGCGCCGCCGCGGGGTTACGGACCCACCGGCCTGAGGAAGCCTTCGAGGACCACCAGGCCCTTGCCGTACTCGGCGTCGACCTCGCGCTGGAGCTCCGGTGTGACGACCCAGACCCCGACCTTGACCTGGCCCGCCCGTTCGTCCGCCCAGACGGAGTGCGCGCCCTTGATCTCCTTTTGCGCCCTCTCCTGGAGTGCCCGCAGCTCCGCAGTGGTGCGCTGGGCGCGGCTCAGGCACAGCGCACCGCCCCAGACCTCGCGGATCGCGGGCTCGTGGACGGCCGGGTCGCCGGTGAAGCGCAGGTTCAGCACCAGCCGCCCCGCGTCGTTGGCGTGCCGCTCCACCGATCGAGGGTCGTCGGGGTCGAAACCGTCGATCTCCTCGAGGTAGCCCTGGTCCAGCCAGCTGCCGGCGTACCCGGGGAGCCGCTCGGCCCTGGCGATCGCGGCCGCCATCGCCTCCTGGGTGGCCTTCGCCGGGTCGGCCGGGCGCCAGCCGCCCGCGGGCTCCGGGCACGGTGTGCTGAAGTCGGGCCTGTCGCCTGGGACATCGTGGCGCCTGGCGGGGCGCGGAGGCTCGGTGAGCGTGAGCCTTCCGCCGTCCCAGGTGCCGACCACGCGGTATTCGCCCCAGCGCACGCCGTTCCGGGCGGAGTGCTCGACCGCGTTCCAGTCCCACCCGAGGATGTCGGGCCCGCCGCACTGGGGCGGCAGGGAGGTGGCGACGCTGGCGCAGAGCTGGGGACCGTGCTCCGCGTTGGCCAGTACGGTCCCGTCGGCCTGGTACCGCGTCGGGGGAGTCGAGGAAGTCGAGGGAGCGGTCGCCGCGGGCTCGGTCCCGCAGGCGGCGAGCGTCACGAGCGCGGCCGCCAGCCAGATGCCTCTCATGTCCCTGAGACGGGCGGAGGCGCTCAGGGGTTCACGGTGTCGCTGCCGTCCCGACCGCAAGGCGTCGAGGCCAGGACCACGCACTCGCCGCACGGGCCGGCGGGTCGGCGCCGTCTCCTCCGGCCGGCCGCCGGCAGCGGAGGGCACCACAACTGTGCTCCAAACGATTTCCAAGTGGGACAGCTCACCCTGAGGGCATGACGAACCTATGGCGCCGAACCGCCGCCGTTACAGGGCTCCTGCTGGTGCTGCCGCTGATGCAGGCGGCCCCTGCCAGCGCCCACCGCAGCTCCGGTGAACTGCTCATCCGCCTCATCAGCCTGTATGCCGCCGACATCTCCGAGTCCGGCCACGACGAGCTCTACATGCTCCGCAGCGGCAACGGCCTGGTCTGGCCCAGCCAGTATCCGGGCATCAGCACCGCGCAGAACGACTGCATCGTCTTCGACTCCACCAGGGCCGCCTGCCCGCCCGGCAGCAACGTCCGGGCGGCGGGGGACCAGAACATCAACTGGGCCAATCTCACCGCCGCCGCGAACGAGCAGCTCACCCTCGAGTTGCAGGAGGAGGATCTGGTCGGCGACGACAAGCTGGGCTCGGTCCGCGTCACCGCCGTCGCGGGCAGGAGCTGGGAGCTGACCTGGGCCAAGGCCGGCGACTTCGAGTATCGCTTCGCCTACAGCGTCACCACCAACCCCTGGCCGTGACCGTCCGCTGACCACCTCCCGGGACAGGTAAGCCAAGCGTCAAGGGGGTGCGGTGCGGCCACGCCGGACCCCCGCCGCGCCCATGCGGAGCCGCTCGGCATCGCCTCGCGGAATGAGGACCACCGGCGTTCTCCCTGCTGTGACAGGCTCGCCGCGCCCTGCCGACCAGCCCTGACCATCGCCTGCCTGTCGCTACGGCTCGCTCGCGCTCCTTGATCGCCCGGATGTTCCCCCCGGCCGGGCACGAGGCATAGTAGCCCGGGACGAATGTTGCGATTTGGTCAGAAAGTGATTAAAGATGCTGAATAGGCTGGGGATCAGCGAGCAGGAGGAGGCCGTCTACGTCGAGCTCCTGCGACGTCACCGGGTGACTGTCTCCGACATGGCCGAGGCGCTGGACCTGCCGGTGACGACCGTGACGGCCGCCGTGGCCCGACTTGCCGAGCTCGGCCTGGCCACCCGCGACGACAGCGGGTTACACGTGGTCGTACCGCCCGAGGTCGGGCTCGGCACGCTGATCGCGCAGCGGCAGGCCGCACTGCAACAGGTTCAGGGCAGGTTGGCGGAGCTGGTGGAGGTCTACCGGACCGGGGCCGCCCCACCCGCGGGTGAGATAGAGGCGCTCACCACGCCGGAACAGCTCGCCACCTGGCTCGAGAACATGGAGCGCGGCGCCAGGCGGGAGGTGCTGGCCTTCTTCCGACCCCCGTATGTGCTCGACGTCAACCTCGACGACTCCACCAACGCGCTGGCCACCTACCGTTACGTGTACGAACGTGCCGCCCTCGACGATCCGCGAGCGCCCGCCGAGATCGGCAGATTCCTCAAGAGCGGGTACGAGATCAGGATCGCCGCCGAGCTGCCCAGCAAAATGATCATTGTGGACCGGGAGGCGGTGCTGCTGCCGATGCTGCCCGACCAGGCAAGCGTCCATCCGGGTTTCCTCCTGGTACGGGGTCAGTCCCTGGTCCACCTGCTGGTGGCGCTCTTCGAGCGGGTCTGGCAGGCCGCGACGCCGTTGCGGCTCACCGCCACGAGCGTGACCGAGGGGGTTCCCGCATGGGACGACATCGACGTGGCACTGCTGACGTACCTGCTGTCCGGCATGCCGGACAAGACGGTGGCCAGCCGGCTCGGCACCAGCGAACGCACCGTGCAACGCAGGATCCGCCGGCTGATGAAGCTGGCCGGAACCGACAGCCGCATGCAGCTCGCCTGGTACGCCGCCCGGTCCGGCATGATCCCCTCGTGAGGTGATCCGGACGGCACCGGGGCGCCCCGTCCGCCGCGCGGATGGAGGCGCCCCGGCCCGTCGGGCTACCGCCGCAGCTGGTAGGCGCGGGTCACGGTCTGCAGGACGGCGTTGCCGTCGGCGTCGGTGGCCTGCGCTCGCAGCGAGACGGAGCCGCCGGGCTCGGCGGACGCGGGGTTCCTGATCGTGCCGGCGAAGGCCGCGTCACCGGCGGCGGCGAGCCTCACCTCCTGCCAGGTGGCGCCGTCGTCGTAGGAGGCCCACAGCTTCGCCTCGGTGATCCGCGGGCCGGCCATGCCCTTCGGGTACCGCAGGCCGATCCCGACCTTGGTCGCGGACCTCACCGCGGCGCTGTTGGCCTGGTCGACATCGAGGTCGTAGTCGACCGACAGCACCGGCAGCGGTGTCACGGCGTCGGCCTTCTCGGAGCGGAACGTCCAGTCGGTGTTCACCCTGGTGGAGGTGGTCCACCACGGCTGGTCCCGCTGCACGTCCACCACCACGCGGTAGGTGGCGCGCTCCGGCGTCATCGGGAAGGCGACGGCCGCCGACGACGCGGTTCCGAGCAGCTCACCGTTCCGGTACACGGTGGCCTTCTCCTTGTCGGTGAAGGCGCGGTTGACGAACATCTGGTCGGGCGTCGTGTCGATCAACCCGCCCCCGAACACTATGGCGACGTCGCCGTTGCGGACGGCCGACCTGTCCATCCCGCTCGGCAGCGCCGTGCGGACCACGGCCTTGTTCCAGGCGCGGGACACCCGCTGACCGGCCTTGAGCACCGCCGGCGCGGTCTGCTGCCAGGCGCCGCCGGCCTCCCACACGGTGCCGACCTGCATCATCTCCCACGTCCGCACGCCGGCTGTGACGAACTCGGTGAGGGGCCGCGGGATGATCATCCGGTCGAACACCCCGTACGCCATGCTCTGCATCGGTGAGATGATCGCTCGGGTGTACCCGGCCTCCGTGCTGGGTGAGGAGGCGTGGAACGTCGACTGGACCGTGGCGAGTTCGCTCGCGCGCACCCGGTACCGCTGGTCGGCGGGGATGCCGCCCTGCCGGTACTTGATCAGCTGGTAGGAGTACGGGCTCACCGCCGTGCCCGTGAGCACGACCTTGGCCCTGCCCCGGGCCGACAGCTCCGCGAGCCGGGCGCCCTGAGCGCCCGAGAGCGTCATCGCCGGGATCTTGGTCTCCGTCGTGGCCCAGTTGTCGGCGCCCCAGCTCTCGGGCTTGTCGTTGTAGATGATGATGGCGCGCGCCCCGGCCGCCGCGGCGGCGTCGACCTGCTGCTGCGGCGTGACGGCGGCGCTGCGCTTCACCAGGGCGAGCCTGCCCCGGACGTCCTGCCCGGCGTCCGCCACCCGCAGGACCTGGGTACCGTCGATGCGCGCCGAACCGGCCCTGCCCCGGAAGTACGCCGGCTCGATCGGCCCTCCACCGTGGCCGACGACCTGCGCCCGCAGCTCCGGCGCGCCGAGCGACCACCCGACGCGCGACTCGAAGTGGCTGCTCGTGACCTGCGACGGGACGGAGTAGACCTTCGTCTCGCCGTTCATCCACTGCTCGACGCCGTAGACGTTCGTGTCGGTCGTGTCCTGCATGGCCAGGCCCAGCCGGATCCGGCCCGTCTGGCTCGGCTTCGGGGTGTCCATGGTGACCGGGCTGGCCTTGCTGCCGTCGAACGTGATGGTCCGGTCGGAGTCGATGAGCGTGCCGGGCTCGCCACCGTAGGTGTACTCCCAGACGCGGTTCCCGTCGGCGCTGTAGTGGAAGATCTCCGACATGAAGGCGTGCTCGCCGCGGGGCAGCCGTGCCACCACGGTGCCGTCCTCCCCGGGCAGGTGCATCTCCGGCAGGCCGAGCTTCCCCAGGCTGAAGTCATGAACGACGGCGATGCCGGTCGTCGGCTTGCCGTCCCGGTCGAGCACCTTGAGCGTGACGTCGAAGCGCTCCACGTCCCTGACGAAACCGACCGCCGTCGTCACGACCGTCTGGCCGTCGGCCGTGGCGGCGGTGACGTGCGCGCCGTGCGCCCCCGCCGCCGTGGCGGCCGTGTCAACGGTGACGCTCGCCGCGGCGGTGCCGTGAGCCGGCACGGTCACCGTTCCGGTGCCGAGGGTCAGCGCCCCGGCCGGCAGGTTCTCGCCCGCGTCCTTGGCCGACAGCGTGAGGGTGACAGGCTGGTCGCTGTCGTTGACGTAGTCGATCTGCTTGGTGACCGGACCGCTGCCGGAGTCCCAGTCCGCGAGGCCGAAGTCGATCACGCCCGGCCCGGAGACCGGCTGCCGGACGGCCCGGCTCACGTCGACGCGGCCGGCGCCCTGGGAGTGCACCGGCGTGTCGGCCGTGGTCTTCGCCGTGCTGATGAGCTGGCTCTTCAGTCGCGCGGCGGTCCAGCCAGGGTGCTTCTGGGCGAGGATCGCGGCGGCGCCGGCCACATGCGGTGTGGCCATGGAGGTACCGCTCGCGGTGGTGTAGGTGTCACCCACCGGTGTGCCCATCGAGGTGCCGGCCGCCCGGGCGGCCACGATCTTGAAGCCGGGGGCGGTGATCTCCGGCTTGAGGGCGCCGTCGCCCCCGCGCGGGCCGCGGCTGGAGAAGTCGGTGACCGCGTCGGTGGAGTCGACCGCGCCGACGGTCAGGGCCGCGTCGGCGGCGCCGGGTGAACCCACCGTGGTCGCCCCCGGTCCGCTGTTGCCTGCGGCGATGGTGAACAGCACGCCGGTCTCGGCGGTCAGCTGGTTGACCGCCATCGCCATCGGATCGGTGCCGTCGGCGCCCTCCTGGCCGCCGAGGCTCATCGAGACGACCTTCGCGCCCGAATGGGCGGCCCAGCTCATCCCGTCGAGGATCCACGACTCCATGCCGCCGCCCTCGTCGGCGAGCACCTTGCCCACCAGAAGCTTGGCGCCGGGTGCCACGCCCTTGTACTTGCCGCCGGACGCCGCGCCGGAGCCGGCGATCGTGGAGGCGACATGTGTGCCGTGGCCGTGGCCGTCCTGCACCGTCTCATCCGGGACGAAGCTGCGGCTGTCGGCGATCCTGTCGGCGAGGTCGGGATGGTCCGGGTCCACGCCGGTGTCCAGCACCGCGACCTTGACGCCGGTGCCGTCGTACCCGGCGGCCCAGGCCTCGGGGGCGCCGATCTGCGGCACGCTCTTGTCGAGCAGCGCCTTCACCTTGCCGTCCAGCCAGAGTCGCTGGATGCCGCCCGAGAGCCGCGTCTTGGAGGTACCCGCCCTGGCGGTGTCGTCGTCGACGGCCTCCCAGAACTTGTCGCCCTGCTTCTTGTCCGCGGTGATGGCCGCCCCGCGGACGCCGGGCAGGCTCCGCGTGACCCGGCCACCGTCGGGTGCGCCCGGCTCACCGGCCTTCTTGGCGGTCTTCTCCGGGTACTGCACGATCATCGGGATCGACTCGCTGTGCGCGTCGTCGTAGCCCTGGGCGATCAGCTGGGTGACGTTGAACAGCCGCTTGTCCACCTGGCCGGAGCCGACGAGCGACTCGGCCTCCCTCGGCATCACGTACACGTCGGTGCCGACCGTGAAGGTGCGGAGGTCGCCGACCGAGCGGTTGTGCGGGGTCACGTTGACCGAGACGGTCTTGCCCGCCTGGCTGGTCACGGTGACCTGGTCACCGGTGATGAGGGTGACCCGCGCGGTGGTGGCCGACGACGCCGGTACGCCGCTGACCCTGGGGACAGGGGCCGGCGAATCGCCGTGGGCGATTCCGGTGCCGGCCGCGACAAGCGGGACAACGAGGGAGGCACCGAGTAGTGCCGCTCTACCTCTGATTGGCATTGAGGAGCTCTCTTCCTGCCGGTAGGGGGGTCGGCACCGGCAGGAAAAGCTTCGCCAAGGAGGGACCGGCGCCGCTACGACCGCGCCTGGCGGACAGTGGACATGTCAGGTCGCCGCCACCTTCCGGTCTGCGGCCCGTGATCCACGGGCGCTCGATGCGCGTCCACGCGCTGATGCGACGGTGACGGCCGTCGAGGAGGCGGCGAGACCGCCCGGCGCGCCCAGAGCCGCCGCCGGGGGAGCGATGGCCGGCAAGGCCCTGGCGCGACGGGCGGTTGGACGGGGCGTCAACCGCACCGACCTGCGCTGCCCGGAGGTGCTCGACCAGCACGACGAACTGGCCCCGAGCCGCCTGGGTCCGGCGGCCGGGATGCCGTACGCCGTGGACCGTGAGATCTCGAAGGTCCCGGCGGCCTCGGTCGTACGGACGCTCACATGATGTCCCGCCGCAACGGCGCCACGACGGCGATGGCGACCGCGACCAGGGCGTAGCAGATCAGTACGGCGCCGCCCGCCGGGGCGGACAGCAGCTGGGTCGCGGAGGTGCCGGTCTGGTCGGCGACGGCGTCTGCCAGGTAGGTGAAGCCGGTCAGCGCGGCGGTGGCGCCGCCCGGGAGGTAGGGGTAGAGCACGTTGATCCCGGGGATGACCATCAGCACGGTCTCGATCATGTAGAAGTAGGCGCCGACCACGACGAGGGCGGCCACCTGGTTACGGAGGAGGGCGCCCACGGCGACCCCCAGCAGGGTGTAGACCGCCATGGTGAGGGCGATACGGCCCAGCAGGACCGCGACCGTGACGGCCGGGAGGCCGAGAGCGATGCCCTTGAGCGCGGCCGCGCCGAAGAGGGCGCCGCCTGCCACGGCCGCGGCGAGCGCGCCGTAGGCGAGCCCGGCCCCGCTGTGGACCGCCAGTTTGGCCGCGAGCCAGGTCCAGCGCCTGGGGGCGTACAGCGTCGTGGTGGTGATGGTCCGGTGCCGGTACTCCGAGGACACCGCGACGGTGCCGAGCAGGGCGGGGGCGAAGACGGTGAACCCGAGCAGGCCCAGCAGCATGTGTGTGCCCTGGGCGGTCTCCAGCCCGGGCATCGGAGGGGTGAAGTTCTCCGGGCCGACGAGCGCGAGCAGGCCGACGAGAGTTCCGCTGCCCAGGGCGGCGAGTATTCCCCACAGCCAGAGTCTGGTGCTGGTCAGGCGCGTCCATTCCGCTGCCAGGAGCGCGGTCATCGGGAACCTCCGGTGAGGTGCAGGAAGGTCTGCTCGAGGGTGGGGCGTTCGGGGGTGATCTCGTGCAGGGCGATGCCGTGGGCGGCGGCCGCGGCGGCGACCTCGGCGGTGCTCGGACCGAGGACGCGCAGCAGGTCCGGCCCCGGCCGCTCCACCCGGATCCCGTTCTCCGCCAGCCTGGCTGAGAACAGGTCCGCCTGCGGGGAGCGGACCAGCACGGCCGCCGTGCCGTACAGCTCGGTGATGGGCCCCGTGGCGACCAGGCGCCCGTCGCGGATCACCACGACGTGGTCGGCCATGTGTTCGATCTCGCCGAGGACATGGCTGGAGACGAGGATGGTGCGGCCTTCGGCGGCCAGGTCGCGGACGAAGTGGCGCAGCCAGGCGATGCCTTCGGGATCCAGGCCGTTGCTCGGTTCGTCCAGCAACAGCACCTGGGGATCGCCGAGCAGCGCGGTGGCCAGGCTGAGGCGTTGCCGCATGCCGGTGGACAGGGTGCGCGTCGGGCGGTCGGCGAAGGCCGACACCCCGGTCAGGTCGGCGACCCGCCTCACCCGGCCTGCGCCGTACCGGCCCATGCGGGCGTAGACCCGCAGGTGGTCGCGGGCGGTGTGGGCGGGGTGGAAGCCCGCGCTGTCCAGCACGGCGCCGACGGTGTCGGACGGACGGGGCAGGTCGGCGTAGCGCCTGCCGCCGAACGTGGCGGTGCCGGAGTCCGCCGCGACCAGGCCCAGCATCATCCGCATGGTGGTGGACTTGCCGGCGCCGTTCGGCCCCAGGAATCCGGTCACGACGCCTGCTTCGACCTCGAAACTGAGGTCGGTGACGGCGCTCACCGGCCCGAACGTCTTGGTCAGGCCACGGGCCTCGATGTTCACGCCGTCACCGCCGTCAGCTGCCGCTGGAGCCGCTCGGCGTCCGGAACGCTGAGGATCAGCTCGTCGTAGCCCGACACCCGGCTCTTCAGGACGATCCGCAGGCCGGAGACCTCCCGCCGGGCGGCGACCAGGCGCTTGACGCCGGTCGGGGACGCCCAGGCGCCGATCTTGATGACGCCGGAGAAGCGCAGGCCGTAGTGCCTGCCCTTGGCGGCCGCGAGCGGCCGGTCGAGCCGGTGCACCCCGCCGATGGCCGTCAGTGGCACGCTCACCGCGCCGGTCCTGCTGAACGGCCGTGTCCACGGGGCGAAGCGCACGGTCAGTGTTCCCTGGTGAATCTCTGTCTGCAACATGATGTGTTCTCCAAGTGCTATCTGTTCTATTAGTTGTATATCAGATAGAGTGATGGTGTGCAGCTGACCCTTGACCTCGACAGCGAGGTCCCGATCTACCAGCAGATCCGGGACCGGATCGTGGAGGCGATCGCCAGACGGCAGGCGCGGGAAGGTGACCCGCTACCCTCCACGCGGCAACTCGCCGCGGACTTCGGCGTCAACTTCCATACCGTGAACAAGGCCTATGACCTGCTGCGACAGCAGGGCGTGATCCGGATCAACCGCAAGAGTGGCGCGGTCGTGCGGCGCGATGCCGACACCGGCCCGCCCGAGGCACCCTTTATCGACGACTGGGAGGAACGCATGCGCGTGCTGCTGGCGGAAGCCACTGTTCACGGCATGGACCGGCAGGATGTGCTGCGCCGGTGCGAGGCCCTGCTGATCGGCTTCGAGGAGACGGCGTGATCCCGTTGCTCGGCGCCGACCTGATCCTCGTCGCACTGGTGACGTCCTTCATGCTGGCCCTGCCGGCGCTGGCCAGGCCCACGCTGCCGTTCGGAGTGCGCGTGGGCATCGAGCGGGCGGGCGATCCCGTCGTCATCGCGGCGCGGCGGTCCTACGCCCGCCTGGTCGTCGTGGCGGCCGCGATCGTCGTGGCGGTCTCGATCCTCGTGCTGCTGGTCACCGGATCTCCGGCCGTGATCGGCGTCACCACGACGGCGGTGCTCGTCGTGGACCTGCTGCTGTACCACCGGGCTCATCGCAGGGTCCGCGCCGCCAAGCACGCCGGTGAGTGGGCGGCCGGGCGGCGTCAGGGCGTCACCGTGGACACCACCTTCCGCACCGACCCGGTCCGCGTGCCGTGGCCGTGGGGGCTGCCCGCCCTGGCCGTTCTGCTGCTGACCGGGGGCACTGGCTGGTCACGCTACGGCGGGCTGCCCGCCACGCTGCCGCTGTTTCCCGGGTACGGCGCGACCTCCACGGAGCGGGTGCCCACGACCCTCGTGAGCGCCTTCCAGCCGGTGATCTACCAGATCGCCGTCATCCTGATCGTCCTCGCCGCGGTCCTGGTCGTGCTGCGCGCCCGTCCCGACCTCGACGCCGCCAGGCCCAGGGGCTCGGCCCGCCGTTACCGCGTCTACCTGCGCGGCGTCGCGGTGATGTCGCTGCTGTCGGCGGCCTGCCTGAACCTGAGCCTGTTCCTCGCGGCGCTGCCGCTGTGGGAGATCGTCGACCCCACGATCATCTGGCAGGTGGGCGTCTACGTCCCGCTCGTCGCGATGCTGGGCGGCTGGCTGGTCTGGGAGACCAAGGTCGGCCAGGCCGGGCACCGGCTGCCCGCCCTGCCGGGGGAGGAGCAGGAGGACTCCGGGATCGGCCAGCGCGACGACGACCGCCACTGGTTCCTCGCCGGCGCCGTCTACGTCAACCGCCGCGACCCGGCCCTCCTCGTGCACTCCCGCCTCGCCTCCTCCTCGTGGACGCTCAACCTCGGCCACCCGATCGCCTGGCTCCTGATCGGCGTCCTCGCCGCCGTCCTGATCGTGTTCGGCGTGCTGGCGCTGGCGGGCGTCGTGGATCTGCCCCGGAAGCACAACGTCTTCTGAGCATTCACCGGCGGCGCGCCGGGCTCGACCCCGTACTCGGACACGGTCGCGCCCGGACGGCGTGCCCATCGGGGTCCTCCCGGCGGGCACGGGGCCGGACCGGCGGCGGGGGAGAAGCGGACAGATCGCGCCGGTGGGACGCGCGCATGGCACGCGGCCTACGCCCTCATCCGACCGTCGCCGTCCCGATCACGCGGGGAGAGCTGGGCCCGGCGCGGCCGTCGATGAGGAAATCGAAATGCCGGGCCCGGTCGATGGCGAATCCCGCGTCGGTGATGGCCCGCTCGGTGTCGCGGGCGAGGTGGCAGCCTGCCCCCTGCAACGGCCAGACCAGGTCCAGGGCGCGCTGCGTCCGCGCGAGATCCGGACGCGACGAGCGGATGTGCTCGTAGAAGTACAGGTGACCGCCGGGGCGCAGCACGCGGGCCGCTTCGGCCAGGCAACGGGGGACATCGCGGACCGAGCACAGCACCTGGGAGGCCACGACGGCATCGACCGAGTCGTCCGGCAGCGGCAGGTGCTCGGCGTGGCCCGGGTGGACCTGTACGGGTACGGGCGCGTGGGCGGCGGCGCGTTCGGCCAGCAGGCACAGCTGCGGCTCGGGTTCGACGGCGATGACCTGCCGCACGGCGGGCGGGTAGTGGCGGAAGTTGGCGCCGTGCCCGGCTCCGATCTCCAGGACCCGGCCGCCGGCCCCGGCGAGCAGTTCCCGGCGGTGTGCGAGCGCTCCGTGGGCGTCCTCGTAATCGCTGACGCGCGGGTAGCGGCGCGCGAACAACGGATGGCGGACCGTCATCCTGGCGAACATCCTTCCGAGCTGTCGGCCGGCACCGGGCGGGGCCTCCTACCTCTCCTGAACAGCGTTCATGTACAGCGTCCATTAACGCTGTACATGAGAGCCTGCGCCACATATGGTTGTCAAGTGGCTGCAGAGAAACTGACCCGTCAGGCCGTCGTCGAGCGGGCGATGAAGATCGCCGACACCGACGGACTCCAAGCGGTCACCATCCGCCGGCTGGCCGCCGAGCTCGGCGTCGCGCCGACGGCGCTGTACTGGCATGTCAAGAACAAGGACGAACTGCTTTCCGCGCTCGCCGACCGCCTGCTCGCGGCGCTCGTCGCCGACGCGGATCCGGACCGGTCCTGGGACCGGCGTCTCCGGGCGATGGTCACCGCGCTGGTGGAGCAGACCCGCGCGCACCCATACCTGTCCACCCTGCTACCGATGATCGACAAGAGCGCGACCGAGGGATACCGCCGGGCCACCGACACCGCGATCGGGCTGCTCACCGAGGCCGGGTTCACGCTCCAGCAAGCCGACCAGGTGGCCACCTACCTGCTCCTGGGGGCCACGGCGATGGTCTCCTGCCAGCCCGGCGGCGTGGGAGGCGACGGGGAGGAGGCCGCGGAGCTCAGGCGGCAGCACCGCCTCGACCTGGAACGCCTGCCCCCCGGTCGTTACCCCCACCTGGCCGCCTTCGCCACCACCCTCTCCGACCCTCCCGACATCGACGCCTACTACGCCTTCGGCGTCAACCTCCTGCTGGCGGCGGTGGAGACCACGGCCCCGCCCGAGGACCTTCCGAATTCCGCTCCCGCCTGACGCCTTACGGCCCCGTGCATGATCGGACGTTGTTTTTCGGGCGCCGGGTCAGGCCTCCAGTCCTGCGATCACCGTGGCCAGGCAGGTGGCCCTGCTCCGGGGGGTGCGGGTCTTGGCCAGGCGCAGGATCACGGCGTACTGGCCCGTCCTGCCCAGGCAGTCGTAGGCGGCTCTGGCCCTGGGGTGCTCCTCCAGCGCCGCGACCAGGTCGGGCGGGGCGGTGGCGTTGCGCTGGGAGGGGTAGGCGGCGCTCCACCGCCCGTCCGCCTGGGCGGAGGCGATCTCCGCGGCCCCCGGGGGGCGCATCCGCCCCTCGGCGATCAGCGCCTCCGCCTGCTCGACGTTCATCTGCGACCACGGGCTGCCGGTACGGCGCCGCGAGTATCGCTGCAGGTAGAACTTCTCGTCGAAGGAGCGGCGGTGACTGTCGATCCAGCCGTAACACAGGCAGGCGGCCAGCGCCTGCGGCTGCGTCACCGAGGTCGCACCCGACCCCTTCTTGGCGATCTTCAGCCAGACGCCCGTCCCTCCGTCGTGGTGCCCGGCCAGCCAGGATTCCCACTGAGCGGCGTCCTCGAAGGTGAGGACCTCCTCCTCCGCGCTCATCGGGCCGACTCCACGACCTTCAGGTAGTGAGCGTTGTACATGACGCCCAGGATGTTGCCGAAGGGGTCGACCACCGAGGCGGTCACGAACCCGGGGCCGCGCTCGGTGAGCGGGTCGTACACCTTCGCGCCCATCGAGATGAGCCGCTCCACCGTGGCCGCCACGTCGTCGACGTGCCAGTACACGATCACGCCCGCCGGGCCGCTCGCCGCGCCCTCGGGGGCGTAGCGGCTGTCGATCAGGCCCAGCTCGTGCTGGAAGTCACCGACGCGGAACTCGGCGTATCCGGGCCGCTCGAAGTAGGGGCTCATGCCCAGCAGTTCGGTGTACCAGCGGACGGCCTCCGCGTGGTCCTCGGCCCAGTAGCTGATGGTGGTCATTCCGCGCAACATGGTGTTCTCCCTTGCCGTTCGCTTGATAACTGAAGAGTAGACTCTTAATAGGTCAGTGAATGTCCTAGCAGTGCGGCAGAGTGAAGTCATGCGCGATCCATCTGGCCGGCTGCTGCAACTGCTGTCCCTGCTGCAGACCCCGAAAGAGTGGCCCGGCACCGAACTGGCGGACCGGCTCGGCGTCACCACCCGCACCATCCGCCGCGACATCGACCGGCTGCGCGAGCTCGGCTATCCCGTGCACGCCGCCCAGGGCAACATCGGCGGCTACCGCCTCACCGCCGGTACGGCCATGCCGCCGCTGCTGCTGGACGACGAGGAGGCCGTCGCCATCGCCATCGGGTTGCGCACCGCCGCCACCGCGGCCGTCGCGGGGGTGGAGGAGACCTCGCTGCGCGCCCTGGCCAAGCTGGAACAGCTCCTGCCGCAACGGCTGCGCCGCCGGGTGGCCTCGCTCTCCCGCGCGACTGTCATCCTGCCGCCCACCCCGGGACCCACCACCGACGCCGAGGACCTGGCCGCGCTCGCGGCTGCCTGCGTCATCCACGAGAGGGTCCGTTTCGCCTACACCACGGCCAGCGGCCAGAGCAGCCGCCGCCTGGTGGAGCCGCACCGGCTGGTGGCCTCGGGGCGGCTGTGGTATCTGGTCGCCTTCGACGCCGAGCGCTCCGCCTGGCGCTCCTTCCGCCTGGACCGTCTCACCGACGTCCAGCGCACCGGTGTCCACCTGCCCGCCCGCGAGCTGCCCGGCGGCGTCGACGCTCTCACCTGGGTGAAGCAGGCGATCGCGGCGGGCTCCATCCGGGCCACAGTGCTCCTGCACACGCCGTTCGAGCGGGCCGCCGAGCAGGTCCCCGCCTGGCAGGGCGAGCTGGAGCCTGTCGACGAGCACACCTGCCGGCTGCGCACCCACCCCGACGCGCCCCACTACCTGGCCTACCGCCTGACCCTGCTGCCCATGGACTACACCCTGCTCGACCCGCCGCTCCTGGCCGAGCACCTGGCGTCGATCGCCGAGCGGGCGGGCAACGCCATCCGCGACTTCCCGCGCAGCACCAGTTGACCCGGTCGCTGATCACCCGGAAGCCTCCCGGCCGGCACCGGGAGGCTTCCGCGCGCGGTCGGACCGCCGCTGAGCGACGTGGTCAGGCCAGCGTCAGGCGGCGCACGCCCGTCATGGTCGGTGTGGGCATGAACTGCACCGGATCGTCCGGGTCGGCGCGCAGGACGTCGAACCGGTCGAGCAGGACGTTCAGCGCGACCCGCCCCTCCAGGCGGGCCAGCGGCGCGCCCAGGCAGAAGTGGATGCCGCGGCCGAAGGCCAGATGCGGGTTGGGATCGCGGCCGGGGTCGAAGACGCCCGGGTCGGGGAACTGCCTCGGGTCCCTGTTGGCCGAGCCGAGCCAGGCCATGATGAGCTGGTCGGCCGGGATCGTCACACCGCCCAACTCGGTCTCGCGGGTGGTGGCGCGGCCCAGCGCGGCGAACGGGGTGAACAGGCGCAGCGACTCCTCGATGACGGCCGGGATCAGGGCGCGGTCGGCGCGGGCCCGCTTCTGCTGCTCGGGGAAGGCGTCGAGGCACAGCACCGTGTTGCCGAGCAGCATCGTGGTGGTGATGTGCCCGGCGAGCAGCAGTACGATCGCGAAGTTGACCACCTGCTCCGCCGGCAGGTGCTCGCCGTCCACCTCGGCCTCGACCAGCCGGGTGAGCAGGTCGGCCCGCGGGTGACGCCGGCGTTCCGCGGCGTGCGCGGCCAGGTAGGCGCTCATCTCCTGCCACGGTCCGAGCGTGGCCCGCAGGGCCGCGTCCTGCTTCTCGGCCGGCTCGGTGAGCGAGATCTTGGCGTCGCGCTCGAACAGCGCGTCTGCCCACTTCTTGAACAGGGCGCGGTCGCTGCTGGGCACCCCCAGCAGCTCGGCGATGACGATGACGGGGAGCGGGTAGGCCAGATCGGTCACCAGCTCCAGCCGCCCGCGCTCGCGTGCCCCGTCCAGCAGCTCGCCGGTGAGCGCGGCGATCCTGGGTTCGAGCTCCGCCACGACCCTGCGGGTGAACGCGCTGGTCACCAGCTTGCGCAGCTTGCCGTGCTCGGGCGGGTCGAGCTGGGTGATGAAGCCCTCCAGCGAGAACTCCTCGGCCTCCGGCATCAGGCCCTTGGGGATCACGCGCATGGTGTCGGAGGAGTACGTCGCGGGGTCGCCGAGGAGCTCCTGCGCCTCGGGGAAGCCGTGGACGTTCCATATGCCGGTGGTGGCGTCGTGCTCGACGGGCGGGCCCGATCGGGGGCCGCGCAGCCAGAAGTGCTGCTCAGGGATGTGGTACCGCTCGACGATGTCGGTCATCGCCCCTCCTTTGATGGTGGTCGGCCGAACGTGAACCGGTAGGTGTGGCCCATGTTCCGCAGCGCCGGGACGGCGTTGATCAGCCGGTTGAGCACGCGGTGGCGGCCTACCGGGATCCTGCGGCAGTGCTTTCCGAAGGAGGCCCGCAGGCCCACGAGGAACTGGTTGCCCTCCGGGTCGAGGCGGCGGCTGAGCTTGGCGAAGTCGTGGTCGATGCGCTCGACGGCCTCGGCCGCGCAGCGGTCGCCGAGGATCGGCGCCGGCAGCCGGCTCCCGTACGCCCGCAGGTGGAGGGTGCCGAGCGGGGGCCAGGTGATCCCCTCGTCACCGATGCCGGTGAAATCCACCTTCTCCGCGTTCATCGGCCTCCATACGTGCCGTCCGCCTGCTTGTCGCGATATTCCTGCCAGCGTTCGACCAGCCCGTCCGCGTCGTGCTCGATGAAGGCGAAGAACTGCCTCGACTCCTCCACCTGCGCCCGCTGTTCGGGCCGGTCCTCGCCGACGACCGACAGCCCGAAGTCAAGCGTCTCCAGGCCGAGCCGCACGCCGGCGAGCTGGACCCCGAGGGCGTGCGCCCATCCGCCCCGCACGATCCGATAGCGGTGCTCGCGGCCCGGCGCGGGCACCCGCTCCAGCATTCCGGCCCCCTCCATCTGGCGGGCGACCGTGCTGACCGCGGTCTTGCTCACGCCGAGGTCGGCGGCCAGCTCGGTGAGCGACTGGTGCGGCGGGTCGCAGATCATCAGCCACGCGTACATGCGGCCCATCGTCCGCGTCGCGGCGAACCGCTCGAAGACCAGCCCCATCCGGTCGACGAACTCGCGCTCCCTCTGCTCCACTCGCCCTCTCCAGTCACATCATCAAGTACGTACTTTACGTAAAGTACGCCTGAGCCATCCCCTGGGCAATAGGCCTTCGCGGGAGGTTTCTTCGGCCGGCGAGACACGGTGATGTCCTTGGCGAGGTGCCCGTAGACGGTGGAGCGCGGCAGGCCGGACAGGCCGGCGATCTGCGGGACGGCCTTGTCCCGTGTGCCGCGCAGCTCCTGCGCGGGCGCGATCGGCGCCTCAGGCGCTCGGTCGCGTGCCGCCGGCACGGCGGCCGAAGGAGCGGCGGTAGGCGGCAGGCGTGGTGCGCACCATCGCGTGGAAACGTCTGCGGAGGTTGGCGGCCGAGGACAGGCCGACCCTGGTCGCGATCGTCTCCACCGGGAGGTCCGTTTCTTCCAGAAGGGTGCGGGCCGCCATGATGCGTTGCTGGAGCAGCCATCGGCCGGGGGCGATGCCTAGCTGGTCGTCGAACCTGCGGGCGAGCGTGCGCGGGGAGACCTTGGCCTGCGCGGCGAGGTCGCTGACGGCGAGGGGCTCATGCAGCCGTTCGACGGCCCAGTCGAGGATGGTGGCCAGAGACTCCGGCGGGTGGCCGGTGAGGGCCGGAGCGGCGTACTGCAGTTGCCCGCCCTCGCGATGCGGCGGCATGACCATGTGCCGAGCGATCTGCTCGGCGTGGGCGGCGCCATGGTCGGTGCGGGCCAGGTGCAGGCACAGGTCGATGCCCGCGGCGGTGCCGGCGCTGGTGGCGACGTCGCCCAGGTCGATGTACAGCGTGTCCGGCTCGACCTGAACGGCGGGGAAGCAGGCGGCGAGCTCGGCGGCCATCCGCCAGTGGGTGGTCGCCCTGCGGTGATCCAGCAGTCCCGCCTGCGCGAGGAGGAAGGCGCCGGAGCAGATCGCGACGATGCGGGCGCCGCGCCGGTGGGCGTGCCGTACGGCGTCGATCACGGCGCGTGAGGCGGGTTGTTCCCGGCGATGCCAGCCGGGGATCACCACGGTGCCGGCGGTCTCCAGCGCGGGCAGCCCCTGGCCGACCACCATGTCATAGCCCGCCAGGGTCGGCACGGCGCCCGGATGCTCCGCGCACACGCCGAACTCGTAACGGGCGGGCAGACCGGGGCGGCGCATGCCGAAGACCTCGGCGGCGCACGCCAGCTCAAACGTGGACTGCGGTGGCAGTACCAGGGCGACCACTCGATGAGCACTCATGGCAGGAAAGTACCCGAAGGCGTCAATTCAGACGCTAGACCGGTACGGCCGGCGCCGCGACGATGGATCCATGACGCACAAGTCCGGTGATGTTCAGGTCCTGCACGTTGACGAGGTCGAACCGGTGGAGGTCGTCCCCGGGATCATCCGGCGGCGCCTGCCGACCACGGAATGGGCGCGCGGGTGGATGTATGACTTCGCCCCGGGGACCGAGTGGCCCGAGGTGGACGTGCACGAGGGAGAGGAACGCTACTACGTGATCTCGGGAGAGTTCATCGACCGTGGGCAACGCCTGGGACCGGGCAGTTATGTGGTGTTCGCGCCCGGCAGCACACACCGCCCGCGCACCGAGACCGGCGCGCGCATGCTCGGCATCAGCATCCTCACCCGTTGGCCGGCGTGATGCGTACCACCTGATCGGCGGTCGGTCCGGAGACCACCTGCCCTCCCGCGGCCCGCGGCCGAGCCTGCGTGGCCGCGGGCGGTACGTCGCGGAGCCGGCTCAGCGGCCTACCGGCCGACGTCGCGAAGGGGGTCAGCCCGCGTTCCTGATCCGGTCGTAGATCAGGCAGATCGCGTCGGACTCGGTGGTCGACAGGTCGGTGAGCGACCAGGACGTGGCGGGCAGGCCGTCGTGGAAGAGCCGGGCGCCGCCGCCGACCAGTTCCGGGCAGAGCGTGATGCTGAGCCGGTCCAGTCCCTCCCCGGCCAGCAGCGCCTTGATGACGCTGCTGCTGGCCAGGACGATGATGTCGCCGCCGGGCTGCCGGCGGAGCCGCTTGACCTCCTCGGCAGGATCGGCGTCGGCGAGGCGGGAGTTCTGCCACGGCGTCTCCGTCCGGGTCGAGGAAAAGACGATCTTCTCGGTCTCGTCGAGCCACTGGGCGAAGGCCCGATCCCGGGGGTCGGCGCTGTCGTCCTTGGCGACCGCCGGCCAGACGGAGCCGAAGCCCTCGTAGTTCTTGCGGCCGAGCAGGACGGTGGTGGCGGCGCCCGTCACCCGCACCATGTGGTCGCGGGCGCCGTCGGTGAGGGCGTGGGGGATGATCCAGCTCATGTCCACCTCGCCGGCCTGGCCGTTGACCCGGCCGTCGAGCGAGAGCGCGATGTTGGCGACAACCTTGCGGGCCTGGACGTCGGGGCTATGCGTCATGTCTGCTTTCCTTGGTGCTCGTGGCGACCCGGTGGCGCCGTGTGCGGCAATCCTGTCGTCCTGGCAGGCCCGGAACATCTGCCAGCTGGCAGAGATGCCGGTGAACCGGTGGCTGATCCGCTGGCATACTTCCCGGAATGTCTGCTGTCCGTCACGTTCCGCCAGAGCTGTCATCGTTTGTAGGTCGAGCCTCGGAGCTCGCGGCGATCGGCGACGCGGTGACGGCCGGGCGGGTCCTGACTCTGACCGGCCCGGGCGGATGCGGAAAGACCCGGCTGGCGATCCGCGTCTGCCAGACGGCGGCCGAAGCGTGGCCGGAGGGGGCGTTCTGGGTCGACTTGGAGGAGGAGACGGACGGCAGTCATGTCGCCCGCCGGATGGCGGCGGCGCTGGACGTCCTTCTGCCCGCCGGGCCGGATCCGGTGCCGGCGCTGGTCAGCGCGCTGCGGGATCGCGAATTCCTCGTGGTGGTCGACAACTGCGAGCACGTGCTGGACGACGCCGCCAGGGTCGTCGCGGCGGTGCTGTCGAAATGCCCGCGCGTGGCGGTGCTCGCCACCAGTCGCTCCAGGCTCGGCGTCGCCGGCGAGCGAGTGTGGCCGGTCCCGCCGATGGGCCTGGCCGATGCGCTGGAGCTGTTCCTCGAACGCGTCCGCGCCGGCGCGCCGGACGCGGCAAGCGGGGCAGCGGCTCGTCCCGGGGCGAGGCGGATCTGCGACCGGCTCGACCGGCTGCCGCTCGCGTTGGAGCTGGCCGCCGGCTGGGCGGGCGCGCTGTCGCTGGCGCAGATCGCGGACTCCCTGAGCGCGCCGTTCGCCCTCCTGGACGGCGGCGCGCGGACCGCGCCCTTCCGGCAGCGGACGCTGCAGGGGTCGATGAGCTGGAGCCACGACCTGCTCGATGACGACGAGCGGGTGCTGTTCCGGCGGATCGGGGTGTTCGAGCCCGGCTTCACCGCGGACGCCGTGACCCGGCTGGCCGCACTCGGCGGACCCGGCCGCGAACGCCTGCTCAAGGGGTTACGGGGGCTGATCGACAAATCGCTGGTCGTGGCGGACACGACGGGTGCGGTGGCCAGCTACCGGATGCTCGGGGTCGTCCGGATGTACGCGCTCGCCCGCCTGGAGGAGGCGCAGGAGGACGCGGCCGCCCGGGACCTGCACCTGGACGTCTATCTGTCCCTGCTGGAACGGCTGGCACCGCTGCTGGACACCGACAAGGACGCCTGGCGGATGCGACTGGGCGCCGCCTACCCCAACGTCCACGCCGCGATCGAGTGGGGGCTGTCGCGCGCCGACCCGACCCGGGGGCGGCGCCTGGCCGCAGCCTGCGCGTGGCTGTGGCACCTGGAGGGACGGGGCACCGAGGGGGTGCGGCTGCTGCGGCGGGCGGCGGCGCGAGGCGCGGATGAGCGGAGCCCGCTGCAGGCGGAGGTCCTGGCGGCGCTGGCAACGGCGCTCAACACCGCCGAGCCGGGTGTCGAAGCGTTCGAGGTGGCGCGGGCGGCGCAGAACATGGCCGCCGAGACCAGCGCGCCCGCGGCGGGACTGCCGGCACGACCGCTGGCCGCCCTCGGGCAGCTCGCCGTGGGCCTCACCGAGGCGCTGGAGGAGGCCCGGGCGGCCAGGGACGAGGCGGTTCGGGCCGGGGAGGGATCCGTCGCGGACTGCGCCGAGGCGGTCATCGGCCTGGTGCACGTACTCGCCGACGACTATCGTCAGGCGATCGAATGCCTTGACCGCGCTGTGAAAGGGCTTCTCGGGCGCGGCGACCGGGGTGTCGGGTCCCTCGCCCTGGGCTGGCTGGCGCTGGCCGCCGCCCGGTTAGGTGCGCTCCAGCGGGCGGACGAGCTGGCCCAGCGTGCCGTGACCACGGCGGAACCCTTACGTGATCTGCACTGGACCGGCTCGGCCCGGGTCGTCCTGGCCGAGATCCGCATTCTCCAGGGCCGCCTGGAGGAGGCCACAGCCGCGCTGGCGCCCATTGATCGCCTGATCACCGGATCGGGGCGGCTGCCGTTCATCACCGGCTGGGAGCGCTGCAAGGCGATGCTCGCGCTCGAACACGACCGCCCGCGAGAAGCGGTGGAGTGGTGCTGGCGGGAAGGCCGCTGGCAGGAGGAGCCGACCGAGGAATGGCTCGCGCCCGAGACCCAGCTGGTGCTGGCGGTCGCCCTGCGGCGGTCAGGCGACCACTCGGCCGCGGCACGGGTGCTTCACGCCCTGTCCGATGCGCCGGTGACCACACAGATGCCGCGCATCCGCGCGGGCGTACTGGATGAGCTGGCGCTGCTGATCCACGCGACCGACACCGAGCGAGCGCTGCACCTGCACCATGAGGCCCTACGGATCCGGATCGACCACGGTCTCGTCCTCGGCCGTGTCGCCAGCCTGGAATCCCTGGCGTTGCTCAACCTGCGGCGCGGTGTGGCCAAGACGGCCGGGGTGCTCGCGGGCGCCGCCGAGCGCGCCCGCTCCGACCTCGGGATCGCGCCCCGGCCGTTCCTGCATGCCGCCGTTGCCGACGAGGAGTTGCGGGCGCGGCTGCAAGAGCCGGCCCTGCACGGAGCCGTGGAGCACGGTCGTGCGATGGATCTGCCTGCAGCCGTCGGCTACGCCACCCGCGCGCGCGGGCCGCGCCGCCGGCCGGAGTCCGGATGGGAGAGCCTCACCCCGGCCGAGTGGTCAGTGGTGGAGCTCGCCGCCGAGGGGTTGTCCAATCCCGAGATCGCCACCCGCCTGTTCGTCGGCCGTGGCACGGTCAAGACTCACCTGGCGCACATCTACGCCAAACTTCAGGTCGCCAACCGCACCGAGCTCGCCCGCGCGGCGGCCGTGCACCTCAACCGGCACAACTAGCCCGCGGCTTTCACGGCCAACCCGGATCGGCCCGCTCCGCCCGCTGCTCCGGGAGGTGAGCGGGAGCCCGTTCGGAACGCGGCCTCCCGGCCCACAAGAAGGCCGAGTTGGTCGCGGTGGTCGAGGCCGGCACTGCGCTGGAGCGGGCCCGCCCGCTGCGGGTGATCCGGTTTCTGTCGGAGTCGATCTCTACGGTGTGCGCCATGACGACACACCCCCCGAAGAGCGGAGTCTGGCCGGGCGTGCGCGCGGCCATCACCGCCGGTGACCCGGCCCTGGTCGCGGACGCTGTGCTGGCCCTCGACGAGGCCGGGCGCCGCGAGGTGGCTCGCGAGCTGCCCGGCCACATCAGCGTCGCCAGGAAAGCGATCGCCGAACGCGACCGGCGCCGGGGCGTATGGACCGACGGCGAGGAATGGATCGAGCCCATGCGGGTCGCCGGCGCGGGTGTGCTCGGCGGGGCGGCGGCCGTCGCGACCTGGCTCTACCGCCGCGACTTCACCCGTTGGCGGCGGTCGCTCGACTCCGGGCCGCTGCTGCGTGTGATCGCCGCGCGGCCGCCGGGGTGGCAGGCCGACCTCGCCGTGCGGCTGGCCCTGCGGCTGCGCGGCAGCCGGGCCCAGGCCAGGGACGACAGCGTGCCGCTGGCCCTGGAGCTGCTGCGCCGCACCGGCGCCGTCCCGCCCGACCACGACCCGCTCACGGTCGCCTGGGTGTCCCAGCCGCCGGGCCTGGAGCACGACCCGCTGGCCGAGCACCTGGTGCCCCGGTTGTTCGAGGCCGAGGGTGTGGGCCGGGCGCTGCGCGAGGACAACATCGACCCGCCCTTCTGGGACTCCAGCCGCCGCACCTGGCTGGGGGCGCTGCGCGCCGCGGTCGCGGCCGGCCGGTCCGTTCCCGAGGTGCTGGTCGACGGCTGCGTACGCCGTTTCCTGCGCGGCGGCAGTGCCACCGACCTGCGCTTCTTCGCCCGCCTGCACGAGATGCTCGCCCCGGCGCCGAGCAAGGAGCGCACCCGCGACTACCTGCGGCTGCTGCCCGCCGCGCCGGGACCGGTGGCCGAGCTGGCGCTGCGGCAGCTGCGCGGCGCGGGGGAGCTGAGCGGTGAGGAGGTCAACGAGGCGGTGTCGGCGCTGCTGTCGCGCCCTGAGGGCAAGCTTGTGCGCGCCGGGCTGACCCTGCTGGACCAGGCCGCCCGCGACGCGGCCGGTGACCTCGACGACCTGGCCGCGGCGCTCGCCTCGGCATTGCTGTGCGAGTCGTACGAGGTGCGCGAGCGCACGGTGCGCCTGGCCGTCAAGCATGCCGGACGCTTCACGCCCGCCGGGGCCGAGGCCGTGCGCGAGGCGGCGAGCGTGCTGCCCGCCGAGCTGGCGGCACGGCTGTCGGAGGCGTACGGCGTGGTGGCGGCCGAGCCGGAGGTGGCCGACGACTTCGAGCCCGGGCCGCTGCCGCCCTTCGAGCCGCTCGCCCGCGAGCCGTTCCCGCCGGCGCTCGAGGACCTGACCGCCGCCTACGACCAGGTCGGTGACGGCATCACCTTCGAACGGTGGCTCGACGGCTTCGTCCGTGACCCGTCCAAGCGGCCGCGCCCCGGCCGGGGCCGCATCTACGAGCGGCGCCAGTGGTGCCGCCTCGACGAGTGGACGGAGGCACTGCTGCGCGAGGCCGCCGACCCCGGCGCGGAACCGCCCATCCCCGAGCCCGAACGCGCCCCCGAGTACGCCAGGCACGTCATCGGCGCGCGCACCACCGAGGGCGACGTCGAGGTGGACTTCGGCCGGCTGCCCGCAGAGCTGCGACAGAGCATCGCCGCAGGCCTCACCGGAAGCGGCATTCCGCTGGGCAACCTGGAGCGCTTCAGGGAGGGCCCGCCGCTCGAAGCGGAGATCCTGGACGTGATGATCATGTCGTCGGGTCACTGGAGAGACCGCGACGAGGAGGAGGACAGGCCGCGGGGCCGGCTGCCGGACCCGCGCCACGTCTCACCGCCGCACTATGCCATGCTGCTGCGCTGCGCCGAGGTCCACGCCGCGCTGAAGGCCGGGACGCTGCCGCCGTACCTGCTGGCCACCCCGACGCTGACCTCCGGTCACCTTGACCCCGCCGAGCTGGTGGCCCGCCTGGAGGGATACGAGCGGGCCGGCGTCCAGGCCCTCTCCGCCGACCTGGGGCAGGCGCTGCTGCGACTGCCGCGGGAGGTGGACCCGGAGGTGATCGACCGCGCCGGGAAGCTGACCTCGGAGGCGGGCGCCACGCTGGCGCGATGGCTGGCCGACCGGCCGGAGCCGGGGCTGCGCGTGGACTGGTCGCACGCCGGCGGCGACTACACGCACGACCGGCAGAAGGGTGAGCACAGTCCCCGGCTGCACCCGCGCATCCGGATCGAGCCGACGGGGCTGGCGCTGATCGACGCGCTGCTGTCCGATCCGCGTCCCTGGACGGGCGAAGGCGACGGCGTGTACATGGAGTCCTGGCGGCTGACGCTGCCCTCGGACCGGGAGGCAGTGGCCATGCACCTCCTGCCGCACCTGCTCAACACCTGGGGCCGGCCCGGTTACTTCCACGAGTACGTGGCCGCGCTGTTCTCCCAGGACGGGCCGGTGGGCGAGGCGGTGGCGCTGCTGATCGCCGTCCAGCTGACCGAGCGCGACATGTTCGCCTGGGAGGAGCGCGGCCGGCGGCTGCTGCTGGGCGCAGCCGCCGCAGGCTGCCTGCCCGCCGTGGAGTGCGGGCGGCAGCTCGGGCTGTCCCTGCGCAGGGACGTGACCAAGGTGAGCCACGTACGCTCGGCGCTGGAGGAATGCGCGGAACAGGGCGCGCACCGGCAGGTGTGGGAGATCATGACCGGACTGCTGCCCGCCTACCTGCCAGGACCGGACGAGCGGCCACATTCCGGGCACACCCAGGCGCTCTCCTTCGCGATCGACGCCGCCCGCCGGGCCGGAGCGCGCGGCCCCGTCCCGGCGGTCGCGGAGGCGGCGGCTCGCAAGGGGGCGAGCGGCTTCGTGCGCACCGCCCGCACCCTTCACGAGCAGCTGCTCAGGGGACAGGGGCAGACCACGACGCGGACGCACGCCTAGACGAGCGGAAGGCCGCTCGTCTGCCGGTCCCGGCCGGGGCCGCCAGGCGAACGGCTAGGGGCGTCCCTCCTTGACCAGGGTGGCGAAACGGGAGGCCACCTCACCCCAGGCGGCCCGCGAGAGCGGGTCGTCGGTCACGGCGGCGGCGTACAGCCCGTCGCGGTCAAGTCCTCGCCGGCGGGTGTACTCGACGTCCCACCGCTGGATGCGTTCAGGCCCCACCTCGGGATGGAACTGCACGCCCCAGGCGCGCTCGCCCAGCCGGAAGGCCTGGTAGGGGCAGCGTTCGGTCTCGGCCAGCCAGACCGCGTCCGGCGGCAGGGCCGTGATGGCGTCGATGTGGTTCTCGATCGCCGGGACGGCGGCGGGCAGCCCGCCGAAGACCACGTCGTCCGCCGCCTCGGCCCTCATGGTGATGGACGTACTGCCGTGCTCGGGCGCCCCGGCGTCGCCCTGGACCTTCCCGCCGCCGACCGAGGCCAGCATCTGCCCGCCGAGGCAGATGCCGAAGAACGGCACCGACCGGGCGAGGGCCTGCTCGACGAGGGCGCGGGTGGCCGGCAGCCAGGGCGCCCTGTCGTCGTCGTCCGGCAGGTAACCTCCGCCGAGCACGATCAGGCCGTCGTGCTCCAGCCGGGAGGGGAGGGCGGACCCGTCGAAGGCGGTGGCCACGTCGACGGCGACCCCGGCGGCCTCCAACCATTCCCCGAACCGGCCAGGACTCCCGTCCGTCTCGTTCTGTACGGCAAGCACACGCGGCATTTCCGACATGAGGCACGACTCTACCGCCCCTGCCGACACGCGCCCCTGCGAGCCCTCCGGCCCCAGGGGTCTTATGATCGGCAGATGCCCCTCGGTCATGTCGGCATGAACGTCAGCAACCTCGTCCGCGCCAAGGCGTACTACGACGAGTTCCTCCCCCAGGTCGGCTTCGAGAGCTTCTTCGCCGCCGCCGACGAGTTCTCCTACCGCCCGGCGGACGGCAAGCCGGGCACATACCTGTTCTTCTACCCTGCACTGGAGGACGGCGACTATTCACGCCACCGTCCCGGCCTGCAGCATCTGGCCTTCATGGTGAAGACACGCCAGGAGGTGGACCGCCTGCACGCGTGGGCGGCCGGCCGGGGCGCGACCGTGCTGCACGAGCCTCGGGAGTTCCCGCAGTACGGTCCCGCCTACTACGCCACGTTCTGGGAGGGCCCCGACGGCGTCATGCTGGAGGTGGTCTGCCACCGGTAGCCCTGTACTCAGGGGCGGGGGAGCGTCTCGTCGAGGGCGAGGAGCACGACCGCTGTGATCTGATCACCGTGCCGACGCTCTGGGCCTGCTGGGACTGCGGGACGGAGAACGAGATCCCCGCCGACGACGGACGATCACTTCGCCGAGCCTCGCCACGGCCGCCGGCGCCGCCTGCTCGGCGTGATCAGCGGCCAGGTGCCGGCGCCGCCCTGCGGAGTCCTCTGCCGGTTGTGGCGGCCGTGGCCAGGCGCTGCCGTACCGCGCGGAAGCCCAGGGGGAGGATGCGCCGCTGACCTGGTCCTTCGACAGTGTTGTCGTGCGCGGCCATGCTGATCTCCAGCGTTTCATGCCCTGCTGAATTTCACTGACCGCCTGGATCCGTTGATCCGTTCGCCAGAGAGAGCCTCAAGGCATCTCGCAGCGGTCTTTCAGAGCCTTGTTCAGGCGGATGACCATCTGCTCATATTTGTCGATCAACGGCGTGGCGAGAGGCACCAGCGCTCCGACCAGAGCTTCGCGCTGGACCAGCCTGGTGCCCTCACCTTGGGAGGTGAGCGTGAACTCGTGGACCGCCTCGAAGATGGCAGGACCGATCAATCGTCCCCGCCAGCGCAGCAGACGACCATCGGCGACGAGCACCGTGGTCGCGAAGGTCATCGCTCGCCCGCTTGGGGTCACCGGCATGCGCAGCGCCAGTCTGCCCCCAGGGACCAGCTCGCCGGACCCGCCGGTGAACATGGGATTCCACTCGCCGTAGCGAGAGAAGTCGACCAGGGTGTCCCAGACCTGTTCGGGGGAGACCGCGATGTCGATCGAGGCGGTGATCTGCCGCATTGACATTCCTTTCAAAGGATATTCATGATCACCTTAACAATTCCTGACGGAATGAGGTCGGCCGAGTCCAGCGCTGCTCTCCTGCAGGGCGTCCATCTCCCGGCCGGGGACATCGACCTCTTGGTGGCCCGACGAGAGGACGTGGACACGTTTGCCGCGGCCCTCGAACCGTATCGCTGCCTTTACCCGGCATCCTGGATCTCGGAAGCTGTGCAATTTCGATTCCGATCTCCTGCACACGGCGATGAATGCTCGCCGCCTTCCAGCGGAACGCCGGCAGATGATTCAAGATCGCCTCGCCGGTGCCCTCCCTGCCTGATCGTCCCCGTGCCGTCGTCCCACCCAGCAGGGAAGCTTGTCCTGGGGCGACGGCGACGGGAAGATCAGGCCTCCACTCCACCCCCGCCCGGGAATCCCGCCGGATCGCAGCGTAGGTCTCCACCTGATCGGCTTGAGGTGTGTCCGGGGGCGCCGGTGCGCGGGGCGCCGACGAGCTCGTCCAGCGGAACGTCGTAGGTGCGGGCCGGCGGCAGCAGCAATTCCAGGGCCGCCCGGCGCTGCCCGCTCTCCAGCCGAGACAGGGCGCTCTCCGACACGCCGGCCGTCGCCGCGAGGGCGGCGAGGGTGATGCCGCGGTCACGACGCGGCACACGAAGTCGCGGCCCCACCGGGTCAGGCACGTCGTCCGTTTCGCGATCCACGAGGCCATCTTGCCGGAACAGCAAGATTTCGTGCCAGATCGTGGCGCTCCTGGCAAGACTGAGCGCATACCGACAGAAGGAGCCTTGATGAGCACCACCGATGCGGTCACGTTCTGGGACGACGTCTACGCGGCCCGACCGGCGGCCGTCGGCCCGCAGCCGAACGCGCGCCTCACCGAGACGATGACGGGCCTGCTGCCCGGCGACGCGTTGGACCTCGGATGCGGCGACGGCGGCGACGCGCTGTGGCTCGCCGGCCAGGGATGGCACGTCACCGCCGTCGACATCTCGGCCGTGGCGGTCGGGCGGCTCGCCGCCCTCGCCCGTTCACACGGCCTGGGCGACCGCGTCCTCACCGTGCGCCACGACTTGCACGAGTCCTTCCCACATGGCGGATTCGACCTGATCTGTGCCCACTACCTGCACACTCCCCATGACCTGGACAGAGCAACCGTCCTGCGCTCCGCCGCACGCGCCCTGCGCCCGGGCGGGCGGCTGCTGGTCGTCGACCACGGCTCGGCCGCGCCGTGGTCGTGGAACCAGGACCCCGGCGTCCGGTATCCGAGCCCGCGGGAGGTCGCCGCGGGAATCGGCCTGGACCCGGCGACCTGGACGGTCGAGCGGGCCGACACACCCCGCCGGATCGCGACCGGACCGGGCGGGCGCACCGCCGAGATCACCGACCACGTCCTGCTCATCCGGCGCACCGCCTGACACGGCGACCAGAACCGCTCCCGACGAAGGAAGGAAACCGCTGTGCCCAGCACCACGCGCCGCGACCGTCGCGACGACACCCCGCCGCCCCGGACCGGGAGCGACGAGACCGCGATCCTGCGCGCATTCCTCGACTACCTCCGGACCTCGATCGCCGCGAAGGTCGAGGGTGCCCCCGAACCCCAGGTGCGAACAGCCGCGGTGCCGTCGGGCACGAACCTGCTCGGCCTGCTCAACCACCTGACTTCCGTCGAACGCTCAATGTTCCTCGGGGACGACGTCACCGACTGGCAGGCGACGTTCCAGGCCGCGCCGGCGAACAGTGTGGCCGACGTCGTCGCCCGCTACCGGGAAACGGTCGAGCTCGCGAACGAACTGCTCGACGGGTGCACCGATCTCGGCGCACCGATCCCTCGGCCGCGGCCGGGACGCCCCGCTCCCAGCATCCGCTGGGCCCTCACCCACATGATCGAGGAGACGGGCCGTCACGCCGGCCACGCGGACATCCTCCGCGAACTGATCGACGGCGCGACCGGGCGCTGACCCACCTTCTCCAGGACAGGACCACATGATCACCGCAACTCGTCCGTTGTCGCGCGGCTTCCTCCGATCCGCGCGTACGGTGGCGACCGTCACGCTCACCCTCCTGCTCACCATCGGCGCCGCCGCCTGTTCCACGCCGACAGCCGGGGACGTTCCCTCCTACGCCGTCGCCACGCAGGACGATCCCCAGTTCGGCAACACCTTCCGGCACGAGTTCTCCGACGTCGACGGCGTCCGCATGCACTACGTGACCGGCGGCAGCGGCACGCCGGTCGTGCTGATACACGGTTGGCCGCAGACCTGGTACGGCTGGTGGCCGATCATGCCGGCACTCGCCGAGAACCACACCGTCTACGCCGTCGACCTTCCCGGACTGGGCGACAGCACCGGCTCACCGACCGGCTACGACAAGGCCACGCTGGCGCGGTACGTGCACACGCTGATCGCCGATCGGCTCGGGGTGCGTGACGCCCGTGTCGTCGGGCACGATTTCGGCGCGGCAGTGGCATTCCAGTACGCCAGCCAGTTCCCCGGCGACACCGCGCGCCTCGGCTACTTCGACCTGCCGCTGCCCGGGCCCGCGATCGATGCGTCCACGTACCGCTCACTGAGCTGGCACATCGCCTTCCACTCCCAGCGACGGGTGCCCGAGGCGGTCGTGGGCGACGACGTCCGCGAGTACCTGGCCCTGTTCTATCCCCAGGTCTCGTTCGGTGGCACGGCGTTCGGCGGCACCTCGGATCGGTCGCCGTTCACCGACACCGAGATCGACGAGTACGCGCGGACCTACAGCCGACCGGCGGTCCTGTCGGGCGGCTTCGAGCTTTACCGCGCCCTCGACAAGGATGTCCGCGACACCGCGGCGGCGGCGCCGGTCCATGTCCCGACCCTGCTCATGACCGCCCAGGGGCAGCTCGACGCGGTCCGAGCCACTGTGGCCCCGCGCATGACCGAGATCGTGCGCGCGGTGGACGTGCCGCGCGCAGGGCACTGGCTCATCGAGGAGAACCCTCGGTTCGTCACCGCGGAGCTGGTGCGCTTCCTCGACGGATGAGTCCGGTCCGTCCGAGCCTCGAGCAGCCGCCGGCCGGAGGCCGCTCAAGGCTCGGACGCGCGGTTAGTCGCGGGCGCGTGCTTCGGCGGTGCTGCGGCACTGGAGTCCGCCACCGCGGTGGACGGCCCCGGGCTGCGCGGTGACGGCCTGCGCGGCGGGACGCCACCCGCTCCCTGGCCCGCCAGTCGTGCTGTCGCCAGGTGTCCAGCAGCATTCTCATCCGATCCAGCTCGATACCCTGCGTGGCGTCCGGCACCGTTTCCGGCTCGGGAAGCCGGACCCCGTCGAGACGAGCCCGCAGGTCCGTCAGGTCGCGGTCGGGAATGCGCATGGGGCAGGGCTCGATCTCAGGCGTTGTCGCCGCGTTTCCAGACATGGACGAAACCCTAGAAACAGGCCCTACAGGGTCCATGCCGGAGATTGCCGGGAAAACGGTCAGGAATTGCGATATGCCGAGGGACGGGTGCCGGTGTGCCGCAGGGAGGCCGTCGACAGAGCGCCGGGACTGGCGAAACCGCAGAGCGGCGCGATCCGGGCGACCGTGAGATCGGTATCCCGCAGCAGGCGCTGCGCCTTCTCGATTCGCAATCGGATGAGGAACCGGTGGGGCGTCTCTCCCGTCGCTGCGCTGAACACGCGAACAAGGTGATAGACGCTGAGATACACCTCGTCCGCGATGTCGGCCAGGGTGAGCGGTTCGGCCAGTCGGTCACGCATGACGGTGATCGCCGCACGGACGCGCGCGTCCTCCCGCACCGGCGCCCGTTGACCAGGCAGCCGGGAATGGCGGGTGAGCAGGTGCACGGCCAGGAAGGCGGCCGCGGACTCGGCGTACAGGTCGCCGGTCTCGTCCGCGGAGCCGACGGCGCGGACAGCCTCCTCGATCAGCGGATCACCGGCGGCCACGGACGCCGCCATGCTCGCGTAGTCCACCGCGCGGCCCCTCAGCCGCTCCGCGGTCCGTTCGACGGTGCCGCGCGGGATGTGGACCTGCACGCTGCGTAAGGGGCGGTCCGCGCGATAGCGACGGAGGGCGGGCCGGTCCGGGACAGCCAGTTCGAGCCGCCCCGGCACCCAGGCGTGGCGGCTCCATTGACCACCGGTCCGCGTCTCGATCACGGTCCGGCCTGCTACAGCAGTATCAGGTGCAAGTCCGCCGTGGCCGGCAACTCCATCTCCTCGACCAGTGGGACGTGGTCAAACCGTTGCGCGAGCAAGGACTGCCAGCCGAGGTCCTCCCGACTGCAGTGCGTCCGCCGGACGTAGCGACTCATGTCGAAACCGGCATAGGGCAGGAGATCCAAATGAACGGAGTCGAACACTATGCGACCGAGGCTAACGGCATGCGTCGCCGATCAGGATGCTCCGCCACCGCACCGGACGGGCTACCGCTCCGGGGCTCCTGTCTCCGGGCAGGAGGCGATGAGGTCGTCCGGCAGGCGCTGTGCCCGGCGATTTCTTTCAGGACAGCCTCGCCGAGGTTGTGCCACAGGTGCCACCGGTCGGCGACCTGAATGGCGTCCGGCAGGGCCCGGCGGATCGCTTCGGCGTAGGCGCCCGACCCGTCGCGGCACACCACCCGTACTCCGGGATGGGCACGTAGCCAGGCCTCTAAGGTGTCGGTGGTGCGGCCGGGCAGGACGTCGATGCGGTCGCTTTCCATTCCCAAGGCGGCCGGCCCCCATGGGGCGCGGCAGAACCGCGGATCGACGCTCAGACGGCCGACGACCGGCGCTGAACGCGGTCGGCGTCCTCAGCACGGTTCTGGGCTTGGTAGAGCCGTAGCGCCTGACGCCACGCGCTGCGGGCCTGTTGCCGGTCACCGATCGCGGCATGGACGTCTCCGAGGTGTTCCAGGGTGTTGGCTTCGTCGAAGGCGTTGCCGATCTCTTGGAGCAACCTGAGAGCTCCGTTGTAGTAGCTCAGGGCCTGGCCGTACTGACCTGTGTGGTGGGCGATGTATCCCAGGCTGTCGAGCGTGTTGGCTTCTCCGTCGCGGTGCTGGTGACGGCGGAACAGGGCCAGGGCGGCTTCGCAGTGGGCGAGGCCTTCGGTGTGCAGTCCGAGCCTGCTCGCGTACCAGCCCATGTCGTTGAGCGCGTCGGCTGTCCGCACATGGTCGTCGAGGGCCCGGTAGCGGTGCAGAGCCTGAGTGGTGTGCTCCAGGGCCTGCCGCAAATCCTCCCGTTGCGCCCAGGACATCGCCATGCCTTGATGGATCTGGGCCTGGGCGGAGAGGTCCCCGGTGCGCTGGGCGAGGGTCAGCGCTTGCTGGAAGTGATCCATGGCCAGGCCATGCCGGCCCAGCCGGGCGCAGGCGTGGCCGAGGATCCGGTGAGCCAGCGCCTGGACCTCGGGATCGTCGAGATGGCGAGCGGCTTCCAGTCCCGCCAGCCAGTCGTCGAACTGGTCCTGTATGGTTCCGCGCCGGAAGTGGAAGGTGTCCAGGCTCCAGGCAAGCTGCCATACCGCTTCGTGCCAGTTCTGCTTCGCGGCGAGGTGCCGGGTGGCCAGCAGACAGGCGTGTTCGTCGGTGAACCACGTCCAGGCGGCGGTGTGGTCGGCCGGCGGCCCCTGCCACCATCCAGGAGCGGGGGCGCCGAGCTTGATCGGTGCGCGATGCGGCGCGAGAACCCGTTCGGCGGCGTAGGCGGTGTGCAGGTGGAAATCGACCAACCGTCGAAGCGCGGCCTGCCGAGCGGTCTCGGGCTGGTCCTCGCGGGCTTGCTCGGCGGCGTAGCGGCGGACCAGGTCGTGCATGCGCCACCGGCCCGGAGTGTGCTGATGGATCAGGGACATCCCTTCCAGCTCTCGCAGCGGTCCGCGTACTCGGGCGGGAGGCAGGCCGGTCAGGGCGGCGACGGCACCGAGGCCGATGTCCGGGCCCGGCGTCAGGCCCAGCAGTCCGAACACCTCGGAGGCTCGCGTGGAAAGGCCGAGGTAGGAGGTGGTGAACACGGCGCGCAGGTTGGTCCGCAGGTCCCCGGTGTCCCACACGTCCAGCCGGCCGGTGACGTCCTGTAGTTCGACGGCGAGTGCGGCCAGCGGCAACTGCGGGCTGAGCACGGCACGGGCGGCGAGGACGGCCAGAGCCAGCGGTAGACCCGCGCAACAGGCCAGCAAGTAGGCCACGGCTTCCGGTTCCGCCGCCAACCGCTCGGCGCCGAGTCGGTGGAGGAGCAACTGGTGGGCCTCGGCGTCGTCGAGTGCGTCCAGAGCCACCGGCCGGGTGCCGTTGGCCGCGGTCATTCCGGCCAGCTGATGGCGGCTGGTCACCACGACCGTACAGGTGGGGCTGCCGGGTAACAGGGGGGCGGCCTGGTCGGCGTCGCGGACGTTGTCCAGCACGATCAGCATCCGCCGTCCGGCCACCAGACTGCGGTAAAGGCCCACCTGCGCGTCCAGGTCTGTCGGCATCCCCATGGGACCGACGCCGAGTGCCTCCAGGAAGCCGCGTACAGCGGTGGCTGGGGACAGCGGCTGCTCGATCGGATCGAAGCCCCGCAGATTGGCGAACAACTGTCCGTCGGGGAAGCGGTCGATGTTCTCGTGCGCCCAGCGCAGGGCCAGCCACGTCTTCCCGATGCCCCCGATCCCGCCGATGGAGGAGATCACCACCGTGCCCCCTGGCCGGCCGGATTCCTCCAATGCTCTGCTGAGCTGCCCGAGTTCGGCTCTTCGGCCGGTGAACCGGGCCGGCGGGGCCGGCAACTGACGCGGCACGATGCCAGGCGGCCCGGACAGTGGGGCCGGTGTGGAGGCAGGCGGTGTCGTCGTGGGGTCGGCGGTCAGGATGCGGCGGTGCAAGTCCTGCAGTGACGGGCCGGGGTCGGCGCCGAGTTCCTCGACCAGATGCAGCCGGATTCGCTGGTAGTGCTGCAGGGCCTCGGCCGGTCGGCCGCTGCGGTACAGGGCGAGCATGAGCTGACCGGCCAGTCGCTCGTCCAGCGGATGGCGTGCCGCCCGTACCGTCAACGCGGGCACCAATTCGGCATGCCGCCCCGAACGGAGGTGGGCGTCGGTGAGGTCGAGTTCAGCGGCATGCCGCTGTTGGACCAGCCCTTCGCGCAGCGTGTTCAGCCAGGGGGTGTCCAGGTTGGCGAGGGCGTCCCCGCGCCACAGGGCGAGCGCCTGCTCCAGCAGGTGTCGGGCGTGAGCGTCGTCGGTGGTTCGGGCTGCTTCGACCCAGTGTTGGAACCTGTGCACATCGACCGTCATGGGATCGACGCTGATCACATAACCGCCGTTCTGCCGTGCGATCCGCGCACCGTCGACCGCCGCCAGCATCCGCCGCAGGCGGGACAGGTAGCTGTAGAGCGTGTCGCGACCATGCCGAGGCGGATGGTGGCCCCACACCCGGTCCAGGAGCTGATCGATCGACACCCGCCTGCCGGCCTCGACCAGCAGTACCGCGAGTACGCACCGCTGGCGGTGATGCCCGAGTTCCACGCGCCGGCCGTCCACGCGAACCTCCAGGTCACCCAGGAGCCGGAAATCCGCCGGCATGCCACACCCCCATCTCTCGATCACCCGTGTGTAACGGTTCTGATCTGCAGATTCAAGGTTGTTGGCAAGGATTGTCCAGGGTCGGGCGCGCATCGTCGTCTACGAACCGGGATGCGGTCGTCGTCGGATCCGCTCTTCGGGCCGAGGCGGCCGACTGTTGCCAACGAAGGAGATCCCATGAAGCGCAGGTTGCTACGCCTGGCGGCCGCCGTGCTGTTCGCCGTGTCCGCTACGGCCGGTGGGGTGGTCGTCGCATCGTCCGCGTCGGCCGATATGGTCCATTGCTGCTGATGAACACGTAGTGAGGAGAAGTGCCTTTGAGCGGGGAGCGCAGCGGGTGTCGAAGGTCCTGCCGGCGCCCCGTCAAAGGCGCTTTTCACGGTCAGGGGCGGGCAGGCCACCGTGGTGTCCACCTTCACCAGCGCCGACGCCGCCGATGCGACGGTCGAGGGCGTGCTGTCCGACGTTGAGCCGCCGGCCAGATAAGCATCGGCCTCCCTTCGGGGCCGACAAGTTGCCCGTCGGCGGACCCAACAGCTGTGACGGATATCCGTTCGCCTCGAGCAAGGAAGGGGCCGGAACCGCCCACGGTGACTACTCTTTGCGGGCCCTGAACAAAGTCCAGAACTCGACACACGGCGGCAAAATAAGGGCATGATACACCGATTGCCGAGTTGGTACGGGCAGCTCGTTCTGGGTGCTCATCGAGCCCTAAGGTCTGACGAGAGGAAAGTTCCGAAAGAAGGGGGGCGAGAAGCTGCACCTCTGTGAGGACACCCCAAACATGCTGTAACCGCACCGCCATCTCTAAGAATTGCGGGGTGGTTGCAGCCTGAGCTCTTCTGCGAGGGCGGAAAACCATTCACCAACGGCATCCCGGATGGACGGGGCTGCCGCTGCGGTTTACGGGGCCGCCGGCTTGAGGAAGCCGTCGAGGACCACCCGGCCCTTGCCGTACTTGTCGTCGACCTGACGCTGCAGCTCCGGCGTGGCCACCCACAGGTGCGCTGTGAACTGCCAGCCGACAAAATCTGAAGGACGTTACTGGTTGATGCCAGGCGGAATAACGTTTTTCTGGCGGACTGAGGAATATCGATACCTGAAGTCTGTTGTGCGAGTGCTGTCACCACCCCGTTGACCGTCGTTTCACACGACCTGCTCAGAACTCCTAACGCAATGAGCTGAGGCGGTGCCAGCAGATCAAGGCACAGCCGAGGCCGAGAAAGGCCTCATGGACGCCGTCCCGAACCTCCCAGCGGATCCGCGACCGGCGGAAGCGGTGCAGCAGAGCGAAGGCCTGCTCGACGACCCAGCGGGATGAGCCGGGTGACGTCGCCCGCGGTTGCCGCCGGTCAGGATCGCGGCCAAGGGGACGCCGGTGGCGTCGACGATTGACCCAGGCCCCGAAGCCGACCTTGCTGATGTTCATGTCCGCGATGTTGTTCATGTCCGTCGCTGCGCGGGCAGCATGCCGTGCTCAGCGGCCGGCGGCGGCAACACGATCTCGGTGAGCCGGACCTGTATGGATCGACCCGTTCGTCGGTCCGCGGCCCGGCATCCGCCGCCGGACCGAGCCGCTGCGCCGAGGACTCCGCCAGGTGTTGACCATGCTCGACTACGCGCCGGGTCAGTCCTCATCGAGCAGGGTCGTCATGCCGGTGAGCACGTCGGGCGGGACGGCGACTTCCGAGATGGCGCCGATCCCGGAAGTCCACTCATCCGCGGCCGAGGCTCTACGGCAACTCCGCTCCGCTGGAGAAGTCCCGTTGCCGCCGCAGGCCGAGGACGCGGACCATCACCACGCCGATGCTCACGGCGGCCGTCGTCCACACGATCCATTGCCCGATAGTCGTGATCACTTCATCCCTGCCCGGTGGCATCACGAACATCTGGACGGTCGCGCCGACCGGCACGGTCACCTTTGCGAGCACACCGATCGCTCCCGGCTGCCTGACACACGCTCCTGTGGCGCCCAGAATCGGTCCGAGCAGAATACTCGCCGCCCACCAGTAGACCGTGTCATGCCCGTAGGAGCCGAGCGAGACGCCGTGGACGACCGTGTCCACGGCGTAGTACGCCGCCGTGGCGGCGAGCAGGGCCGACGCTCCGGCAACGGCGCCCCGGGCCAGTGTCCGGGCCCCAAGACCGCCCTGCTCGGCGCGGGTGGCCAGCAACCCCGCCAGCACCGCCAACCCGGCCCATGCCCAGCCGGAGTCCAGCAGTACGCTCACGATCTCCATGACCGACCACCCGCTGGTCGTCGCTTCCCGGCTCTCCAGATCCACAGAAAGCTGGGCCACGGCGTTGACCAGGGAGGTAGCCGCGCCAAACGCCGCGCCGACGGCCAGGACGCTCACCAGGTGTTTCAAACCGGATCGCGGATCGTTGTTCATGGAGGGCTTTCTACCAAACAAGCTCGCGACACGCGCTGTCGGAAGGGACCCGGAGCAGGGAGAAGATGGTGCCTGCGGAGATGTCCGGGTCGACATCGTCGAGGACGAGGTGCTCGCCGTGCGCCTTGTGCAGGTCGGTCGTGGAGATCGTGAGGTCGGTGATGGTCGGGGTCTTTGGGGTGGGTGCGGAGGTGGGGGCGGCGCCTTCTGGGCGCCGCCCCCACCTCCTGCGGTGTGGTCGCGGGTTATCGGGGTGTGGTCGGGCAGAACTCGGCGTCGAGCACGTTGGTGAGGACGCCGAGGCCGCTCCAGT
>NZ_JBVJHH010000038.1:0-109158 GCF_055586905.1 Streptosporangium sp. NPDC048886
GCCGGTCGATCCCCCACAACGTGTCGTCGCCGACGCAGTAGCAGCCGTGGAAGTAGGTAACTCCGTGGGTGCGGCGGTAGGTGGCCGGCAACCGGTCCGGCCGCCCCCGGCGGGCCCGGCCCGCCCGATCACCTCCAGCGGGGTGCGATCGGTGCGGGCCAGCAGGAACTGGCAGCCTGGCAGGGCCCGGTTCAGGGCCCTGCTCGAGAGAGTCCTCACGACAGCCGCACCGAGACATTGCCCTGGTAGGAGCCCTGGAGCAGGGACAAGAACGCCTGCGGCACGTCTTCGACCTCGCCCTTGATGACCGTTTGCGGGTAGACGAAGCGGCCTTCGCCCAGCCAGGTGCTGAAGTGTTCCCGCCAGGCGGCGATCTGGTCGGGGGTGTGGTAGCAGGAGAACGGCAGCAGCTCGACACCTCTGGCCTGGGCCGCGGCATGGTCGGGCTTGGGGAAGCGCTCGGCCGCGTCGCCGAGTTGGCTGGACAGCGAGCCGCACAGCGCGAAGCGGGCGCCGGGCCTGGCCGCCTGCAGCGCGGCCTGATACTGCTCGCCGCCCACGACGTCGAAGAACACCGAAATGCCTTCGGGTGCGAGCTCGCGGAGCCGGTCGACCGGCGAGCCGTCGTGATAGTCGAACGCGGCGTCGTAGCCGAGCTCGTTCACCAGATAGTCGACCTTGGCCGGGCTGCCGGCGCTGCCGATCACCCGTACCGCGCCCAGGCACTTGGCGATCTGCCCGGCCAGTGAGCCGACCCCACCCGCCGCGCCGGAGACGAACACCACGTCGCCCTCGCCGACGCCCGCCACGTCGGCCATCCCGTAGTGGGCCGTCGGCCCCTGACCGAGGTAGTAGCCAGGGTCTGCGATGGGGTCAAGCTTGGTGTACTGGGCGGCCGGGCCCGCCGAGTACTCGCTCCAGCCGGTCATCGACTGCACCAGGTCGCCAACCGCGAGCTCGGGGCTGTCGGACCGGACGACGGTGCCGATGGCGGCCACGCCCACCCGCTGGCCCGGCTGCCAGGCCGGTACCGGGATGGTGCAGTCCGCGCGCATCAGCTCCAGGTAGGTCGCGGCGAGCCCTACCTGGTCAGTCCGCACCACAACCTCGCCGTCCACCTCGGTGGTGGCGACAGTGAAGTGGTCGAGCGTGGGGGTGCCGGTGATCTGTGCGGTCAGCTGGATCTCACGGGGGATCATTTCTTGGTCCTTATGTCGTACGGCCTTCAAAATCGACTCTAAAGAGACTTCCGGTCATTTTTTGACCGGAAGTCGGGTGAGGATGGCGGTATGGCGAACACCAGCTCACGGACTCTCCGACTGCTCTCGCTGCTGCAGACCCACCGCCACTGGCCCGGCACGGAACTGGCCGAGCGGCTCCGGGTATCCGAGCGGACCCTGCGCCGCGACGTCGACCGGCTGCGCGAGCTCGGCTATCCGGTCAGCGCGGCCCGGGGGACCGACGGCGGCTACCAGCTCGCGCCCGGCGCCGTCCTGCCGCCGCTGCTGCTGGACGATGAGGAGGCGGTGGCTCTGGCGGTGGGCATCGGCGACGCGGCGCAGAGCGGGATCGCCGGGATGCAGGAGGCGTCACTGCGTGCGCTCACCAAGGTGATTCGGGTCCTACCGCCCCGGCTGCGGGCCAGGGTGGACGCCCTGCGGGAGATGACCCTCTCCGTCGCCGCGTCCGGGCCGGTCGTCCCGGCGCAGGTGCTCACGGCGGTCGCCCAGGCCTGCCGGGACCAGGAGCGGCTGCGCTTCGGCTACACCGCCAGAGGCTCCGCCCCCACCGAGCGGGAGGTCGAGCCGCATCGCCTGGTCGCCCTCGGCGGACGCTGGTACCTGGTCGCCTACGACCTGACCCGGCACGACTGGCGAAGCTTCCGCCTCGACCGGCTGATCGAGCCGGCCGGGACCGGCACGCGATTCCGGCCGCGTCCACTCCCGGCCGAGGACGCCGCGGCCTTCGTCCAGGAAGCCAGCGGAGCCCCGGCGCCGTACACGGTCCAGGCGCTCGTCCATGCCCCCGTGACCCGGGTACGGCAGGCGGTCGGCCAGTGGGGCACGATCGAACCGCTCAGCCACGACAGCTGCCGGATCACCATGACTTCGACCTCTCTCGATTGGCCGACCCAGGCGCTGGGCAATGTGGGAGCCGAGTTCGAGGTGCTGGGGCCGCCGGAGTTCGCCGCGCACGTCCAGGAGTGGGGCGCCCGCTTCATCCGGGCCACCAGCGCACCCGGCAGGCCGTCCGTGCCGTAGCCGGATCGCGACGGTGGCGCGGCGTCCGTAGCAGCCGAGGCAATGGAAGGCGTCCCGCAGCGGGCATGCCCTACGCTGTCAAGATCGACTTATGGCCGGTTTCATAGGACGCGCAGTGCTTGCGCATCACGGCCCGGATCGACATCCCCGGCTCGCACATCGCGTCGGATCACCGCGTAGAGCCCGCTCTTGGACTGCGACGGCATCGGGGCCCCTTTGCGGCGAGCAGCACGTTGATGCTCTCACCGCAAGGACCTGGGTGTTGCCGAAACTCATCGATACGACATCGCTGTGATCAGGGGTGTTGCCGAGTTTCATCGACAGACGTTCCCGCTGGACGCGAACAGGACTATCCACGCCTACCTCGATGCGGCGCACCGCCGCCGTCTTCACCCTGCCCCTCGCCCTGGCCGTCATCGCCGGCGATGACGAGGTGTTCGGCCTGTACCAGGCCGGCGCGCACCCGCCACCCGTTGAGAGGCGATGTTGGCCGGGCGCCCTCGGGCGATGACTGGCAGATCGGGTACGTGTTCCGTCATCCACTCAACCACCGCGGTCGCGGCCTCGCCGGCCACTTGATAGGATACAACTGTATCCATTCGGGAGATGAGGCCACCATGCGCATTCCTGACCGGCCGTCAACTTTCACCAGCGACTCTGCCCGTGACAAGTACTACGTCGTCTATGACCGGTTGCTCGGGGAGCTGTGGCCGGTGCCGGTGGACATCATCGACGTGGAGACCCGCGCCGGCAGTGTGCGGATCCACCGGGCCGGGCCCGCCGAGGGGGATCCGGTGGTGCTCCTGGCCGGTGCCGGCGGGAACGCGCTGGCCTGGTACCGCTACATCGAGCTGCTGGCGCGCACGCGCCCGGTCCTTGCCGTCGACCCGCTCGGCGAGCCAGGCCGCTCGGTTCAGAGGCGGCCGCTCGCGACCGGTGTCGAGGTCGGTGGCTGGGTCACCGACGTACTGGCCGCAGTCGGAGCCGAGCGCGCACACGTGGCGGGTTTCTCTTACGGCGGCTGGACCGCAGTGGAGCAGCAACTCGGAGGGGGCGGCCGGGTCGCGGCGCTGACGCTGGTGGACCCGGGCGGCTTCGCGCCGTTGCCCAGGCGGTTCATCCGGTGGGCCCTTGCCGGAGCCATCGCCTCCATGCTGCCTCGTACGTTGCGACACCGCATGGCCGGCGTAGTGGACAACGGGGTGCTGCGCGAGGATGGGCTGGTGGAGCTGATGCGGGCCGGCTGGTCCTTCCGCCGGCGTGTGCCCATCCCGCCCGCCTACACCGACGAGCAGATACGTGAGGTGTCCGTGCCCGTGCAGGTGCTGCTGGGCGCCCGCAGCGCGCTGCTCGACGCGCAGGCGTTGGCCGCGCGGCTGGCCGACATCGCGCCGTCCTGGCGCGTGGAGATTGTGCCCGGCACCGGACATTCGCTGCCCGTCGAAGCTCCGGACCTGGTCGCCGAGCGGATCCTCACCTTTCCCGATCAGGCGCGGCCCGGGACCGCAACGCTGAAGCGCAACACGGACAGCAGGTAGGAAACGGGTATGCCCCGACAGGTGGATCATGATGAGCGGCGGCGCCAGTTGACTGAGGCGCTGCTGCGCATCGCCAGCACCCGTGGCCTGCAGGCGGTGTCGATGCGTGAGATCGCCGCCGAGGCCGGCGTCTCGCTGCGCGTCGTCCAGTACTACTTCACGAACAAGCAGGCCCTGCTCGAGTCCGGCCTCACCGAGCTGGGCGCCCGCATGGACCGCCGGGTCAAGCAACGGGCCGCCGCTACCGCGGGCGAGCTGACACCGCGAGGCGTTTTCGCCGCCGTCCTCGGTGTGATCCTTCCCTCCGACGAGCAGAGCCGCCTGGACTCCATGGCCTGGACCGCCTACTACACCGCCGCCCTCACCGACCCGGCGCTCGCCGCGGTCGGGCTCACCTTGCCCAACGCACTGGAAGACTTCCTCACCGTACGGTTGACCGCCGCACAGCAGGCCGGGGACATCGCCCCCGATCGTGACCCGCGTATCGAAGTCGCCGGCCTTCTGGCTCTCGCCAACGGCCTGACCTCCAGTGTTCTCAGCCGACAGCGCAGCCACGAGGCCGCCACCGGGATCATCGATTACCACCTGGATCGCCTGTTCGGGCCGGCAGCGGCTTGACCCGGCGGGACCGGTGCGGTGGAGGGGAACCGAGTGGCGGCTTGCCGGCGCTGTAGGAGTTCCGGGCCGGTATGGGGCCCCTATGGCGGCCGCGACGCTCGCGCGGGCGGCGCTGTCAGTCCCGCGCGGCGATGGCGCGGCGGTCAGCCGGACCAGGGATGCCGCTCGGCGTGGTCGAGCATGGTCCACGCCTGGCGGAGTTCGCGGCGCAGCGGCTCGGTCCAGCGGCGGATGTCGGGCCGCGGGTCGGCGAACGGGTCGATCCATTCCTCGTCCGGGCCGAAGCGGTCCTCGCCCGGGCCGACACGGCAGCGCTTGCCGAACTCGCCGTAGGCCAGGTCGCCAACGCCAACACCGCTCGCGCGAACCTCGGGTAGGCCGTCCGGCCATCCGAACTCCCAGGAACCACCAAGCAGCCGGGACGTCAAGACCCTAACGATCAGCGATCAAGTCTGCGGCCTGTTTCCGCCGTATTCCGGTGGCACCCCTGGTGGTCGGTTTTCAGGTGCAGAACTCGGCGTTCAGGGCCTGGTTCATGGCCTGGTCGACGGCGGCGTCGTCGGGGGCGGGCAGGGCGGTGGCGGCGATGGTGATGCTGCGGCGGTCGGTGTGGAAGCTGTAGGTGGCACATCCCGGTATGTGGCCCTTGTGCCCCCAGACGGTCGTGCCGCAGGTGGGTGTGCAGGGCGACAGACAGGCCCCGGCCGGTGATCTTCTCGATCAGCAGGCCGAGGGCGGCGTAGCCGGTGTTGGAGTAGGCCCAGGCGCCGCCAGGGGCGGAGGTGGGCGGCAGACCGGTGCCGATGGTGATCAGTTGCCGGGGGTGTAGGTGGTGGTGGCCAGGCGGCGCAGTCCGGCCGGGGTGTTGTCGAAGGTGGCGGCGTAGTCGGCGATGCCGCTGGTGTGGTTGAGCAACATCCGGATGGTGATCTGATCGCCGCGAGACAGCAGGCCGGGCAGGTGCCGGTCGATGGGGTCGTCCAGGGCGAGCTTGTTTTCGCCGGCGAGTTGGAGGATCAGGGCGGCGATGTAGGTTTTGGTGACGCTGCCGATGCGCCAGCGCCCGTTGAGCGGGACGGGGCGTGGGTGCGGGTGTTGCCGGTGCCGGCGGTGCCGCTCCAGCGGCCGTTCTCGTCGCGGGTCTCGGCCAGGGCGCCGGGGGCTCCGGCGGTGACGATCGCCGCCAAGGCGGCCTGGACCGCCTGCCGGCGGGTGGGCGGGGCGGGTGCGGTGTGCTGGGCGGCGGCCGGTGTGGGTACCGAGGCCGGCAGCAGCGGCAGAGTGAGCAGTAGCGGGGCGAGGACGTGTGGTTTCACCAGGGGTCTCCTTGGTCAGGGATCACGGCCGCAAGGCGGTGGATCTCGATTCCGAAAAGTTCGGGGTGCCCTCGGGGACGGCCCGCCGCAGGTGTGCGGGCCGTCCCCGAGGGCGTTCAGGACGGGATGGTCATCGGGCTCGGCGCGCGTTGTGGGCTCGGTCGGCCTTCGCGGTGCTCTGGGTCATGGGCTGGCAGGGCGGTGTCTGGAAGACCACGCCGTCCAGGAAGTTGCCGAAGGTCGGACGGCCTCCGGCGGCCGATACCGACTTGAAGGCGAAGCGGGTGACGGTCTGCCCGGCGGGCACGACGTAGGTGCCGCTGTAGTGGCCCCAGGCGGTGTTGCCGTCGGAGATGTCCGGGGAGGAGGCCCCGGTCGGGGTCTGGGGCACGGGTGCGCCCGGGGCGCCGATGAGCACCCGCATCACGTCGGTCCCCAGACGGCCGCGGTGATACAGCGACCAGGTCATCTGGGTGCCGGGAACGGTGGGGACGTCCTGGTAGAGCGTGGAGACCTGGGTGGCGTTGAGTTCGGCGAACTGCCGGCCGTCGGCGGCCGGGACCCCGCTCGCGCCGCTGGGCCAGAACTCCAGTTTGTGGTCGGAGGCGGTGGTGTGCCAGCCGACGGCGGGGTTGATGGAGGCGTCGTCGATGGAGTAGTCGATCCGGTTCACGGGCGGGGTCTCGAAGCTGCCGTTGACCAGGTTGATGGGCTCGCGGGTGCAGATGACGGCGACGGTGACCGTGGCGGTGGCGCTTCCGCAGGCGGTGGTGATGGTGTAGGTGAAGGTGTCGGTGCCGCCCAGGCCCGGGTTGGGCGTGTAGATGACGGTGTTGCCGGAGATCGTCGCGCTGCCGTGGCGGGGCTGGGTGACGCCGGTGATCGTCGGCGCCGTCCCGGTGTCGTTGGCCAGCACGGGCACGGTGACGGCGGTGCCCTCCGTGGTGGTGGCGGTGTCGTCGACGGCGTTGGTGGGTGAGATGGACTGGCCGTTGACGATGTGGATCGGCGGGGCGGGGGTGTTGTTTCCGAGCTGGCCCGGGAAGGCGATTACGCTGCTGATCCCGCTCGGCCGAATCGTCATGCTGCGCCCTACGGTGCCCTGCCTGACCTGGAAGGTGATGACCTTCGCAGGCGGGTCGGTCTTGGTGCCCGGCGAGGTGATCGACAGGGTGTTGCCGTTGATGACGCCGGTCCCGGACTGGCCGACGATGTCGGCGCTGGCTCGCAGGGACGACAGGTCCCAGGTGGTGGTGTAGGTCCTGACCAGCAGTGGCCAGCGGGCCGTGCGGTGGGTCAGGGTGAGGGTGAAGGTGGTGCCGGGGGCGATCTGCCCGCCCCACAGGGACGGGGAGGTGGTGACCGCCACCGACCCGTTGCCCAGCCTCAGGCCGAGCACGTTCTTCCAGTAGTAGTCGACGGGGTAATTGTGCTGCCCGTGCCGGACGCAGGGTGCGGCGGCCTGTGTGGTGGCCTGCCGAGTCGTAGCGCCGGTGTGGGCATCGGTGTCGGCCACCGCCGGGGTCACCCATGCGGCCAGCAGCGTGGTCAGGGCACAGGTAAGCGTGGTGAACGCGGACCTGGGCCGTTGTGATATCGCCATGGAACTCCCGATCTATGTGGAACACGTTCAAGATCAAATCCATAGCGATGTTACTGAGTGCAATTGGAGAATTTCGTTCAGTGGCCATCGCGGAGATTCCGTGTCGTCCTCGCCGATCACCGCCCGCCGATCACCGCCCGCCGATCGCTTCCGCCGGCGCGCACCGCCGACGCTGGGACGCTGGAAAGTCGCGCTCCCGCCCGAACCGTCGGTGAGATGAACCCCCGCGGGCGGGACGGCCGGGGGTGTGCGAGGTCTCGGTCGCCGGCGGGCGGGGTCGTCCCTGGCGGGGGCGCGTTGGGGCGGTCTTCGGCGAACGTGGTCAGTGTTTGTTTCTCCGCCGGATCGACGCTCAAGGCCCGGCGCAGCTTGACCGCGGTCCGTTCGGCCAGGTGTCGGCGGCGGGCTGGGGCACACGGCGGCAGCCGCTGACCGGGATCCTTGCCGGGTTCGCTGTGGTTGCTGCGCGCGGTTACCGCGACCAGGTGGTGCGGCTCGTCCAGGCCGAGGCGCCCGAATCGGGGTGTCTGTTACGTCACTTTCCGTATTCGATCTGCTGCGTTCTGTGTGCCTGGTGGATCGGTGGCCCATCGCCGCGAGCAGTGCCCGCGGCGGTGGTTCCCCCGGCCCCTGCGCCCACCCCGCCCAGGAAGGAAGCCTCCGTCGCCTGGGAGATCACTGACGCGCTGGTCGCGCTGCCGCTGCGCACGGTGCACGCGATCGCGGCCCGCGCGGATCGGCGGGTGACCAAGCGGCTGGTGGCCGAGTGCAGGCGGGTGCACGACACGGCATCCGTTTCCCGTGATCGGATTCAGCTGCCTGAGGCGGCAAAGTAAGTCAAGCCTTACTTTCGGTCGTTTTTCCTCTCCATGTTGGAAGTCGCCGCCCCGAATACACGCTCGTGGAGGCGCGTCGCCGTGCGTGAACGGGCGTTCGCTTTAGCGCGCGTGTACACCTGCCACCGGCAGGGCGCGACGCGATTTCGGCGGCTCCGCGTTCGACCGGAAACCGTAAAGGGAGAACTCAACATGGGGAAGAACATCGGCGAGAAGGCGATTCAGTTTCACGGCGGGCCGGGCTATCCGAGCGACCTGTTGTTCGAGGCGTTCGAACCGCTCGCCCTGGAACGCGAAGTCATCTGGTACGACCAGCTCGGGGTGGGGCGTTCGGATGGATCGACGACGCCTCGCTGCTGACGGTGGATCGCTTCCTCGACGAACTCGGCGCGGTCATCGGAGGTCTCGGCCTGGAACGACCTCACGTCTATGGCCACTCCTGGGGAGCCATGCTCGGGCTGCAGTACGCCGCCGAGCGCGCGCCCGAATGGACGAGTCTGATCTGCGCCAACGGACTGGCCGGCGTCCCCCGGTCCGAAGAAGAGGTACGAGATCTACTGGCGAAGCTACCGGGCGATGTCCTGGACCGCACCTACGGTCGTGAGCTGCGAGGAGAGACGGATGATCCGGATTACTGGATCGCCCAGGGCGAGTACATGCGCGCGTGCGTCGTGCGCACCTCTTCGGTGAGCCTCGACCCGGATCTCATGAGCTTGATCACGTTCCGGATGTTGATCGGTCAGGCGGACTACCACGTGACGGGAGCCCTCAAGGATTGGGACATCTTCGACAGGCTTGAACGGATTCGAGTTCCTACGCTGGTCCTCGGCGGAGAGTTCGACGGATGCGTTCCCTCGCATCTCGCGGATATCGCCGGCCGTATCCCGGATTCCGAGCATGTCACGCAGTCCGGCGCCGCCCACATGGGCTATCTCGAGGAGGAACCGCTTCGCCGCGAGTACGTCTCCATCATTCGGGACCACATGGAGCGGATCGAAGCGCGCTCGTGGCGGCGATCCGCCGGCCGGCTGGCCGCCCCGGTCGGCCCCCGCTCACCGGGCACATTGTCGGGCGGGTCTTACCGGACTTGCTGACCTGGACTGCAGCAGGGCCGCCGGACGCCTTGAGGAGTCCCGGTGAACGATCCCCTGACGGGACGCCAGCACAGACTCCCAACCGCCACCGCCGGCCCCCGAGTCCCGCCCGCACGGGCGGAACCGGCCGTCAGGTGAGACCCGTCCGCCCCGCCCGCACGGGTGAAAACGCCGGGCGACCGGACCGCTCCTCATACAATGACCCGATGGTCTCCCCCGTGAGCGGTCCCGAAGTGAGCGACGCGTTGCGAGTGCTGCACCGCGTCTTCGGCTACGACTCGTTCCGGGAAGGCCAGCAAGAGATCATCGACCACGTCGTCGACGGCGGCGACGCGCTGGTGCTCATGCCCACCGGCGGCGGCAAGTCGCTGTGCTACCAGATCCCCGCTCTCGTGCGAGAGGGCGTCGGCGTGGTCGTCTCACCGCTCATCGCGCTCATGCAGGACCAGGTCGACGCCCTGACGGCGCTCGGCGTGCGGGCCGGGTTCCTCAACTCCACACAGGACTCCGACGAGCGCCGGCAGGTCGAGTCCGCCTTCCTCGACGGCGAGCTCGACCTGCTCTATCTGGCTCCGGAGCGGCTGCGGCTCGACTCGACGCTGCGGCTGCTCGACCGCGGCACGATCTCCCTGTTCGCCATCGACGAGGCGCACTGCGTGGCCCAGTGGGGACACGACTTCCGCCCCGACTACCTCGCCCTGTCCACGCTGCACGAGCGCTGGCCCGCCGTGCCCCGCATCGCGCTGACCGCGACCGCCACCGAGGCCACCCACGCCGAGATCGCCTCCCGCCTGAATCTGGAGAAGGCCCGGCACTTCGTGTCGAGCTTCGACCGCCCGAACATCCAATACCGCATCGCGCCGAAGAACGAGCCCCGGCGCCAACTGCTCGCTCTGCTGCGCACCGAGCACTCCGGAGACGCGGGCATCGTCTACTGCCTGTCGCGCTCCTCGGTGGAGAAGACCGCCGAGTTCCTGGTGGGCAACGGCATCCAGGCGCTGCCGTACCACGCGGGGCTCGACGCGCGCACCCGGGCCGCCAACCAGGCGCGTTTCCTGCGCGAGGACGGCCTCGTCATGGTCGCCACCATCGCCTTCGGGATGGGCATCGACAAGCCCGACGTGCGCTTCGTCGCCCATCTCGACCTGCCCAAGTCCGTCGAGGGCTACTACCAGGAGACCGGCCGGGCCGGGCGCGACGGCCTGCCCTCCGTCGCCTGGCTGGCCTACGGGCTCCAGGACGTCGTGCAGCAGCGCAAGATGATCGACACCTCCGAGGGCGACGACGCCCACCGGCGCCGCCTGGGCACCCACCTCGACGCCATGCTGGCCCTCTGCGAGACGGTCGAGTGCCGCCGCGTGCGGCTGCTGGCCTACTTCGGCCAGCAGAGCACCGCCTGCGGAAACTGCGACACGTGCCTGACGCCGCCGCAGTCGTGGGACGGCACGATCGCCGCCCAGAAGCTCCTGTCGACGGTGCTCAGGCTCCAGCGCGAGCGGCGCCAGAAGTTCGGCGCCGGTCAGATCATCGACATCCTGCTCGGCAGGGAGACGGCCAAGGTCACCCAGTTCGACCACCACTCCCTGACGGTGTTCGGCATCGGCACGGAGCTGAGCGAGGCCGAGTGGCGCGGTGTGGTCCGCCAGCTGCTGGCCCAGGGCCTGCTGGCCGTCGAGGGCGACTACGGCACGTTGCTGCTCACCGACGCGAGCGCCGAGGTGCTGGGCCGCCGGCGCCAGGTCCTGCTGCGGCGCGAGCCCGAGCGGGCGGCGCGGGCCAGGTCGGAGACGGCGGCCCGGGGTGGCGGGTCCCGTCGCGCCGCCCCCGCGGAGCTGCCCGAGGAGGCGGTGCCGGTCTTCGAGCGGCTCCGCGCCTGGCGCGCGGCCACCGCCAAGGAGCAGGGCGTGCCGGCCTATGTGATCTTCCATGACGCGACCCTGCGCGAGATCGCGACCGAGCCTCCGTCGTCCCTGGCCGAGCTGGGCCAGGTGAGCGGTGTGGGCGAGAACAAGCTGGCGAAGTACGGCCGGCAGATCCTGGACGCCCTCGAGGAGGCCGCCTCCGGCGACGACCCGGTTCTCACGCTCCAGTGACATCCCCGGCCGGTCCCCGTCACGGCGGCGAGAGTGCCGCCGTGACGGGGACCGGCCAGTGATGCCTCGCGCGGCCCCCCGACCGGCGCGTTCAGGTGCTGGTGCGTGACCACCAGGCGGCCGTGTCGGGCTCCAGGACCGCCTGGAGCCCGTTGGAGCGCATGTCGCTGCTGGCCAGCAGCAGCGTGCCGGGCGACTCCAGGACGACGGGGTCGGCGCCCAGGTTGACCGTGCACAGCAGTCCGGGCTCGCGGGTGAAGAAGAGCGTCTCCGGCGGCGAGTCCAGCCACCGCATCGTCCCCCTGCCCAGGGCGGGGTGGGTACGGCGCAGGCGCACGGCGTTGCGGTAGAGGTTGAGGAAGGGCCGGGGGTCGCCGAGCTGCGGGATCACCGCCTGCCTGCCCCAGTCGCGGGGGATCGGCAGCCAGCTCGGGTCGGCTCCCGGCGGGGAGAAGCCGAACGACGACTCGCCGCCCGCCCACGGGATCGGCACCCGGCTGCCGTCACGGCCCCGGTCCGCGCCGGCCGTACGGAAGAAGATCGGGTCCTGCAGCACCTCGTCGGGGAGGTCGAGGACCTCCGGCAGGCCGAGCTCCTCCCCCTGGTAGATGTAGACCGAGCCGGGCAGCGCCATGGTGAGCAGCGCGGCCGCGCGCGCCCGCCGCGTGCCGCGCCGTCCTCCGCCGTAGCGGGTCACGTGGCGGACCTGGTCGTGGTTGGACAGCACCCACGTGGTGGGCGCGCCGACCAGGTCGGTGGCGGCGATCGAGGCGTCGACCACCTGGCGGAGCGGGCCGGCGCCCCAGTCGGCGGCGAGATAGTTGAAGTTGAACGCCTGGTGGAGCTCGTCGGGCCGGACGTAGTTGGCCAGCCGGGCCGGTGACGGCGGCCACACCTCCGCCACCCCGATGCGCTCGCCCGGGTAGGAGTCCAGCAGCCGCCGCCAGGAACGCAGGATCTCGTGCACGCCGTCCTGGTCGAAGAAGGGCAGCGGAGCGCGGCCGAGCAGCTTGAGCTGGCCGGTGAACCCGGCGTCGGGGAGCCCCTCGGCCTTGACCATGCCGTGGGCCACGTCGACGCGGAACCCGTCCACGCCGATGTCCAGCCAGAACCGCATCACGTCCTCGAACTCGGCGCGGACCTCGGGGTTTTCCCAGTTGAGGTCGGGCTGCTCGGGGGCGAAGAGATGCAGGTACCACATGCCGTCGGGCAGCCGGGTCCACGCGGGCCCGCCGAAGCTCGACTCCCAGTCGTTGGGGGGCTGGGCCCCGTCCTCCCCACGGCCCGGCCGGAAGACGTAGCGCTCCCGGGCCCCGGGCTCGTCGCGCAGCGCCTGCGCGAACCAGGGGTGCTCCGAGGAGGTGTGGTTGGGCACGATGTCGATGAGCACGCGCATGCCCAGGCCGTGCGCCTCGGCGACGAGGGCGCGGGCGTCGTCGAGGGTGCCGAGCCGGGGGTCGACGGCGCGGTAGCTCGACACGTCGTACCCGCCGTCGTGCAGCGGGGAGGGGTAGAAGGGGGTGAGCCAGATGGCGTCCACGCCGAGGTCGGCGAGGTAGCGCAGGCGGCTGCGCACGCCCAGCAGGTCGCCCATGCCGTCGCCGTTCCCGTCGGCGAAACTGCGCACGTAGATCTCGTAGATCACCGCATCGCGCCACCACTCGGACGGCGGGGGCGTGGACGGGGCCGGCGACGGGACGGCACAGGGGGCGACGGACCGTTGCGTCACTTGTGCTCCTTGCAGGTGGGGACGTCGAACCTGGCTGTGCGGGGCCTCCGGTCGGCCGTGCCCGCCGCCGTGGAGGATCACGGTGATCTCCGCGGTTACATGCATGCATGTTATGCATTCACGTTACGTAGACGTCAAGGGGGCGTAATGGCCGATTCGCGAGAGCCCCGGGCGCCGCCCGCCCCGCACGGCTCTCCACGCCGAGCCCGGGACGGGTCCGTACCCGTGTTCACTCAAGTCCCAGGCGTGACTACCCGTTTCACGAACAAGCTGCCGACATTCTGGAATGATCGCGTCCATATCCTGTCGGACATCGAGACTGACGGACAGTGACTGATGCCCCCCATCGATCAAATCACCGCCTTCACGTCGGACCATCCGGTCGGAACGGTCATCATCTGCGTGGTCGCGCTGGCCCTGCTCGGCCTGGCCTACTTCGCCCTCCGTGCCGCCTACCGTGCGGGCAACCGGTTCTTCCACCGTTACGTCGCCCCCCGCCCGGCCGAGGACATCCTCACCATCGTGGCCGCGTGCATCGCCACGGGCGTGTCCGCCCAGGGCATGTGGCGCTTCTCCGGTGACGTGCTCGGCTTCGACGGCCCCCTGCGGCTGCTGCTCTTCGCGTTCATCGAGGTCGCGGTGATCACCAGTGCCGTGCGGGCCCGCCGCAACATGCGGGAGAACTACTCCGCGGGCATCGACGGCGTCGCGGTGTGGACCCTCACCGGGCTGTCGGCGGTGCTGTCGAGCATGGACGCACGCAGTCTCGCCGAGGCCGTCTTCCGGCTGGCCGCCCCGCTGGTGGCCGCGTGGCTGTGGGAGCGCGGCATGGCGATCGAACGGCACCGCATCACCGGGCGGGCCCGCATCAACTGGCGGATCACCCCCGAGCGCATGCTCGTCCGTGTCGGGCTGGCCGAGGCCAGCGACCGGACCGCGAGCGAGGTGGACGCCCACCGGAGGTTGACCCGGGTCGCGCTGGCGGCCAAGCGCGCCCGCGCGCTCCGCGAGGCCGGGGCCTCCGACCGCAGGATGCGCGCGGCGCTCGTCAAGCTGGACCGGGCGATGGACCAGGCGGTGGAGCACACCGGCCTGGCGGTCGACACGGCTCGCCAGGAGGCGCTGCTGTCCCAGATCGGCGCGCTCTACAACACCTCCGCCCTGATCGACCTGAGCCCGCCCGTCCCGTGGGCCCCCGAGCCCGAGCAGCCGCAGGCGCTGCCCGCCGCCCGGCCCTCGGCCTACGACGACGACGAGGACGACGAGGCCGAGGTGGTGGAGACCGCCCTGCCGGTCGTCGACACCGCGCAGCGCGCGGCCCTGATGCGGGCGGCGCGGGAATACTGGGACCAGCAGATCGAGCGGAAGTTCGTCCCCCGCGCGGCCGACATCGCCCACGAGACCGGCATCACGCTGGCGACCGCCCGCGAATACCGGGCGCTGTGGAAGCTGGAGCCACGGGCGCACGCCCTGATCGAGGCCGCCTACAACGAGCACGGGATCGTCGACACCGGCACCTTCCCGGCCATCGAGACGCAGGAGCGGATCCTGACGGTGAACGGCTCGGCGCCCGCCTCCTGAAGCCGGTTGGCCGGGGCCGCCGGCGGACCTCCGCCGGCGGGGCCGCGACGGCGGGAGGCCCGCCGGCCCCGGGCGCACCCGGCGGCGCGCGGGGCCGGCACCCACGGGATCGTCCGGACGGCGCGCATTCCGAATTGCCGTCGCCGACAATGTGTTCAGGGGCCGTGAACGGCGAGAAGGCCCGGAGGAGGCGTGGTGGTCTGGCTGCGGCGGCTTATCCAGGACATGAAAGTCCGGCAGAACGTCGATGCCCATGTCGTGACCATCGTGGTGTTCGCCTTCGCCGTCGTCTCGATCTTCGGAGACGTGGTCCCCGATCAACTGAAATGGGCCGCGCTCCTTTCCGGAGTGGGAATTCTGGTCTACCGGCTCACATTGCCGGAAGAGCGCTCGGAGATCTCCACGAGCATTCTGGGGGACCGGTCGGCGTTCGACTCCGTGCCGTTGTCGTCGGCCCTGGCCAATGCGCGTGATGTGCGGGTGTTCGCGCCGTCGGCGGTGAACCTGCTCTCCGCGCACACGTGCGAGGTCCTGCGTAAGTCCGTGCTCGCCCGTACGGGCGGATCGGTCCGCATCGTGATTCTCGACCCGGCGGAGAAGGCCGCGGTGCGGATGGCCTCCAGGCAGCTGGACGACTCCGTCGAATTCCCGGTCCAGAAACTGCCCGCGGCGCTTGAGAGCGCGGTCGAACGGCTGGACCTGATGAGCGGCTGGGAGATCGAAGGACAGTTCCGCTACCGGCTCCTGCCCTACAGTCCCGGATTCAGCATCGTGCTCATCGACCCGGACAGCTCGAAGGGCCGGGCGATCGTCGAGATCCACGGTTTTCACAATCCGTCGACTTCGTCGCGGATGCACCTGGAGCTCAGCCGCGCGCAGAACGAGCGCTGGTATTCCTACTGGGTCCGGCAGTTCGACTACATCTGGCGGGAGGCGGCGCAGCCGGAGGTCACTCCTGCGGGAGCAGACGCCGGGCCTGCTCCCGCAGATGCTCGGGAAGGGCGGGATCGGTCGCCCTGATCGCCTGGGCGGCCAGGTCCGCGCCGGCTGCGGCGTTGCCGAGGATGACGCGGATGCGGGCGGCGCGCAGCAGCACGGGGCCGTTGCCCCCGGCGTTGGCGATCGCGTCGGCCGCCTCCTGCTCCGCGGCGTCGAAGCGGCCGGCCAGCGCCAGCGCCAGCGCGCGGGCCGCCAGGGTCGCGGGCCGCTGGTGCTGGCGGACCAGGTCGAGGTCGCGGAGCGCGGCCTCGGGCTGGTCCAGGTCGGCGAGGATCGCCCCGCGCAGGGCGAGGGCGTCCAGCAGGGCGTCGCCCGCCACGGCCAGCGCGCTGTTCAGGACGATCAGGGCCGAGCGCGGCTGCCCGACGTGCCACAGCGCCTGGGCGAGGGCGGTCTGCGCGGACATGTCGCCCGGTATTCTGGCGGCGGCTGCGGTCAGCGCGCTGACCGCGGTGGGATAGTCGCCCAGGCTCAGCGACAGACGGCCCTTGGCGGCCAGGACCCGGCCCACGCCGTCGGCCCGCTGGAGCACGGCGAACATCTCCGCCGCCGCGTCGTAGCGCCGCCACGCGGTCTCCGGGTCTCCGGTCCCGACCGCGACGTCGCCGAAGATCGCCTCGGCTTCGGCGCGCACGCCCAGGTCGTCGAACTCCGCCGTGCGCACCGCGTCTTCGGTCAGCTCCCGCGCGTGGGCCCACTGGGCCCTGGAGAGGGCGGTCCGCGCCGCCTGGAGGAACGTCTCGGGGTCGGTGTGCCGGATGGCGGCGATGAGACGGTCGTGCTGCAGCTCGTACCAGCGGGCGCCCGCCCGGTATTCGGCCTTGAGCATGTGACGGTCTTCCAGGGCCCTGACCACGGCGTTGGGCATGCCGGCGGTCTGGTCGAGCCCTTCGTAGGCGGTGCCCCGGGTGCCGTGCTCGGTGATGAAGGTGCGCCTGAGCCAGGCCCGGATGCTGCCCTCGGGCACGTTGAGCTCTTCGGCGACCTCCCGCAGCATCCGCCGGCAGAAACCGGCCAGGAAGCGGTCGACGGTGGCGTGCAGCCGTACGTGGTCGACGGTGATCTCGTGGACGTCGGGCGGCAGCGACTCCCACAGCGCGGCGCAGACCACCTGGAGCTGCACCGGCTCGACGCCGCTGACCCTCAGCACGGTCTTCTCACCCTGGTCGCTGTATATCGTCACGGTCTGCAGGTCGTCGACCAGCATCTCCGCGGCGTTCTCGCCGAACCTGCGCTCGGTGCCCTCCAGCGGTCGGCGGGTGGCCTCCAGCGCGGCCTCCCGCCGGAAGGGCAGCAGGTGGAACCAGGAACGGGAGCCCTGGCCCAGCACGCGTTCGAAGGGGACGATGGAGGCGAGATACTCCTGGCGCATCGACAGCAGCAGGCGCAGCCCGGCGTGGGCCTGGAGGGCGTCGGCGAGCTGGGCGACGAACTCCTCCAGGTCGGACTCCCCGTAGGGAGCCCCGGTGAACATCTCCTCGGCCTGGTCGATGGCGATCAGCGTCGGGATGGGGTCGTCGTAGCGGTCGACGCGCGCCGGGTGCCGGTCGAGGAAGTCGCGGACGGTCAGCCCGGCGAGCTCGGCGGGCGGCGCGGCCGACCACGACGACAGCAGGCTCAGGGTGTAGACGCTGCGCACCGGCGTGGCGGTGACGAGGAGGGCGGGGTCCGGGGCGACCCGGCCCACCGGCAGGACGTCGACGCGGTCGGGGTCGAGGAGCGGCAGCACCCCCGCCTGCAGGAGGGAGGTCTTGCCGACGCCGGAGGCGCCGTAGAGGACGGTCAGCCTGTCGGCCTGCCAGAGGGTGGCGATCTCGCGCGATTCGCGCTCGCGGCCGAAGAACAGGCCCTCGTCCCGCCGCCGGAAGGCGCGCAGCCCCACGTACGGCTGGCCCGTCTCGTTCTGCAGGTGGCCGGTGGAGGTCATGCGTCCGGTCCCAGCCGTCGCCGCAGCTCCTGGCAGAACTCGGCCGCGGTGCCCCAGAAGATCGAGATGCGCCATCCCGCGTCGAGGTATCGGACGAGATACTGTTTCGCCCGCTCCTCGGCCTCGGCTATCGGGGTGTTCAGCGGCGGCAGCAGCTGCACGCTCACGTGGCGCCGCAGGCGGACGGCCGGGATGGCGCGGAGCAGGCCGTGGAAGAGCACGCGGAAGGTCCAGTCCTGCAGGCTGTAGCCCACGAACAGCAGGGGGCGGGTGGTCATCGCGCGCAGCACGGGGATGGGGATCAGCGTCCGGTTGCCCGACGCCTGTGCCGCCGCCACGTTGGCCAGATACTCGAGATAGTCGTCCTCGATGAGGACCAGGGACGAGGGTTCGGCCCAGCTCCCGTGCAGGTGGTAGACCAGTGGTTCGTCGAGCGAGGGCTCCGGCAGCTCCGGGGTCTCCTGGGGGTTGCGGTCGGCCCAGGAGCACATCGCCGTGTGAGCCGCCTTGCCCTCGCCCGCCAACGCCTCCACCAGGAAGTTGTCGTAGTTGGTGGTGAGGAAGACGCGCAGGTTGAACTTGGCCAGGAGCGCGTGGGGCTCGCCGGCGTGGCCGAAGTCGGGCAGCCCGTGCGACTGGAGGTATTCGCAGATCTGTTCTTTGAGGTAGACCGGGTCGCCTTCCAGCACCGCCGCGTACTGCATCACGCGGGCGAGGTCGTGGTCATCAGGAAAAGGGTATTTATAGCTTTTTGCCCATTTTCTGCTGAGTTCGGAGCCGGTCGGGAGAGTGCCGTAACAGGCCCCCGCGCCGAGAAAGGGCGTGCAGTCTCCACTGCGGAGTTGGTCGATCAGTCGCCGCCAGTCCGCGTCGTCCACGACACCGCCCTGGTTATTGGTGGAAGGTCCCTTTGTGACACCTTGTGTCGCACATCCAGGGCGGTGTCGTCAAGTCCCGCTAGATTGACGATGTGAATCCGGCGACCGGGCCGGTGTCCTCCTCGCTAAGCAACCGGCGCAGTGCGAGCGCGAGACTGGACTCACCGACTTGGTCGAGGTCACTCAGCCTTATGTCGGTCACATCGATGAGGTCTGTGCCGAAATCTGTAGCTTGCTCACCCACCTGGGCTCCCTGGCTCCTCAAACATCTTGACGCCTACATCCTTCCATGTTATGAAGTCAACTTCGACCGTAGGGTAGACGGGGATGTTTGTAGCTATAAGGGAGTTTTGCTACCTGCGGCTGCAGGGACTGAAGCTCCTTTTTGTATTTCGTTGTCACGAAAGTGTTCCAAGTTAAGCGAGCCGAATAGAAAGTTCTGTCCAACTGGCTTATAAACATTCAGTTAACCCAGGGCTAGCATGAGCGCAGAATCAGTCAGTGGAGGCGATCGCGTGTCTGTCGCGCACTCTTCCGGGGCGTCACGGACGCCGGGACGGTCACCGGACGTATGGGGCAAGGTTCCGCAGCGGAACAAGAACTTCACCGGCAGAGACGATCTGCTCGAACAGCTGCGCAAGGGAGTCACCGCCGAGGTCACCGCGGTGGTCCCGCACGCCCTCCACGGACTGGGCGGCGTCGGCAAGACCCAGGTCGCCATCGAATACGCCTACCGCTACAGATCCGCCTACGACCTCGTCTGGTGGGTCCCCGCCGACCAGCCCGTGCTGGTCCGCTCCTCCCTGGCCGGGCTCGCCCCCTATCTCGGCCTGCCCTCGGCGGCGACCACCGGCATCGAAGACGCGGCCACGGCGGTGCTCGACGCGCTGCGCCGCGGCGAGCCGTACGACAAGTGGCTGCTGATATTCGACAACGCCGACCAGCCCGAGGACCTCAACGAGATCGTGCCCCGGGGCCCGGGACACGTCCTGATCACCTCCCGCAACCACCGGTGGCAGGGCGTCGTCGACACCGTCGCCATCGACGTGTTCGGCCGCGAGGAGAGCATCGAGTTCCTGAGCAAGCGGGTGTCCAAGGCGATGAGCCGCCAGGAGGCGGACCGGCTGGCCGAGGAGCTCGGAGACCTGCCGCTGGCGCTGGAGCAGGCGGGCGCGCTCCAGGCCGAGACCGGCATGTCCGTCGACGAATACCTGCGGCTGCTCCACGAGCAGACGGCGCTGCTGCTGGCCGAGAGCAAGCCGTCCGACTATCCGGTGTCGATGACCGCCGCCTGGTCGCTGTCGGTGTCGCAGCTCGTCTCCAAGATGCCCGAGGCGGTCGAGCTCCTGCGCTGCTGCGCCTTCTTCGGCCCCGAGCCCATACCCCGCGACGTGTTCGCGCCGCTGTCGGAGCAGGCCGAGGCCGAGTCCCGGCTCGGCGCGCTGCTGGGAAACCCCATCCTCGTCAGCCGGGCCATCCGCGAGCTCGGCCGCTACGCGCTGGTCCGTCTCGACTCCGTCAGCCGCACCATCCAGGTCCACCGGCTGGTCCAGGCCCTCCTGCGCGACGAGCTCAGCGAGCGCGACAGCGCGAGCTTCCGGCACGAGGTGCACCTGCTGCTGGCCGCCGCCGCGCCCGAGGAGCCCGACGACAACACCGCCTGGCCCCGCTACTCCGAGCTGCTCGGTCACGTGACGCCCGCCCGCGTCGCCCAGAGCCGGGAGCCGCAGGTCCGCCGCTTCGTCCTCGACGTGGTGCGCTACCTCTACTCCTCCGGAGACTTCAGGTCGGCGCGGGTGCTCGTCGAGGGCCTCCTGGCCCAGTGGCGGGAAGACTCCAGCGATGACGACGAATACGTGCTCTCGGCCCAGCGGCACCTCGGCATCGTCGTGCGCGAGCTCGGCGAGTATCAGGCCGCCTACGACCTCAACCGGGTGACGCTCGCCCGCATGTTGGAGGTGCTCGGCCCGGAGCACGCCGAGACGCTGCTGCTCACCAACAGCTACGGCGCCGACATCCGGGCGCGCGGCGAGTTCTCCGCCGCCCTGGAGCACGACAAGGAGTCCCTGCGCCAGCACGAGGCGGTGTTCGGGCCCGACCACCGGCGGACGCTGCGCGCGATGAACAACCTGAGCATCGACTATCTCCTGCTCGGCGACTACACCGCGACCCGCCAGCTGCTCGAGCGCACCTACATGGTGCAGAGCAGGGCCGGCTCCGGCTCCAGCAAGCAGAACATCCTCGCCTTCCGCAACGGCCTCGCCCGGGTGGTGCGGCTGAGCGGCGAATACTTCGAGGCCTGCGACCTGGGCGAGGACGCCCTGGAGTACGGCCTGCAGGAGCTCGGCGCCGACCATCCCTGGACGCTGCGCACCGCCAAGGACCTGTCCATCGCCAAGCGCCGGGCCGGAGCGATCGACGAGGCGCTGGAGCTGGCGGAGAACACCTTCGAGCGGCAGGAGCGCATCTTCGGCCGGGACCACCCCGACACCCTCGCGGCGGCCCTGTGCCTGGCCAACGCGCTGCGCGCCGGCGGGCGCACCGGCGAGGCCCTCGACCTCCTCCGTGACACCTCCACCCGCTACCCGACGATGTACGGCGAGGACCACCCCTTCAACTACGGGTGCGCCACCAACCTCGCGCTGCTGCTACGGGTCCACGGAGACGCCGAGCAGGCCCGGCAGCTCGACGAGATATCGCTGGAAGGGCTCAACCGGACGCTCGGCGTGGACCACCACTACTCGCTGACCTGCGCCATCAATCTCGCCAGCGACCTCGCGGTCCTCGGCGAGAGCGCCGCCGCGCTCGTCATGAGCCAGGACACCCTCGTCCGGCTGCGCGAGGTCCTCGGCGTCGACCACCCGCTCACCCTGGCCTGCGCCACCAACCTGGTCCAGGACCTGCGGGCGGAGCGGAGGGACGACGAGGCGGACGTCCTGTGGGCCGACACCTTCGAGCGCTACCACCGCGTGCTGGGGCAGAACCATCCCGACGTCATCGTGGCGGCCCGCAACGACCGCCTCGACTTCGACTTCGACCCGCCGGCGATCTAGCCGTTGCGCTCGACCCACCGGTCGTGATGGCGCCGGCCCGCCTCGCGGGCCAGCGCCAGGGCCTCGGCCGGGACGGGCTCGGCCGCGCACCCGTCCAGCCGGGCGACCATGCCGGCCAGGAAGATCTCTCCCGCCGCGGTCAGCCGCCCGCTGCCCTGCAGCGTCCCGCAGACCATGCGCGCCGCCTCGTGCCACTGCGCGAACTCGGCGCTCGCCAGGACGGCGGCCTTGCCGTTCTCGTGCGCGCGCTGGCGCCGCCAGAACTCGGTGACGCCGAGATAGGCGTAGGCCCCCTGGAGCAGCCCGCCCAGCGGCCGGGGGTCGTCGCGCCAGGGCGCGTAGTGCCGGGAGCCGTCGTCGGGCAGCAGCAGCGTGACGACGTCGAGCAGGGCCGAGAGTTTGGCGTGCTGGATCTCGTGGGCGAGCGTCACCGCGAGCGAGCATCCGTCCAGCGGCTCCGACAGCGCCACGCAGCCGAAGGTCTCGCGGGAGGACGCGCTCGTCTGCCCCCCGCTCTCGGGGGCCATCGGCGCGAACACGGAGGCGACCGTGGCGGCCTCGTCGGCCACCGTCGTATGGTGCCGGACGAGCAGCTCCCAGGCCGAGTCCAGCGTGGACTGCCAGTACGACACCTGCGTCGGGCTGAGCCGGCCGCTCAGGTCGGCCGAGCCCGGCATGCGGTAGGGGTCGAGGTCGTCGACCAGCACCCGCAGGCGCCTGCCGCCGGACTCGGACTCCAGCGCCCGCAGGGGCAGCCACCCGGGGGTCTCGGCGCCGGACGGGGAGATCTCGACCCGGAAGCCCTCCGCCGTGACCTCCGCCCCGCCCCCGGCGCACCGGACCGTCGCGGCGGCGGCGCCGCCGGGCAGGAGGACCTGCCCCACCGAGGGGAGGGTGAGGACCGCGTCCGTCACGGGCACCTCGACCGTGCAGGCCGTACCGGAGCGCAGCGCGGCGGCGGCGGCCAGCGCCCCGAGCTGTCCGGGCACGGCCGGGCCGCCGGACTCCGACAGTCTTCTGACGGTGTGCCGGGCCCACGCCCCGACCGACGGGTAGCGCAGCACCGCGTCGACGGCCTCCGGATGCCCGGCCTGGAGGGCCGTGAGGATGTCGTAGCCGCCGCGCGCGGCGTCCGCCTGGGGATGCCCGGCCGCCCGCGCGGTGTCCACGACCCCGCGCACGAGCAGCACGTGCTTGCTGTACTGGGTGGCCGCGAGCAGGCGCGCCGCGGCCGCGCCCCCCGCGCCGGCCGACAGCTCGGAGAAGGTGTCCGCCGGAATCCGGTGCTCGCGGAGGTTCATCGGGATCCTTTCAGCGTGGACACATCAGTTGCGACGGCTCGCCTGATGTGGGTGATGAGGCGCAGGAGGTCGGGACTGTAGACCGAGGGGTTGGCGAAGCCGCTGCCGGCGCGGTAGCGGTGGGCGTAGAGGCCGCCGCCGCACACGCGGGCCACCGGACAGGCCGCGCACTGCGGCGCCAGGGCCAGCTCGCCGATCTGGCGCGCGGCGACGGAGGGGAGCGTCAGCGCCGCGTCGAAGGGGTCACGGGTGACGTGCAGCCCGGTGGAGGCCGCGCCGTCGTAGGCGGACTTGAGGATGTCGGACTGCTCGATCCCGCCGTCGGTCTCGACGACCACCGTCCCCACCGGGGAGAGCCCCACCTGCTCGTTGGCGGAGGCTCCGCCCAGCAACAGGTGCATGATCTCGCCGAAGAGCCGGACCCGGGTCTGCGGGCGGGGAGATCCGTACCACCGGTCGAAGACGGCGATCAGCCAGTCGGCGTACGGCGTGGCGTCCGAGCCCGGCACGCGGCCGGGCGGGGGAGCGGACCAGTTGCCGTGGGGGAGGAGGAAGTCCACGGCCGGCGGGTCGAAAGCGACAAGCGCCTCATAGGTAGCGATCGGGTCGTTGCGCAGGTCGACGGCGCACAGCAGCCCGGCGAACAGGTGCCGGAAGGGGGCGGAGGAGAGCCGGCCCAGGGCGGCGGCGACCGCCGCGTGGCTGCCCTCGCCGTTGGGGCGCCGCCTGCTCCTGTCGTGCATCTGCGCGTCGCCGTCGAGGCTGACCCCGACCCGCACGCCCAGCTCGTCGAAGAGCCGGAGGTAGGCGGTGTCGAGCAGGGTCGCGTTGGTCTGGAGGCTGACGTCGACGCGGCTGCCGGGGCCGACCGCGGAACGGATCGAGGAGACCGCCTCCCGGATCGGCTCCCGGCCGGCGAGCAGCGGCTCGCCGCCGTGCAGGATCACCTCGACCGAGGGCAGCGCGTGCGCGTGGACGTGCTCGGCGATCCGGGCGGCGACCGCGGCCACGACCTCCGGGGACATCTGGCGGGGACGCGAGCGCCAGCTCTGGTCCGCCATCTCGTACATGTAGCAGTAGTCGCACGCGAGATCGCACCGGCTGTGGATCTTGAGGATGAACTGCCGGAACGGGGTGGGGCGCCAGCCACCCGCCATCAGCTCCGTCACGTCGAGGGTGGACGGCCATTCGGGCACAGACGAGCCTCCACGCTGAGACCGGATGTGTAACCCGTCGTGACGGGAGAGATCAGCATAGCGAAGCCCTCCCGGCGTTCCCGGTATTTCGCCGATGCCGCTCCCCGGCCCCGTCCGGAGGCGGTGTGGCCGGTCCGGGTGGGACGGTCGGCCTGGACGGGACGGCTGGTCGCTAGTCGACCTCGGCGCTGCCGTTCACGCGGAGCTTGCGGCGGGCGCGCTCGTAGAAGCTCGTGGTGCCCAGCCGCACGACCCAGGCGAAGGCGCGGATCGCGGTGACGGTGACCTGGTCGCCGGGCGACAGGTGGGCGCCGATCGCCCCGTCCACCTCCATCGCCAGCCGGCCGCTGGTCGGGAGGACCTCCAGGTCGACCCGCTCGTCGGCGGAGAGCACCAGGGCCCGGTTGAACGCCGAGTGGGCCGCCGCGGGCACGACGAGGAACCCCTCGACCGTCGGGGAGACGATCGGGCCGCCCGCGGAGAAGCTGTAGGCGGTCGACCCCGTGGGGGTCGCGACGATGACGGCGTCGGCCGCGTAGCGGACGAAGGGGTGCCTCTCCACCGTGATCGCCACCGCCGACAGCCCGTCGCCGGGGGTGCGCACCAGGGCGATGTCGTTGAAGGCGGTCACCGTCTCGCCCGAGGGCAGGGTGACCCGCACCGCCATGCGGGGCTCGACGGTGTAGTGGTGGTTGTCGATGGCCGACAGCGCGGAGGACAGTTCGTCGACGTCTATCTCGGCGAGGAAGCCCAGCTTGCCGAGGTTCACGCCGAGGATGGGGGTGGGGCGCCCGGCGATGAGCCGCATGGTGCGCAGCATGGTGCCGTCGCCTCCCAGGCTGACGAGCAGGTCGGCACGGTCCACCAGGGTCTCGACGTCGACCGGCACCGCGCTGCAGTCGATGCGCCCGACCTCGTCGGGCAGGCCGTACACGGTCACGCCGTGCAGGCGGGCCCACTCCACGATCGTGTCGATGGCCACCTTGGAGTCACGTTGCGGGTGCAGCACCAGCCCCACCGTTTCGACCATCCCCATGCCGCCACTGTACGGCGCGCCGCCGGGTGCCGGTCCCCCGCCCGGACCGTACCGGCGGGCGGCGTGCCCCCGGTCTCAGGCGGCCGGTCTCAGCTCTGGCGTTCCGCCTTCATCCGCGCCTCGTAGATATGGCGGCGCCCGCCGGCCAGCTCGTCCCTGATCCGCTTCTCCAGCCCGGTGAAGAAGCGGTAGTAGCCGTCGTCGTACTCCTCCATGATCTGGAAGGTCCACCGGTCGGGCAGCACGTTGCGGCCGATCAGCTCGTCGGCCACGACGTCGGCCAGGTCGCTGTGGCCCGCGGCGCGCAGCAGCTCCACGACCCGGTCGAGCTGCAGGTCGGCATGGCCGGTGAGCTGGTGGAAGGAGTAGAGGTGGCCCCGGGCCCGCTCCGTCGTCTCCAGTGCCTCGGAGAGCCTGCCCAGCGCTTCGGCGGTCGTGTCGTCGATGTCGGGAGCCGAGCGTTCGGCCGTCCGTCCGTCAATGGTCACATGCCCTCCTCGGAACGGCCCCTGCCGATCCGGGCAGGGGCACGGCCCCGGCGGTCGCGGGCCGGACAGGCCCGCCCGGCCCGCGACCGCCGGGGCTGGACTCGGTCACCGCCGCCTTTCCGGTCTCCAAGCTGCGGAAACCTCTGTCTACCCACGCTGGGGGCAGCGAATCGCCGGAGCCGGGCGCGGCCACGGCGACCGGCGGCCACGGCCCGCCCGCACGGGGGTCCCGGGGAACACCCCGGCCGTCGCGATCGTTCTTCTAAGTGTCACTCCCCTCTCCGCGGGCACATGTCCGGCAGCCGAGCACTGGGAGCGTGGATCATGACAGTCACCGGCATCATCACCGCCATCGTCATCGGAGCGATCATCGGCGCCCTGGGCCGTCTGGTCGTGCCGGGACGGCAGAGCATCCCGATCTGGCTCACCATCGTGATCGGCATCGTCGCGGCCCTCATCGGCACCGCGATCGCCGGCGCGCTGGGGGTGGGCGTCACACGGGGAATCGACTGGATCGAGCTGGCCATCCAGGTCGTCCTGGCCGCCGTGGGCGTCTTCCTGGCGGCCAGCATGTACAGCAGACGCGGGCTCCGCTAGCCGTGTCGACCGCGGGTGTCGTCGACGGCAGAGCCTGATCGACAGCGGAGACCTCCGTACGCGCCGAAGGAGCCTGGGCTCCACACCGCGTACGGAGGTCTCCGTATTTCCGCCTCCCGCCCGGCCGCACCGTCCCGTCCGGCCGCACCGTCGCCCCGCCCGGCGGCTCACGGCCGCCGGCCCGACGGGACCGGTCCGGGCCGACGAAGGGACGGATCGCCGGGAAGGTCGCAGACGGGCATGGCCTCCGCAGCAACCGACAAAACTCAGTTATTAACTCCTATTCTGTCATTTCACGGTAATAGCGATATTCGCTTTTTACTGAATTATTTTTAATGCTTGACAGGTCATTTAATTGAACTCCAAGATTGGTCCTGTTCGCGAGACGGTCCGTGTCCGGATTCCGTTCCAGGAGTGGAAAACCTGCGGATCCGGCGCCGGCTGATCCGGCGAATTCCCATTTCTCGATTCAAACCTTCAGTTCCTCCCTTTTCGACACGAGTGCAGACAGGTGGTGGGTTGTGACGGAGATGGATGCCGGCAGGGCGCAGTTGAGTCTGGGGACGGCCGCGGCGCGAAATCTCGCGACGACGACCAAGACAGTGCCGCAGATGCAGGAGATCTCCTCGCGGTGGCTGCTCCGGGTGCTGCCGTGGGTGCAGGTGTCGGGCGGCACCTACCGGGTGAACCGGCGGCTGAGCTACACCGTCGGCGACGGCCGGGTCAGCTTCACCACCACCGGATCGCAGGTGAGGGTCGTCCCGGCCGAGCTGTGCGAGCTGCCGACACTGCGTCACTTCGACGACTCCGATGTCCTGGAGGCGCTGGGGGAGCGGTTCACGCAGCGGGAGTTCGCGGCCGGGGAGGTGCTGGTGCAGGCGGGCCGGCCGGCCGACGAGGTGGTGCTCATCGCCCACGGCAAGCTCAACAAGGTCGGCACCGGTCCCTACGGCGACCAGGTGGTCCTGGGGGTGCTGGCCGGCGGCGACCATTTCGGCGACGAGACGCTGGCGGCCTCGCAGGAGGACTCACAGGGGGAGTGGGAGTTCACCGTCCGGGCGATCACCGCGGGGACCGCGATGATCCTGCCCCGGCAGGCGTTCCGTGAGCTGGTCGACCAGTCCGAAGCGCTCCAGGCCCACCTGCGTCAGGTCCAGGCCGCTCCCAAGGGGCCACAGAACAAGTACGGCGAGGCCGCCATCGAGACGGTGGCGGGTCACGTGGGGGAGCCCGACCTGCCGGGCACGTTCGTCGACTACGAGCTCGCGCCCCGGGAGTACGAGCTGAGCGTCGCGCAGACCGTGCTGCGGGTCCACAGCCGGGTGGCCGACCTCTACAACGACCCGATGGACCAGATCGAACAGCAGCTCCGGCTGACGATCGAGGCGCTGCGGGAGCGGCAGGAGCACGAGCTGATCAACAACCGTGAGTTCGGGCTGCTGCACAACGCCGACCTCAAGCAGCGGATCCACACGCGGACCGGGCCGCCCACCCCCGACGACCTCGACGAGCTGATCAGCCGCCGGCGGAACACGCAGTTCATCCTCGCCCACCCCTACGCCATCGCCGCCTTCGGCCGGGAGTGCAACCGCCGCGGGCTCTACCCGCTCGGCATCGACGTCGGCGGCGGCACCGTGCCCGCCTGGCGCGGTATCCCGATCTTCTCCTGCAACAAGATCCCCATCTCCGGCGCCCGCACCACGTCGATCCTCGCCATGCGGACCGGGGAGGACAACCAGGGCGTCGTCGGCCTGCACCAGACCGGCATCCCGGACGAATACCAGCCGAGCCTGTCGGTCCGGTTCATGGGCATCAGCGAGAAGGCGATCATCTCCTACCTGGTCAGCGCCTACTACTCCGCCGCCGTCCTGGTCCCCGACGCCCTCGGCATTCTCGAAGACGTCGAGCTCGGCCACTGAGGACGGGCACCCGCGGCTCTCCGGACCCCCGGTCCGGGCCCGGCCGCCGCACATGATCTTTCGATGGGGGCCGGGGCGCCGTCCTGTCCCCCTCGCGCCCGGCGCCCTCACCGGCGCCGGGCCCGGCCACAGAGCGAGGAGACGGGGAACATGACCGCGGTTGAGGTTACGGCCGGGGGGCGATCGGCGCGCGAGGTGCTGGCCTGGAGCCGCGAGCTGGTCGAGTCCGCCCTGCGGCCGGCGGCCGACACGCTGCCCCCATCGATGCGGCGCATCGCCGGCTACCACTTCGGGTGGTGGGACGAGCATGGCGGGCAGACCGTGGCGGACGGCGGCAAGGCCATCCGTCCCGCGCTGGTGCTGCTGGCGGCCGAGGCCGTGGGGGGAGGCGCCGCCGCGGCGCTGCCCGCCGCGGCCGCCGTCGAGCTGGCGCACAACTTCTCCCTCCTGCACGACGACGTGATGGACGGTGACCGGACCCGCCGCCACCGTCCCACGGCCTGGACCGTCTTCGGCGTCAGCCCGGCGATCCTGGCCGGTGACGCCCTGCTGACGCTGGCCTTCGACGTGCTCGCCGCGGGCGGGCACCCGGCGACCCCGCAGGCGACGCGGATCTTCGGCGCCGCGGTCCAGGAGCTGCTGGAGGGCCAGCACGCCGACGTCGCCTTCGAACGGCGCCAGAACGTCGAGCTCGCCGAGTGCCTGAGCATGGCGGCCGGCAAGACGGGCGCCCTGCTGGGGTGTGCCTGCGCGCTCGGCGCGCTGCTCGGCGGGGGGAGCCTGGAACAGATCGAGCACCTGCACGCCTTCGGCAGAGACCTGGGGCTGGCGTTCCAGCTCGTCGACGACCTCCTGGGCATCTGGGGAGATCCGGCGGCGACCGGCAAGCCGGTCTACTCCGACCTGCGCAGCCGTAAGAAGTCCCTGCCGGTCGTGGCCGCGCTCGCCTCCGCGACGCCGGCCGGACGGGAGCTGGCCCTGCTCTATCACGGAGAGCGCCCCCTGTCCGACGCCGATCTGGTCCGCGCCGCCGAGCTCGTCGACGCCGTCGGCGGACGTGCCTGGAGCCAGTCGCAGGCCGACGAACTGCTGACCCGGGCGCTGCGCCGGCTGCGGTCGGCCGGGTCGGTGCCGGGGCCGGTCGCCGAGCTGAGCGCGCTGGCCCGGCTCGTCACCCACCGCGATCACTGATCGGCCTGACGCGCGGCTGGGCCGGGCACTCTCCGGAGGGGAGGGCGTCAAGGGATCCAGGCCGGGTGCTCCCGGGGGAGGGCGTCAGACGAAGGCGCCCACGCCGGTGATCGCGCGGCCCACGATCAGGCTGTTGATCTCACGGGTGCCCTCGTAGGAGTAGATGGCCTCGGAGTCGGCCACGAACCGGCCCATGCCGTAGTCGAGCACGATCCCGTTGCCGCCCATGATCTCCCGGCCCCAGCCCACCGCCTCGCGCATCCGCACGGTGCAGAACGCCTTGGCCATGGCCGAGTGCTCGTCCTTGTAGACGCCCGCGTCCTGGAGCTGGGCCAGCCGCACCACCATGCCCAGCGAGCAGGTGACGTTGCCGAGCATCCGCACCAGCAGGTCCTGCACGAGCTGGAAGCCCGCGATCGGCCGGCCGAACTGCTCACGCGTCCTGGAATACTCCAGCGCCAGCTCGTAGGCGCCCATCATGCAGCCCACCGCCTGCCAGGCGACCCCGCCCCGTGTCTGCCGCAGGATCGTCGCGGTGTCGCGGAAGCCGCCGGCGTTCTGCAGCCGGTTCTCCTCGGGCACCAGGCAGTTCGTCAGTGTGATGTCGGCGTTCTGGACCGTCCGGAGCGCGATCTTGTTCTCGATCGTCGTGGCGGAGAACCCCGGCGTCCCCTTCTCCACCACGAACCCCTTGACCTGGCCGTCGGCCTCGTCCTTGGCCCAGACCACGATCAGGTCGGCGAAGGTGGCGTTGCCGATCCACCGCTTGGCCCCGTTGAGCACCCACACGTCGCCCTCGCGCCGGGCCGTGGTGCGCAGCCCCGCCGCGACGTCGGAGCCTCCGTCGGGCTCGGTCAGGGCGAACGCCCCGATCTTCTCCATCGAGGCCATCGCGGGCAGCCACCGCTCCCGCTGCCCGGCCGAGCCCAGCCGGTCGACGCTCCCCATCGCCAGCCCGTTGTGCACGCCGAAGAACGTCCCCATCGAGGGGTCCACCCGGTTCATCTCCAGCACCACGAATCCGGTCAGCAGGCTCCGTGCCCCCCGGTACGGCAGGCCCGCGATGTCCAGCTTCGCCAGCTCCGGGATGAGGTGATGGGGGAAGCGGGCGTTGGTCCACGCCTCGTCCGCGATGGGCGCGACCTCCCGCGCCATGAACTCCCGCACCCGCAGGACGATCTCCTTCTCGTCCTCCTCCAGCAGTTCGGAGTAGTCGTAGAAGTCACCCGTCGTCATCGTCGCAGTCCCCCCTCAGGTCCGTGTGCCGGGCCACCTGCCCGGGGACCCGAGGGTCAACCCGTGACCCGTCTCACAGGCCGGACGACTCGCGGAGGGACTCGGCGAGATCGAGCAGGTGGAGGGGGTCGGTCGCGGTGTGCTGGAGGTCGAGGAAGATCTCGTGCACGCCGGCCCCGGCGAGGGCCCCCAGGTGCTCGGCGAGCTGCTCCAGGGTCCCGCTTCTCGGCGGCGCGGCCTCGGCGGGGGACTCGACGACGATCGGGTTGGCCCGCACGACGACGCGCACCCCGTCCGGGTCGCGCCCGCTCCGCTCGGCCGACTCCCTGACCGTGTCCCACATGCCCATGAGCACCGGTGGGGGCACGGAGGCCGCGAGCCATCCGTCGGCGCGGCGGCCGACGCGGGCCAGCGCCGCGGGTGAGAAGCCGGCGAGGTAGACGGGGGGACGGGGCCGCTGCGCGGGCTTGGGGAGGATGTGGCTCGGCGCGATGTCCCAGCGCGGACCGGTGACGCTCACCGGGTCGTCGCGCCAGACGGCCTCCAGGGCGTCGAGCGTGGCGTCGAACAGCGCGGCGCGGCCCCGCCAGGGCACGCCGGCCGCGGCGTACTCGTCACTGGACCAGCCGAGCCCCAGCCCCACGTCCAGGCGGCCGCCGCTGAGCCGGTCGATCGTGGTCAGCGAGCGGGCCAGCAGCGCCGGGGGGTACCAGTTGGCGTTCAGCGCGCTGGTGCCCAGGCGGACCCGCGAGGTGACGGCGGCCGCGGTCGACAGGACCGCGAAAGGGTCGAGGAACGTGCGGTGCGCGGGCGGGATCGTGCCGTCGCCGCCGGGGTAGCGGTCCGCGGGGGCCAGCGGCGTCAGCAGCCGGTCGCCCACCCACAGGCTCGCGAAGCCCCGGGCCTCGGCCTCCCGCGCGACCGTGACGAGCGCCTCCCCGTCGGCGAAGCGGCCGTACTGCGGCAGTGCCAGCCCGAGACGGACGGCCATCAGGGCTTCCTGCCCACGCCGCACATGATCAGTGCCTGCGAGGGGTCGTCGTGGGGCAGCTGCCCGTCCGGCCGCCATTCGGGCAGCCAGACGAGCCCCGGATCGACCAGCTCGAACCCGTCGAACAGGCTGAGGATCTCCTGGCGGGAGCGGAGGACGAGCGGCGAGTTGGCGCGCTCGTAGACCTTGGTGCCCTTGTCCACGGCCTCGGCCCGGGACTCGCGGGTGCCGTGGGAGAGGACCAGATAGCTGCCGGGCGGCACGGCGTCGCGTAGCGTGGCCACGATGCGCCGGGGGTCGTCGGACTCGGTGATGAAGTGCATGATCGCCACGAGCAGCACGGCGACGGGCTTGGAGAAGTCGAGGTGGTCCTGGATCTCCGGGGACTTGAGGATCTCCTCCGGCTGGCGCAGGTCACCCGAGGTGACCATGACCTCGTCCCGGGCGCCGCGCAGGAGGGCCCTGGCGTGCACGAGGACGATCGGGTCGTTGTCGACGTAGGCGACGCGCGCGTCCGGTGTCACCTGGTGCGCCACCTCGTGGACGTTGCCCCGGGTGGGCAGCCCGGTGCCGATGTCCAGGAACTGCTCGATCCCCGCCTCCGCCAGGGCCCTGACGGCCCGGCCGAGGAAGGCGCGGTTCTCCCGGGCGGCCATGCGCAGCTCCGGGGCGATCGAGAGGATCTCCTCGGCGGCGGTGCGGTCGGCCGCGAAGTTGTCCTTGCCGCCGAGGTAGTAGTCATACAGCCTGGCGACGCTTGGAGTGTTGACGTCGATCCCCCGTCGCGTCCACTCTTCTTCCGCCATGTTCGCCCCTCGCCTGAACAGTCGTGAAGATCCTTATCCTGAGCGTAATGCCCCATCTGTGGGGATCGGTGGGGTTTTTTGGATATGAACGGCGGAAGCCCAGGTCGCCCCGGGCTTCCGCGTCATCGAGGAGCGCCCGTCTCGGCGGGCGCGGTCCGTGCGGGACTACCGGTACCAGACCCGCACCCGGTCGGACCGGCTGGTGCTGTCGCCGAGCTCGTCGGTCCCGTCGAAGACGGCGCGGTACTCACCGCTCCTGGAGGCACGGGCCTTGGCGCGGAACCCGCCCCGCCAGCCGGTGTCGGCGGTGGTGACCCACTTCCAGGCACTGGAGCCGCGGGGCCGGAAGTAGATCGTCACCTCCTCGTCCTCGACGCCCCGCCAGCGGCCGTCGGCGTCGGACTGGAGGCGGCCGGTGAAGTAGACCCAGCGGCCCTTGCGGACCGCCCCCGGGTCGGCGGAGAAGCCGGACAGACGGGTGTCGGCCTTGTCCTGCTCCTGCTTGACGGAGAAGTTGACCTGGTCGGTGACCTTCTTGCCGTCCTTGTCGTAGGCGTCGGCGATCGCGAGCCAGCGGCCCTCGAAGTCGTTCTCGTCGAAGCTCGTGCTGAAGCGCCAGAGGTCGCCCTGCTGGATGATCTTGGGCTCGCGCACGTCCAGAGTGCGGAACTGGTCGGAGACCGGCCTGAGACGGAGCTCGACGCGGGTCGCCTCGGTGGTGCGGACCTCGATCGTGACCCTCGTGTCCGCGCCGTTCTTCACGACGACCGGGTTGGGGTTCACACTGTCGACGCGCACGCTGAGGGCGGTGCGCTCGGCGGAGGCCGTACCGGCTGACAGCAGCAGTGAGCCGCCCGCGACCACGGACAGCAGGCCGACGGCGATTCGTTTCATCAAGACGTTTCCCTCTCCCCGTTGTGAGAAGCGGCCGGGACGATCGCTTCCACCCTTATAAGACGGGGTTGGCACGGCAAATGTTGGCTGAAGTCTCGAAAAAGTGCGGATAAAGTTTCCGTAAGATAACGTTTCGCGGTAAAACCGCAGGTCGTACCGGTGCCGGAGCGCCGGCCCGCGGGCCGGGCGCGCGGACCCGGCGGCCAGGGGGAGGTCGCGGCGGCGGATACGGTTTCCCTCATGAGTGCCACCATCGTCGCCAAGGACCTCGCCGCGGGACACGGCGACCGCGCGCTGTTCTCCGGTCTGGAGCTGGTCGTCGCCCCCGGCGAGGTGATCGGCCTGGTCGGGGTGAACGGGGCCGGCAAGTCCACACTGATGCGGATCCTGGCCGGCCTGCTGCCCCCGGAGCACGGCACCGTACGGCTCAGCCCGCCCTCGGCGGCGGTGGGCTACCTGCCCCAGGAGAGGGAGCGCCGGGCGGATGAGACGCTCGCGGCCTTCCTGGGCCGGCGGACCGGGGTCTCCGCCGCCCAGCGCGCGCTCGACGCCGCGACCGAGGCGCTGGTGGAAGGGCGCCCCGGGGCCGACGACGACTACGCCGCGGGCCTGGAGAGATGGCTGGCCCTGGGCGGGGCCGATCTGGAGGAGCGCGCCGAGGGGGTCGTCGCCGAGCTCGGCCTGGCGGTGGACCTGGACCGGCCGATGACGGCACTCTCCGGCGGCCAGGCCGCCCGTGCCGGGATGGCCTCCCTGCTGCTCAGCCGCTATGACGTCTTCCTGCTGGACGAGCCCACCAACGACCTCGACCTGGACGGTCTGGAGCGGCTCGAACGCTTCGTCGCCGGGCTGCGGGCCGGGACGGTGCTGGTCAGCCATGACCGCGAGTTCCTGGCCAGGACGGTCGACCGGGTCGTCGAGCTCGACCTCGCCCAGCAGCGGATCGGGATCTACGGCGGCGGCTACGAGGCTTACCTCGCCGAGCGGGAGGTCGCCCGGCAGCACGCCCGCGACCAGTACGAGGAGTACGCCGGCACCGTCGCAGCGCTCAAGCAGCGGGCCGGGATGCAGCGCGCCTGGATGGAGAAGGGCGTCAAGAACGCGCGGCGCAAGGCGCCCGACAACGACAAGATCGGCCGGAGCTTCCGGACGGAGACGACCGAGAAGCAGGCCGCCAAGGCCCGCCAGACCGAGCGGATGATCGAGCGGCTGGAGGAGGTCGAGGAGCCCCGCAAGGAGTGGGAGCTCCGGATGGAGATCGCCGTGGCCCCCCGGGCCGGGGCGGTCGTCGCGACGCTGCGCGGCGCCGTGGTCCGGCGCGGCGCCTTCACCCTCGGCCCGGTCGACCTGCAGATCGGCTGGGCCGAGCGGGTGGCGGTCACCGGCGCCAACGGCTCGGGCAAGTCCACGCTCCTGGCCGCGCTGCTGGACCGCATCCCGCTGGAGGAGGGGAACGCCTCCCTCGGCCCCGGCGTGGTCGTCGGTGAGGTGGACCAGGCCCGCGGGCTGTTCCTCGGCGGCGAGTCGCTGCTGGACGCCTTCGGCGCGGCCGCGCCGGACATGCCCCCCGCCGACGTGCGCACGCTGCTGGCCAAGTTCGGGCTGCGCGCGGCGCACGTGCTGCGCCCGGCCGCCACGCTCTCCCCCGGGGAGCGGACCCGGGCCGCCCTCGCGCTGCTCCAGGCCCGGGGGGTGAACCTCCTCGTCCTCGACGAGCCGACCAACCACCTGGACCTGGCCGCCATCGAGCAACTGGAGTCCGCGCTCGCCTCCTACCCCGGCACCCTCCTGCTGGTCACCCACGACCGGCGGATGCTGGAGGCCGTGCACACCACCCGCCACATCCACCTCGACGCCGGCCGGATCGCGGAGCTCTAGACAGGTGCCGCGGCAGGCCGCGCGGGGGCGAGAGACCCAGAGAAATATGCGATAATTTTCGCAAGTAACCGCAAATATTTGCGCTTAATGCCGTATGGTTTCGCCATGACGCGACGGCTTGCAGAGGTGGCCAAGAAGGTCGGCATGAGCGAGGCGACGGTGAGTCGCGTGCTCAACGGGAAACCCGGAGTGTCGGAGGCGACGCGGGAGGCCGTGCTCACGGCACTCGACGTGCTCGGCTACGAGCGGCCGACGCAGCTGCGCGGTGACCGGGCGAGGCTGGTGGGGCTCGTCCTGCCGGAGCTGCAGAACCCGATCTTCCCGGCGTTCGCCGAGGTGGTCGGGGGAGCGCTGGCCCAGCAGGGCTTCACCTCGGTGCTGTGCACCAGGACGCTGGGCGGGGTCTCCGAGGCGGAGTACGTCGACCTGCTCCTGCAGCAGCAGGTGTCCGGCGTGGTGTTCGCCGGCGGGCTGTTCGCCCAGGCCGACGCCTCCCACAGCCACTACGAGCTGCTGCTGGAGCGCAGGTTGCCGACGGTGTTGGTCAACGCCGCGGTCGAGCATCTCGCCTTCCCCCAGGTCTCCTGTGACGACGTGGCGGCCGCCGAGATGGCGCTCGGCCACCTGCGCTCGCTCGGGCACGAGCGGATCGGCATGGTGCTCGGGCCGCCGGACCACGTCCCCTCGCGGCGCAAGCTGGCGGCGGCCGGTCTGCCCCCGGAGGCCGTCGAGCACACCATGTTCTCCCTCGAGGGCGGGCACGCGGCGGCGACCCGGCTGATCCGGCGGGGCGTGACCGGCGTCATCTGCGCCAGCGACGTCATGGCGCTGGGCGCCATCCGGGCGGCGCGCCGGGCGGGGCTGTCGGTCCCCGACGACATCTCGGTGATCGGCTACGACGACTCCGCCCTGATGAACTGCACCGACCCGCCGCTGACCACGCTGCGCCAGCCGATCGACGCGATGGGCCGCGCGGTCGTCGACCTCCTCGCCGCCCAGATCGACAAGGCCCTGGTCCCGGCCGACGAGCTGCTCTTCGAGCCCGAGCTGGTGGTCAGGGCCTCCACGGGGCCGGTCAAGCGTTGAGCCGAGGCCCGGTGCGTCCGGGCCGCACGCCGCCCGCCCGTGGGTGATCCCACGGGCTCCGGTCGCCGTCTTGCGGGTATGCATACCGGTGTTACGGATATCTGTCGTAAACACGTGGCCGTGGTGTCCCGCGATCGCCTGTGCGCCGGCCGGGCCCTCAGAGGGCGAGGCGATCGCCCAGGGCCGCCGATCTCACGTGCCGCGGCCAGGCCCGCTCAATGCGGCCAGATCCCCACAACGGAGAGCGCGGCCTGCCCGGCATCGCCGCGCTGCCCGGCGATGAAGCCGAGCCCGGTCAGGATCAGCGCCACACCGTAGGAATCCTGGCCATGGGAAACGGCAGGCCGTAGAGGCTCACGCCGTAGAGCCCCGCGCTGTAGGACCCCGCGCTGTAGGACCCCGCGCCGTGGGAACCCTGGCCGTGGGAAACGGCACATCGTGGTCCGCCGCCAGCAGACGGTCCCCGTCGAGCGAGCCGCGTAGCCGCCGCTCGGCGCTCCGGAACCCGGCGCAGAGCTGGGAGACCTCGGTCTACGGCGTGGTAGCGGGGTTTCCCGATGGCCGCCCCGCCCCACGGGTCGCCGACGGGCCGGTCGGCGTGCACCTGCCGGCCCGTGCCCGGCTGTGCGTCGGCTCCCGACCGGCTCCCAGCAGGCCCCAGCGGACCCCCAGCGGATCGTGCGTGCCCGTCGGCACAGTTGAGCCTGACGGGGTCGAGGACGGGCCGCGCTCCGCAGGAGTGCGTCCGGCCGGTGGGCGCACGCCCTCCACGGCACCCGCGGACCGGTTCTCACGGAGCGCCGGTGGATCAGTACGGCCTTTCACACCCGACTCACATCCGACGCACATCTGACGGAAAGCGGCGATCGCCATGTCCTCCACCATCACCACCGTCACGTCTGACAAGACGATCATCGGCCGGGAGATCCGGCTCGCCTCCCGTCCGGTCGGTGAGCCGAGCCTGGAGGACTTCGAACTGGTCCAGGCCGAGGTGCCGCAGCCCGGCGAGGGCCAGATCCTGGTCCGCAACACCTGGATGTCCGTCGACCCGTACATGCGGGGCCGGATGGACGACGCCGAGTCCTACATTCCGCCGTTCCAGCTCGGCGCCGTGCTGGAGGGCAGCGCCGTCGGCGAGGTCGTCGCCTCCCGGTCCGAGGCCGTTCCGGCCGGCGCGACGGTCTCGCACTTCCTGGGCTGGCGCGAGTACGCCGTCCTGGACGCCTCCGCCGCGACCGTCGTCGACACCGCGGCCGTCCCCGCCCAGGCATACCTGGGCGTGCTGGGCACGACGGGCCTGACCGCCTACGCCGCCCTCACCCGGGTGGCCCCCGTACGGCAGGGCGACGTGGTCTTCGTCTCCGCCGCGGCCGGCGCGGTCGGCAGCGTCGCCGGGCAGCTCGCCCGCACGCTCGGCGCCGCCAAGGTGATCGGCTCGGCCGGTGGGCCGCACAAGGCCAGGAAACTGGTGGAGGACTTCGGCTTCGACGCCGCGATCGACCACCGGGCCGGTTCGCTCGCCGCCCAGCTCGCCCAGGCCGCCCCCGAGGGCATCGACGTCTATCTCGACAACGTCGGCGGCGACCATCTGGAGGCCGCCATCGCCGCGGCGCGGCCCGGGGGCCGGATCGCCCTGGTCGGCGCGGTCAGCGGCTACAACGCCACCGAGCCGCTCCCCGGGCCGGTGAACCTCTTCCAGGCGGCCTACAAGGAGCTCACCATGCGGGGCCTGCTGATCAACTCCTACTTCCCGCTCTTCCCCGAATACGTCGAACGGGCCACCGGCTGGCTCGCCGACGGCACGCTGCGGGCCGAAGAGACCGTGATCGAGGGCATCGACCAGGCGCCCGCCGCCTTCCTGGGCGTGCTGCGCGGTGCCAACGTCGGCAAGATGCTCGTCCGCCTCGGCGGCTGACGGCCGCCGCACCCGCGCGGGAGCATCAGCGCCCTGTCCTGGGGAAGGAGCCCGGAACAGGAGGTGGATGTCATGGAAGCGCTGGGAATCGACATCGGCGGATCGGGGATCAAGGGTGCGCCGGTGGACATCGCCAGAGGCGGGTTGACGCAGGATCGCCTGCGGATCCCGACCCCCGTCCCCGCCACTCCCAAGGCGGTCGCCGCGGTGGTCGGGCAGATCGCCGAGCACTTCTCCTGGAAAGGGCCGGTCGGGGTGACCTTTCCGGGAGTCGTGACCGACGGGGTCACGAGGTCGGCCGCGAACGTGGACCAGTCGTGGATCGGCGAGGACGCGCAGGCGCTGTTCGCCAAGGCGACGGGCCTGCCCGTGACGGTGCTCAACGACGCCGACGCGGCGGGCACGGCCGAGATGGCGGTCGGCGCCGGCCGGGACAAGGGCGGGGTGGTGCTGATGCTGACCTTCGGCACCGGGATCGGCAGCGCCCTGTTCGTCGACGGGCATCTGGTGCCCAACACCGAGCTGGGGCACCTGGAGATCAGGGGCAAGGACGCCGAGAAGCGGGCCTCCGACCACGCGCGCGAGGAGCACGACCTGAGCTGGAACCAGTGGGCCGGGCGGGTCGAGGAGTATCTGCAGCACGTCGAGGCGCTGTTCTCCCCGTCACTGATCATCATCGGCGGCGGGGTCAGCAAGAAGTCGGAGAAGTTCCTGCCCAAGGTGGAGGTGCACACCCCGGTCGTGCCGGCCACCCTGCAGAACGAGGCCGGGATCGTGGGTGCCGCCATGGCCGCCGCGGCGACGTAGGGCCCCTCCGGCGCAGCCGGGAAGGCCGTCCAGATTTTGATCTTCTTTTGCCGGACACGCTCTCCGACCTGGGTAGGTAGCGCTACGTCAGCAAGATCGAGATCTGCCGGGGGTGGAGAGCGTGATGCAGTCGACGGGGGTTCTCGCCCGCTGGGCCGGGGCGGCCGGGGCGGTGGCCGTCCTGGCCGCGGGGGTGGCGTGGCCGGCCGCGGCGACGGGAGACGACCGGGAGGTGCGGCTCTCGCCGTACCGGGTGCGGCCGGGGCAGGACATCGAGATCGCGGTGCCGGGATGCGGCGGACCCGTCTTCGCCCACTCGGCGGCCTTCCAGGACGAGGTGAGGTTCGGCGACCGGGGCTTCCAGGATGACGAGGGGTTCGGGGACGGGTTCGGGGACGGTTCCGGCGGCGGCCCGCCGGCGGTCGGCTGGGCGCAGGTGGACTACGACGCGCCCAGAGGCGCCTACGCCGTGGAGGTGGACTGCGAGGGCACCGGCGACACCGTCTACGGGGAGCTCTACGTGGTCGACGGCTTCGGCCCGGACACCGGGGGCGGCGGCCTCGCGCTCGCCAGGAGGACGACGCACGGGGCGGTGGCCGCCCGGGAGACGACAGCGGACTCCGCACTCGGCTGGGGGGCCGGGGCGGCCGCCGTACTCGCCGGGGCCGGGGGACTGATCCTGGCGAGGAGACGCCGGGCGGCGGGGCGTGGCTGATCTCCGGGCGGTGACGGCCTCGGCGGCCGTCGCCGTCCTCCTGCTCGCGGGCTGCCTGCCCAGGACGGGTGAGGAGGCGGACCCCGCGCTGGTCCGCGCCCTGCCGGTGACCGCCCCCGCGGTGCCGCGGCCGGGCGCCGCCGCCGCGCACGCCGGAGCGGGGAGGAACGGATGGCCCCAGACGCTGCCGGGGCTTCCGGGCGAGTCGGATCCGGTGGCGCTCGTGGTGCCGCGGGCGAAGGTGAACGCCCCTGTCGCCCCGATCGACTCCGGAGCCGACGGCACCCTGGAGCCGCCGCCCCTGTGGCGGGCCGACCTCGTCGGCTGGGACCGGCTGGGGCCGACGCCCGGTGCACCGGGCTCCGCGGTCGTCGTCGGCCATCTCGACACCAGGACCGGGCCCGCCGTGTTCGCCGGGCTGTCCCGGGTGCGCGAGGGGGACGCGGTGGTGGTGACCCGCCAGGACAGGACCGCGGTGGTCTTCCGGGTGTCGGCCGTCGAGCGGGTCCGCAAGAGCGCCTTCCCGGTGGGGAAGGTCTACCGGGCGCCGCGGCGTCCGGCGATCAGGCTGGTGACCTGCGGCGGAACCTATGACTCCGAGCGGCACTCCTACGACGACAACCTGATCGTCTACGGCGGTCTCGCGGGCTGGTACCGCCTGTCGGACCTGTCCCGCGCCTGACCGCCGGGAGGTTCCGGCGGCGCCGGGACCGGCGGGGCCGTCGGACGCGGGGGCGGCCGTGACCACGCGGCGCGGGACCGGCCGCGGGGCGGTTTTGAAACTTTCATCGGGCTGGGGCGGCGTTCGGTGAGGTCAGGGGCGGGGACGGGCCCGGCGGGAGCCTCCCGGCGGGCAACACGCTGTACACACGCGTGAAACATCCGGACTATGGGAGCGCTCCCACTCTCGTCCTGGAGATGATTACGAATGACAGCTCATCCGCGCCGCCGAGCCTGGCGCAATCGGGCGGCGACCACGGCGGCCCTGCTCGTCGCCGCCACCGGTCTCGCCGCCGGGCAGGCCGGCACGGCGCACGCCGCAGTCTCGTGCGACGTCGCCTACAGCACCAACGAATGGCAGGGCGGTTTCACCGCCAACGTGAGCATCAAGAACCTCGGTGACGCGCTCACCGGCTGGACCCTCGGCTTCGCCTTCCCCGGCACCCAGCAGCTCCAGCAGGGCTGGTCGGCGACCTGGAGCCAGAGCGGCAACCAGGTCACCGCCAAGAACCTGGACTGGAACGGCAACCTCGCCACCGGCGCGTCGACCAGCATCGGCTTCAACGGGTCGTGGAGCGGGAGCAACCCCAAGCCCACCTCCTTCACGGTCAACGGCGTCACCTGCGGCGGGCAGCCGCCGGTGAACCAGGCCCCGACGGTCAGCCTGACCAGCCCGGCGAGCGGCGCCTCCATCCCGGCGGGCTCCGCCGTACCGCTCGCCGCGACGGCGAGCGACGACGGCGCGGTCGGCAAGGTCGAGTTCTACGTCGACGGCGCCCTGGTCAACACCGACACCTCCGCCCCCTACAGCTACTCCGCGACGGGCGTGGCGGCGGGCAGCCACACCGCCAAGGCGAGGGCCTACGACAACGGCACCCCGGTCCTGTCCAAGGAGAGCGCCGAGGTCCCCTTCACCGTGGGCTCCGACGGGGGCACCGCGTCGATCGTCGCCTCCGCGACCTCGGTCGGCGTCCCCGAGGGCGGCTCCAAGACCGTCGGCTTCCGGCTCAGCAAGGCGCCCGCCGGCAACGTCACGGTCAACCTGACCAAGTCCGGCGACGCCGATCTGACCATCGCGCCCTCCACGCTCACCTTCACCTCCGCCAACTGGAACACGGCGCAGAACGTGACCGTCTCGGCCGCCCAGGACGCCGACCAGACCGACGGCACCGCCACCATCGCGGCCGCCGCCACCGGGCACACCGGCGTCTCCGTCACCGCGACCGAGTCCGACGACGACGTCGTCACGCAGCCCGGCGAGCACGTGGAGAACCCGTACGCCGGGGCCACCGGCTACGTCAACCCCGACTGGTCGGCCAAGGCCGCCGCCGAGCCGGGCGGCGCCGCGGTGGCCGACATCTCGACCGGCGTCTGGCTGGACCGCATCGCCGCCATCGAGGGCAGCGCCTCCGCCAAGGGCCTCCGTGCCCACCTGGAGGAGGCCCTCAAGCAGGACGCGGCCAACGGCAGCAAGCCGCTGACGATCCAGTTCGTCATCTACAACCTGCCCAACCGCGACTGCTCGGCGCTGGCCTCCAACGGTGAGCTGCTCATCGCCCAGAACGGCCTGAACCGCTACAAGGCCGAGTACATCGACCCGATCGCGGCGATCATGGGCGAGGCGAAGTACTCCGCGCTCCGGATCTCGACGATCATCGAGATCGACTCGCTGCCCAACCTGATCACCAACCTCAACGTGCCCAAGTGCGCGGAGGCCAAGTCGACCGGCGCCTACGTCGACGGCGTCCGCTACGCCCTGAACAAGCTGCACGCGATCAAGAACGTCTACACCTACATCGACGCCGGCCATCACGGCTGGCTGGGCTGGGACTCCAACTTCGGTCCCTCGGCCGACCTGTTCGCGAGCACCGTCTCCGGCACCACGGCCGGCTTCGACAGCGTCGACGGCTTCATCACCAACACCGCCAACTACTCGGCGCTGCGGGAGCCGCACTTCACCATCAACACCACCGTCGGCGGCCAGACGATCCGCCAGTCGCGGTGGGTCGACTGGAACTTCTACGTCGACGAGCTGTCCTACGCCCAGGCGTTCCGGAACCTGCTGGTCCAGAAGGGCTTCAAGCCGGGCCTCGGCATGCTGATCGACACCTCCCGCAACGGGTGGGGCGGCACCGCCCGCCCGGCCGCTCCCAGCACCTCCACCGACCTCAACACCTTCGTCGACCAGTCGCGGGTGGACCGCCGGATCCACGCCGGCAACTGGTGCAACCAGAGCGGCGCCGGCCTCGGTGAGCGCCCGCAGGCCAGCCCCGCCGCCGGTCTGGACGCCTACGTCTGGATCAAGCCGCCGGGCGAGTCCGACGGCTCCAGCAAGCTCATCCCCAACGACGAGGGCAAGGGCTTCGACCGGATGTGCGACCCGACCTACACCGGCAACGAGCGCAACGGCAACAACCTGACCGGTGCGCTGGCCGACGCCCCGATCTCCGGCCAGTGGTTCTCGGCGCAGTTCCGTGAGCTGCTGAGGAACGCCTACCCCGCCCTCCCGTGACCCCGACGCGCCCCCGCTCCGGCGGGGGCGCCCGGTGGTCCCGTGACCGGCGCCGCGCGGCCCCGCCACTCCCCGTGAGGGAGCGGCGGGGCCGTACCCGTCTCCGCGGCGTCCCGCACCCGTCTCCCGCGGGATCCCGCGCCGGCCGGGCGGGCGTGGGCGAATATTGGGATGCGGTCGGGCGGAGGCTCGGGCACGATGGGCGGTTGGCTCCTGACTTGCGGGCTGAAAGTACTCTGGAAGCAGTATGGGAACGCCTCCGTTGACATCTCCACTCGCCGACCTCCACACGCGCCTGCCCGAGCTCACGCTGCGTGACCAGCGGCGGCTCCGGCGCCGGCTCGACGGCGCGCGCAAGGTCAGAAACCGTGCCACGCAGCAGAAGATCGCCGCGGAGATCGCCGCCGACATCGAGAAGGCCGAGCGCAGGGTGGCCGACCGCCGGGCCGGGGTGCCGGTGGTCACCTACCCGGAGGCGCTGCCGGTCAGCCAGCGCAAGGACGACATCCTGGAGGCGATCCGCGACCACCAGGTCGTGATCGTCGCCGGTGAGACCGGCTCCGGCAAGACGACCCAGCTGCCGAAGATCTGCCTGGAGCTGGGCCGGGGCGTCCGGGGCCTGATCGGGCACACCCAGCCCCGCCGGATCGCCGCCCGCACCGTGGCCGAGCGCGTCGCCGAGGAGCTGGACACCCGGCTCGGCGACGCCGTGGGCTACAAGGTGCGCTTCACCGACCAGGTGAGTGACGGCACGCTCGTCAAGGTGATGACCGACGGCATCCTCCTGGCCGAGTTGCAGACCGACCGCGACCTCGCCCAGTACGACACGCTGATCATCGACGAGGCGCACGAGCGCAGCCTCAACATCGACTTCATCCTCGGTTACCTCAAGCAGCTCCTGCCGAAACGGCCGGACCTCAAGGTCGTCATCACCTCGGCCACCATCGACCCGGAGCGTTTCTCCAAGCACTTCGGCGACGCCCCGATCGTCGAGGTCTCCGGCCGGACCTACCCGGTGGAGGTCCGATACCGGCCGGTCGCCGAGGACGACGACCAGATCCAGGCGATCAGCAACGCCGTGGACGAGCTGTGCGCCGAGGGGCCGGGCGACATCCTGGTCTTCCTCAGCGGCGAGCGCGAGATCCGCGACACCGCCGACGCGCTGTCCAAACGCAAGGACGCCGAGATCCTCCCGCTGTACGCCCGGCTGTCGGCGGCCGAGCAGCACAAGGTCTTCCAGCGGCACACCGGCCGCCGGGTCGTGCTGGCCACCAACGTCGCCGAGACCTCGCTGACCGTGCCCGGCATCAAATACGTGGTCGACCCCGGATTCGCCCGCATCTCCCGCTACAGCCACCGGACCAAGGTCCAGCGCCTGCCGATCGAGGCGATCTCCCAGGCCTCGGCCAACCAGCGCAAGGGCCGCTGCGGCCGTGTCTCCGAGGGCGTCTGCATCCGGCTGTACGAGGAGGACGACTTCCTCACCCGGCCGGAGTTCACCGACCCGGAGATCCTGCGCACCAACCTCGCCTCGGTCATCCTGCAGATGACCTCCATCGGCCTGGGCGACATCGGGGCCTTCCCGTTCGTCGAGCCGCCGGACCAGCGCCAGGTCAAGGACGGCTACGACCTGCTCCAGGAGCTGGGCGCCTTCGACCAGGCCAAGCAGATGACCCCGCTCGGCCGCAAGCTGGCCGGCCTGCCGGTCGACCCCCGCCTGGCCCGCATGGTGCTGGAGGCCGACCACAACGGGTGCGTCCGCGAGGTCATGGTCATCGCCGCGGCGCTGTCCATCCAGGACCCGCGCGAGCGCCCGGCCGACAAGCAGCAGGCCGCCGATGACAAGCACCGCCGCTTCGCCGACAAGGAGTCGGACTTCGTCTCCTACCTGAACCTGTGGGAATACCTCCAGGAGCAGCAGAAGGAGCTGTCCTCCAGCGCCTTCCGCCGCCTGTGCAAGGCCGAGTTCCTCAACTACCTGCGCGTGCGCGAGTGGCAGGACGTCTACAGCCAGCTCCGCCAGATGTCGAAGTCGCTCGGCGTCACACTGAACAGCACCCCCGGCGACGAGCAGAAGATCCACCTCTCGCTGCTGTCGGGCCTGCTGTCCCACGTCGGCGTCAAGGACATCGACAAGAAGACGACGAACGACGGTCCCCGCCGCCCCGTCACCGAATACATCGGCGCCCGCAACGCCCGCTTCGCGATCTTCCCCGGCTCCGCGCTGGCCAAGAAGCAGCCGCTGTGGGTCATGTCCGCCGAGCTGGTGGAGACCTCCCGGCTCTGGGCCCGGGTCAACGCCAAGATCGAGCCCGAGTGGGTCGAGCCGCTCGCCCAGCACCTGATCAAACGCACCTACTCCGAGCCGCACTGGGAGAAGAACCAGGGCGCGGTGATGGCCTACGAGAAGGTCACGCTGTACGGCGTGCCGATCGTGGTGCAGCGGAAGATCAACTATGGCCGCATCGACCCGGAGCTGAGCCGCGAGCTGTTCATCCGGCACGCCCTGGTCGAGGGCGACTGGGAGACCCACCACGCGTTCTTCAAGGACAACCGCAGGCTCCTCGAAGAGGTCGAGGAGCTTGAGGAGCGGGCCCGCCGCCGCGACATCCTGGTCGACGACGAGACGCTGTTCGACTTCTACGACCAGCGCGTCCCGGCCGACGTCGTCTCCGGGCGCCACTTCGACTCCTGGTGGAAGAAGACCCGGACGGCCCAGCCCGACCTGCTCAGCTTCGAGAAGTCGATGCTGATCAGCGAGGCGGCGGGTGACGTCAGCCAGCGCGACTACCCCGACGTCTGGCGGCAGGGCGGCCTGCGCTTCCCGCTGACCTACCAGTTCGAGCCGGGCACCGACGCCGACGGCGTCACCGCGCACATCCCGCTGGCCCTGCTCAACCAGGTGAACGTCGAGGGCTTCGACTGGCAGATCCCCGGCCTGCGCGAGGAGCTCCTCACCGCGCTGATCCGGGCCCTGCCGAAGAACGTCCGGCGCAACTTCGTGCCCGCCCCCAACTACGCCAGGCAGGTGCTCCAGCGGGCCAGACCCACCCAGGAGCCGCTGCTGGCGGTGCTGGAGCGGGAGCTGCTCGACCTGACCGGCATCCAGGTGCCGCGTGAGGCGTGGCAGCTCGACCTGGTCCCCGACCACCTGAAGATCACCTTCAGGGTGATCGACGGCCGCAAGCACAAGCTGGCCGAGAGCAAGGACCTGGCTGAGCTCAAACGGCGGCTGGCGCCCAAGCTCCGCCAGACCCTCTCAAGGGCCGCCGACGGCCTGGAGAAGTCCGGACTGACCACGTGGGACCTGGGGGAGCTGCCCAAGACCTTCGAGCAGCGCCGGATGAAGGCCTACCCGGCGTTGGCCGACGAGGGCGCCACGGTGGCCGTGCGGATGTTCGAGACCGAGGCCGAGCAGCGCCGCGCCATGTGGGAGGGCACCCGCAGGCTGCTGCTGCTCAACACCCCCTCCCCGGCCAAATGGGTGCTGGGCCGCCTGGACAACCAGGCCAAGCTCGCCCTCAGCCGGAGCCCGCACCCCGGCGCCACCGCCCTGTTCGACGACTGCATCGCCTGCGCCGCCGACGAGCTGATGGGTGAGTATGGTGGGCCGGTCTGGGACGGGCCCGCCTTCACCGCCCTGCACGACAAGGTCCGTGCCGAGCTGTTCGACACCACCGCCGAGGTGGTCGCCAGGGTGGAGAGCATCCTCAGGGTCTGGCACTCGGTCACCACCATGCTGCCCGAGGCCCGCTCGACTCCCGCGATCGAGGACATCCGCGACCAGGTGGCCGGACTGGTCTATCCGGGCTTCGTCACAGCCACCGGCCACAAGCGCCTGCCGGATCTGCTCCGCTATCTCAAGGCGGCCCAGCGGCGGCTGGAGAAGCTGCCCGACGACCGGCTCCGTGACGAGGAGCGGATGCACAAGATCCACGATCTTGAGGACGACTATCACGACCTGGTCGACAAGCTTCCCCCCGCCCGCCGTTCCGACGACGACGTCCGCCGGATCAGCTGGATGATCCAGGAGCTCAGGGTCAGCTACTTCGCCCAGACCCTCGGCACCCCTTACTCGATCTCCGACAAGCGGGTCCGCAAGGCCATGGAGCAGCTCGTCGGCTGACCGCCGGCGCCGGTTCCTCCGGGGGAGGACGTCCGGGGGGTCCGGCGGCTGCGCCGTGCCACCCGTGAGCGGACCCGTCACGGCCCTGGAGGCACGCCGTCGACGGGTCCGGTCGGGGAAGCGCGGACTACAGGAAGATCGAGGTGTCCAGCTCGAAGTCGACGGGGGCGGGGATCCGGATCGGCTTGCCTGTCTGGACCTGGCTCATGCTCCGGTAGACGCCTTCTTCGGGGTCGCTGAGAACGGTGACCGTCGGCGGGGAGGCCACGGGGGCGGGGATCAGCGTGATGGGGATGCCGCAACCGGCGTAGATCCTGGGCTTGGTGGCGCGGTCGATCTCCATGCTCCCGGGTGAGACGACCTCGGCGACCATGATCAAACCTGAGGAGAGGATCTCCCGATCACCCCAGAGCGGGGCGTTCACGGGGGCCAGGCAGTAGTCGGAGATCACCGTGTCACGTGGTCCCTCGATGCAGACGTCGACGTCGCCGGTGAAGCTCTCCCAACCGTTCTCGTCTTCCACGGGAATCAGGGCTCGGCTGAGGCGTCTGGCGATACGGGCGTGCTGGGGGGTCCCGGAAGGGCTCAAGAGAAGGTTCCCGTCGATGATCTCGGCCCGGAGGCAGAGGGTGGAAGGAAGGGACTCGAAGAGCTCCCTCGGTGTGCGAGGCAGTTGTGGGTCTTCCGGGGCGGTGTGCTGAGCGGGGCGTCCGGGCGCTGTCATCACCATCGACCTGTGTCCCTTCGTGTCCGAACAAACACTCTAAGTATTCCATGGAGATCCTCGAAGAACGTGAGGTATGCGCGGTGGCTATGGGACGCCTCGGCTCCGCCCGCCGCGGGGGGCGCCGCCGTACGCCAATAGGATCGGTGGGTCGAGCGAAGGGGGAGCATCGTGGTGCGGGCGTTGGTGTTCGACGTGGGGGAGACGCTGATCGACGAGACGCGGATCTGGTCGCGCTGGGCCGACCGGCTCGGCGTCCCCCGGTTCACGATGCTGGGCGTGCTGGGCGGCATGGCCGCGCTCGACCGGCCGCTCACCGACGCCTTCGGGCTGTTCAGGCCCGGATTCGACGTCGAGGCCGAGCAGGAGGCGTGGAAGCGGGACGACCCCGACGGGCTCCGGGTGAACTTCGACGCCGACGACCTCTACCCGGACGTACGGCCCGGCCTGGCCGCGCTCCGCGACCTCGGCTACGAGCTGATCATCGCGGGCAACCAGCCGCCGCAGGCCTACGACGCGCTGGCCGCGATGGACCTGCCCGTCGACGCGATCCACACCTCCGACGGCTGGGGCGTCTCCAAGCCCGACCCCGGTTTCTTCGCCGAGGTGGTCGCGGTGTCGGGGCGGGAGCCCGGCGAGATCCTCTACGTGGGCGACCGGATCGACAACGACGTCCGCCCCGCCCGCGCGGCCGGGATGCGGACCGCCCTGATCCGCCGCGGCCCCTGGGGCCACCTGCACGCCGCCCGCCCCGAGGCGGGGGACGCGGACTTCGTCGTCGACGACTTCCCCGCCCTCGTCGCGGCGCTGACCGCCACGCCTGCCGGCTGACCGCCGGGACCGCTCTGGCCGTCGGGACCGCCGGCCGGCCGGTTGTGGTCCCGGGCCGCCGGTGGACGGCTGCCCGGCGGGGGGGCGCCGGTCCCGGGCGCCCGCGACCCCGCCGGCGTCCTCGGCTGAGGACGCCTCCGGTGACCTGGCCGGCGGCCGTGGCCCCGGGTCAGGTTTCGGGGTCGATGTGGACGGCGCGCTCCTCGGCCGACAGGTCGCCGTCGTCGGGGCCGACGTCCCGGGCGTAGGCCTCGGACGTCTCGTCCGGGCCGACGCCCTCGTCCGGCGCCACCAGGCGGTTGTCCTCGCGCGGGGGTCGCTCGCGGTCCGGGGCCTCGCGCCGGAGGCGTTCGTCAAGGGTGTCCCGGTGCTCGGGGTCGTCCTCGCGGATCTCGTGGTTGACGCCGAGGTCGTCGGTCCACTCCTCGACCTCGACCGCCTGCTCGTCGCTCAGACCCTCACGGTCTGGGGGCATTTCACTCATATCGCCGCCCTACCCGTTCTGTCGCCGGAAACCCCCGGTCAGAGCCCCGCCCGGTCAGAGCCCCGCCGCGGCCCCGATGACCGAGCGCGGGTCGGCGGCCCCGGCCAGGACGCCCGAGGGCAGCACGTCGATCAGGTGCGCGTGGCCGAAGGCGGAACCGTACGGCGCGGCGGCGACGGGGTGTCCCCGCTCGCGCAGGCCCTCGCCCCACGGGCCGCCCTCCTCCACCTCGACCACGGCCTGGTCGGGGGCGTGCCAGGTGTCGAAGCCGGTGCCGCCGGAGGCCAGCCGCCAGCGGGGGGCGCCGACCGCCTCGCCGGCTGTCCGGCCGTGGACGAGCAGGCGGGTCAGGACCTGGAGCAGGATCTGCGGCTGGGCGTCGCCGCCCATGGTGCCCACCACCGAGCGGAGCGACCCGTCGGGCCGGGTGACCAGGGCGGGGACCAGGGTGTGCGGGGGGCGGCGGCCGGGGCCGTACTCGGCGGGATGGCCCGGGACCAGCGAGAACCCGATGCCCCGGTTGTGCAGGTTGATACCGGTACGAGGTTCGAAGACCAGGCTGCCGAAGCCGGCGGCGTTGGACTGGATCAGCGAGACGCCCATGCCGTCGCCGTCCACCGCGCACAGGTAGGTGGTGTCGCCCGGCGCGGTGAGATCGCGCACCGCGGCCCGTCCGGCCGGGTCGACCAGGGCGCGGCGCACGGCGGCCGAACCCAGCGCCCCGTCGACGGAGGCGCCGTCGAACAGCACCTCCAGCCGGTCGTGCCCGGCCAGCCGCGTGGCCTCCACCAGCAGGTGCGCCCAGAGGGGGTCGGCCGGGTCGGCGGGCAGGTCGAGCCCCTCGGCGATGCCGAGGGCCAGCAGCAGCAGGTATCCCTGCGAGTTGGGCGGCATGGTCCACACGTCGTGCCCGAAGGCCCGCGCCCGCAGCGGGTCCACCCACTGCGCGCCGTCCTTGGCCAGGTCGTCCTCGGTGTATTCGCCGCCGCCGACCGCGAGCAGTCCCTCGCCGAACTCGCCGAGGTAGAACCCGTCCCGGCCGTCGGCCAGTGCCTCCAGCGCCCGCGCCACCCCGGGCCGCCGGATCAGGTCGCCGGCCCGCCGGGCCGGGGCGAAGTCCTCGCACAGCGGGCCGACCGTCTCCAACGCGGGGACCATCAGCGGTGAGACCGGGAACCCGTCGCGGGCGTGCCTGATCGCCGGTGCCAGCACCTCCGCCGCCGGCAGCCTGCCGTACCGCCCGTGCAGGGCCAGCCAGCCGTCCGCGCACCCCGGCACCGGGGCCGAGCGGACGTCGTGCCGGTGCGGCATGCGGTCGTGCCCCTCGGCGCGCAGCCGCTCGGGGTCGGCGCCCGATCCCGCCCGCCCGGAGGCGTTGAGCGCCGCGGGCGTGCCGGAGCCGTCGTGGACGAGCGCGAACAGGTCGCCGCCCAGCCCGCACATGTGCGGTGCGGTCACCGCCAGCACGGCGTTGGCCGCGATCGCCGCGTCGGCCGCCGAACCTCCCCGCTCCAGCATGGCCACGCCCGCGCTGGAGGCGAGGTGATCAACGGTGCAAACCATTCCAGCGCGCGCATAGCGGGTGTTCAGCATGACGAGAGCGTAGGGCTTCCGCTGTCCTTCGTTGAAACTGTACCGGTCGGCCGGTATAGTTTCGGCTGTGCCGAGATCGAGCTCAAAAGATCGCCTGCTCGACGCCGCCGCCGAGGTGCTGCTCACCGAAGGGGCCGAGTCCCTGACCCTGGAGGCCGTGGCCCGGCGTGCGGGGGTCTCCAAGGGCGGGCTGTTCTATCACTTCCCCACCAAGCAGGCCCTGGTCGCCGCGATGATCGAGCGCCTGGTCGGCGCCTTCGCCGCGGCCCTCGCCGACGCCGGCCCGCGGCCGGGTGACTTCCTGCGCGCCTATGTCGCCGCGACCGTCCCCGAAGCCGTCCCCGAGCGTCCGGCCGGTGGCCGGGCCCCGGTCGACCGGGTCACCGCCGCCCTGCTGGCGGGCGTCCTCGTCGACCCCGGCGGTCTCGCGCCCCTGCGGGAGCGCTACGCCACCTGGCAGCGCCGCCTCACCGACGACGGGGTCGACCCCGCGGTCGCCACCCTGGTCCGCCTCGCCGTGGACGGCTGGTGGGCGGCCCGCCTGCTGGGCCTGGCCGAGCCCGAGGCCGGGCTGCACGAGCAGGTCCGCCGCCGCCTGATGGAGATGATCGACCATGGCGCGCCGTAGCCCCTCCGGGGTGACCAAGGCGCTCATGCTGGTCACCGACCTCGGCTTCCTGGCCTACTTCTCGGTCACCGGCCTGGGCCTCGTCCCGCCGGAGTGGGCCTTCGCCGACTACGCCGACCCGATCATGGTCTCCTGGAACTGGTCGTTCCTCTGGATCGACGTCCTGGCCAGCGCCACCGGCCTGACCAGTCTCCACCTCATCCGCAGGGGCGCGCCGAACGGCCCGCCGCTGATGCTCGTCTCCCTGGTCCTGACCGCGGCCTCCGGCCTGATGGCCGTCGCCTTCTGGACCCTGCGCGGGGACTTCTCCCCGGCCTGGTGGATCCCCAACCTCTACCTGCTGCTGTTCCCCCTCCCCGCGATCGTCCGTCTCGCCGGCCCGGCCGCGACCGTCCGGTAAAGCGTTATCTGTCCGTTTGTCTGGCTTCGGTATGTCCAGCCCGAGAACAGGCTCAGCATCAGCCCCGGCGTTCCCGGTCCCCGGCGTCCTGCGGATCGGCGCGGGAGCCGCTTTTTCCGTAGGCATACGGATGTCCATACGGATGTTCGGCGCCTGATCGCGGATCTAGCGTCACGGCACAGGTCACCGCACATCCGCCCGGTCATCGCGCGAGATCGACGCCCCTTTCCGGCCTTCACAGGTGACGGAGACGCGCGAACGCCGACCGAGCGGCGGCCCGGAAATGCCCACCGCGTCCGCGGAGCGATCCGCAGAACAAGGAGCGTCATGGAGCGCCGCCTCCCCTCCCCGCCCTAGCCGTCCGCGACGGTGTCACCGCCGGCACCGTCGGTCGCGGCTGGAACGGCGGCCCGGAAACGGATGACCTCTCCCGATCCGGCCACCTGTTCCGTCCGGGCGGAACTCCCGCCGACCGCCTGTCTCACCCGGGCGGGATTCCGCTGCTCATCTTCTTCCTTTTCACCCCCCGATCCCGCTGTGCCCGCCGCCGGGCGATCCCCGGCGGCACGGCCGCCGCTGCCCGCTCACGCGGACGGCCGCGGCGCGGGACATCGATCGAAAGGAACACGCGTGAGACGCAGAGCTGTACTCGCGGCTGCCGTCGGCCTGGCCGTCGTGGCCGCGGTGGCACCTTCCTCACCTGCGGCCGCGAAACCATCCCCCGGGACGGCCGACCACCTCCGCTCCCTCGCCGACCCGCCCCAGCTCGCCCTGGCCGCCGCCGACCAGGCCGTGGCGAGCGGCCTGGACGACCTGGGCAAGGGCCCGGAGGAGACCTACCGGCGCACCGCCGTGACCGCGGGCTCCGGCGGCATGTACTCCGTCGCCTACGAGCGCACCTACAAGGGGCTCCCCGTGGTGGGCGGCGACGCGGTCGTGATCACCGACTCCGCCGGGAACGTCCGCGACACCGCGGCGGCCGCCGGCGCCACCCGGAACGTGCCGACCTCGCCGACGGTGACCGCCGAGGCCGCCCGTGCCAAGGCGAAGACCCGGCTGACCCGGGTCGACGACAGCGCGGACCCGCGCCTGGTGGTCCTGGCCTGGGGCGCCAGGCCACGCCTCGCCTGGGAGGCCCTGGTCTCCGGCATCGCCGACGGCAAGCCCAGCAAGCAGCACGTGTTCGTCGACGCGCGCACCGGTGAGATCGCCGACACCTACGACGAGGTGCGGGCGGGCACCGGGAACGGCTACTACTACGGCCAGGTCACCATCGCCACGAGCGGCTCCGGCAGCTCGTACTCGATGACCGACACGACCCGCAGCGGCATCCGCTGCGGCGGGCAGAACGGTTCGGCCTACACCGGCACCGACGACGCCTGGGGGAACGGCTCCGGGACGAACCTGGAGACCGCGTGTGTGGACGCGCTCTACGCGGTTCAGAAGGAATGGGACATGCTGCGCGACTGGCTCGGTCGCAGCGGCATCAACGGCAGCGGCGGCGGCTTCCCGGCCAAGGTCGGGCTCGCCGACGTCAACGCCTACTGGGACGGTAGCACCACCAACTTCGGCCACTCGCAGGACAACCAGCGCCAGGCGACGAACATCGACGTGGTGGGCCACGAGTTCGGCCACGCCGTCTTCCAGACCACGCCCGGCGGCGCCGGCTCCGGCAACGAGAACGGCGGTATCAACGAGGCCGTCGGCGACATCTTCGGGGCGCTCACCGAGGCCTACGCCAACAACCCGAACGACCCGCCGGACTACGAGGTCGGCGAGGAGGTGGACCTCGTCGGCGACGGCCCGATCCGCTACATGTACGACCCGTCCCGCGTGGGCGACCCCAACTGCTGGTCCTCCTCGATCCCCAACACCGAGGTGCACGCCGCGGCCGGCCCCTTCAACCACTGGTTCTACCTGCTGGCCGAGGGCTCCTCGCCGGGCGGCGGCAAGCCGAACAGCCCGATCTGCTCCGGCGGTCCCTCCTCGGTGTCCGGCATCGGCATCCAGAAGGCCGGCAAGATCTTCATGGGCGCGCTGATGCGCAAGACCTCCACCTGGAGATACGCCAACGCCAGGTCGGCGTCGCTGACGGCGGCGGTGGAGCTGTACGGCGCGAGCAGCCCCGAGTGCGCCGCCACCAAGGCGGCCTGGAACGCGATCAGCGTGCCGGTGCAGTCCGGCGAGCCGACCTGCGCCGCGACGGGCAACGACTTCTCCGTGTCGCTGAACCCCGCCGCGGGCTCGGTACAGCCCGGCCAGCAGGCCACCTCGACCGTCGGCACGCAGACCACCTCGGGCAGCGCGCAGACGATCAACCTCACCGCCTCCGGCCTGCCGGCGGGCGCCACCGTGAGTTTCAACCCGGCCTCGGTGACCTCGGGCGCCTCCTCCACCATGACCGTCAGCACCGCCGGGTCGACGCCGGCCGGGACATACACCGTCACGGTCACCGGCTCCGCCACCTCCGGCACGCACACGGCGGCCTACACCCTGACCGTCGGCACCGGGCCCAACCCGACCGACCCGCCGGACATCAGCGTCGCTAACGTCAAGACTCACCTGCAGCAGCTCCAGAGCATCGCCACCGCCAACGGCGGCAACCGCAGGTCCACGGGCGCCGGCTACACCGCGTCGGTGTCCTACGTCGAGCAGAAGCTCACCGCAGCCGGCTACACCGTGGTGCGGCAGCCCTGCACCTCCGGCTGCACCTCCGGGGCCGGGCCGAACCTGATCGCCGACTGGCCCGGCGGCGACGCCAACCAGGTCGTCATGGCCGGCGCCCATCTGGACAGCGTCTCGGCCGGTCCCGGCATCAACGACAACGGCTCGGGTTCGTCGGTGCTGCTGGAGGTCGCGCTGACCCTGGCGGCGAAGAACCCGACGATGGCCAAGCACGTGCGGTTCGGCTGGTGGACCGACGAGGAGCAGGGCCTCAACGGTTCGGATTTCTACGTCAACTCGCTCAGCTCCACCGAGCGTAACAAGATCAAGGTCTACCACAACTACGACATGGTGGGCTCCACCAACGGCGGCTACTTCATCAACAACATCACCACCGAGGCGGCCCGGCACCTCAAGGCCTTCTACGACGGCCTGAGCCTCCAGCCGGAGGAGAACACCGAGGGCGCCAACCGGTCCGACGACGCGTCGTTCCGCAACGCGGGGATCGCCACCTCCGGCGTGGCGGCCGGCGCCAGCGCCACCAAGTCCTCGGCCCAGGCCGCCAAGTGGGGCGGTACGGCGGGCCGGGCGTACGACTCCTGCTACCACCAGTCGTGCGACACCACGAGCAACATCAACGACACCGTTCTGGACCGGGCCGCCGACGCCTCGGCGTACGCGATCTGGAAGCTCGCGACGGGCACCACCACGAGCCGCGACTTCTCGATCTCCACGAACCCGTCGTCGGGGACGGTCCAGGCCGGCCAGGCGGCCACCTCCACGGTCGCCACCGCCACCACGGCGGGCACCGCGCAGACGGTCAGCCTGTCCGCGTCGGGCCTGCCCAGCGGCGCCACGGCCGGCTTCAACCCGGCGTCGGTGACCTCGGGCGGTTCCTCCACGCTCACCATCGCCACCACGGCCACGACGCCCGCCGGCACCTACCAGGTGACGGTGACGGGCACCGGCGAGACCGCCACCCACACCTCGGTGTACACGCTGACCGTGCAGGGCACCTCGCCCGGCCGCACGTTCCGCAACGACACCGACTACGCCATCGACGACCTCGAGACCGTCGAGAGCCCGATCACCTCCACCGCGACCGGGCCGGCGACCTCGCCCGTCAAGCTCACCGTCACGATCGACCACACCTGCGCCGAGGATCTTGAGATCTGGCTCCGCGGCCCGAGCGGGAAGTGGTATCTCCTCGACTCCAGCGGCGGCTCCACCTGCACGTCGTACGGCACGCGGACCTACACGGTCCCGGTCACCCAGCAGGCAGCCGGACAGTGGCTGTTGGAGGTCACCGACAACTACTTCATCGACACCGGCCACCTCGACTGGTGGAGCATCACCGTCTGAGTGACCGGCCAGCGGATCTGAGACGCCCCCGGGACCGAGCGGTCGGGTCCCGGGGGTCCGTCGTCTCCCGAGACCGGACGGGCGGGGCCGTCCGGGCCGGTGAGCACGGGCCGGGCGCGCACCCGTTCAGACGGGCGGGGCGACCTCGGTCCGCGACCGCAGGCCGAGCTTGCGCAGCACGGTGGCGACGTGGGTCTCGACCGTGCGCGTCGACAGGAACAGGACGTCGGCGATCTCCCGGTTGGTCCGGCCGAGCGCGACGAGCCGGGCGACCTCCTTCTCCCGCTGTGACAGCGCGCCGGCGTTGCCCTTGCGCCCCCGCCGCAGCGGGGACTCCACGCCGATGTCACGCAGCGCGCGCCGGCAGCGCGCGGCGTCGTGGGTGGCGCCGAGCGCGCCGAACCGCTCCGCCAGCTCGGCGAGGGCCGGGGCGGCGGAGCGGTCACCGAGGGCGAGCCTGGCCCGCGCCTCGCCCTCGCCCGCCCGCGCCGCCGCGTAGGGCTGAGGCAGGGCCGCGTACGCCTCCCGGGCACGGGCGAAGAAGCCGGCGGCGTCGGCCGGCCGCCGGCCGGCGGCCAGCGCGCCCCGGGCGTGGTCGAGGGCGGCGTGCGCGGCGGGCGCGAGACGGTCCGCGATCCCGTCGGCGAACTCGGCAACCAGCTCGGACCCCTCGTTCACGAGCCCGGCCCGGGCGAGCGCGGTGACGGCGGACGGGATCAGATAGGCGCCCCAGACCCACACCCCCTTGCGGCGTAGCCGGGCGACCGCCTGCCGGGCCTCGGTGACCGCGCTCTCCAGCGCGCCACGGGCGAGGTGCAGCTCGACCAGACCGCCCGCGGCGGCCACGGCGACCGGCAGGAAGCGCGCGTCCGGCGCGTCCATGCCCGCGCCGCGCAGGTGTCCGGCGGCCTCCTCCCACTCGCCGGTGGCCAGGGCGAGCAGTCCCAGCACCAGCCAGACGTCCACCGCGATCAGCGGAGTCTCCGTGGCCAGCTCCGCCAGGGTGATAGCCCGGTCGCGGAGCCCGTCCCACCGGCCGGTCAGCCACTGCCGGTGGACCGTCGAGACGTCGACGAGATAGGCGGGGTACTGCGCGCCGGTCTCCGCGGCCAGCCGCCGGCCCTCCCGGCCGAACATCTCCGCCGCGGCGTAGTGGCCCAGCATGGTCGCCGAGTCGTGAAGGTTGCAGTAGCCGCGGGCGGCCTCCCGGCGGACCGCCGTGGACGGATCGGTGACCGGCAGCGTGGCGGCGACGGCGAAGGCGTCGCGGGAGCCGATCGTCATCTCGAACGAGGCCCGGTTGGCCAGGACCGCGGCGGCCAGCTCCGGGTTGTCGGCGGTCGCGACGAGCGCCTCGGCGCGGGCCATCCACTCCTCGTGCGTCGCCAGCGACTCGGTCCCCCACCCAGGCAGCGCGAGGCTGGCCCAGCCGCGGGCGGCCAGCGTCGGCCGGTCGTGCAGCTCGGCGAGGGCGGCCATGATCTCAGGACGTCCGGCGGCGCTGTCGCCCGCCTGGTTGCACAGCACCAGGCCGAGGTTGAGCCGCGCCTCGCCGCGCACCTCGCGGGCGAGGAAGTCGTCCCGCAGCAGGCGGCGCAGCAGCCGCACCACCCGCTGGTGCGACAGCCCGGTCGCCGCCAGGCGGCTCAGCGCCAGCGCGAGGGGACCGCGGTCCGGCGCGGGCAGATCGGGGTCGGCGAGCATGCCGTCGAGCACCTCGACCGCCAGGGCGGTGTCCCCGAGGGCGGCCGCCTGGTCGGCGGCCGCCCTGCCGTGGCGCAGCCAGGCGCCGATGTCCCCGGCCCGCCGGGAGTGGAAGGCGAGCTGGACCAGCGGCGGCGGCTCCACCGCCGCGAGCGCGGTCATCGCGCGCTCGTGCGCCAGCCGCCGGTCCGGACCCGGGATCGCGTCGTACACGGCCTGCTGGGCCAGGGCGTGGCGGAAGCCGTAGCGGCCGCCGGGATGCTCGTGGAGCACGCCGGCGCGCAGCGCCTGACCCAGCCCGGCGGGGTCCCCGCCGACCGCCGCGATCAGTCGCTCGCCCATGGGGAGCCGCAGCACCGCCGCCGCCTGCACGGCGCTCACCGCCGCGGCGGACAGGCCGGCCATCTGCTCGGCCATCGCCTCGCGCAGCAGCAGCGGCACCCCGGCGCGGTCCAGCGCGTCGGGCCCCTCCGCGTCGGGCAGGGAGCGGACGACCTCCTCCACCACGAACGGGATGCCCGCCGTACGCTCGTGCAGCCGGGTGATGAACGCCGGCGGCAGGTCGGGGCGCTTCAGCAGCGCGCAGGCCAGGCTGCTCACCTCCGGGGCGTCCAGCGGTCGCAGCGGTATCACCAGGCTCGTCGTGCCGGGCGGGCGCCGGTAGGTGTGACCCAGCGGCAGCCCGGGCGTGCCCAGGTCCTCGCGCCGGTAGGTCGCCACCACCGTCAGCCCTCCGGGTGGCTGGTCGGCCAGGAAACGGAGCAGGTCCCGCGTCCCGTCATCGGCCCAGTGCAGGTCCTCGATCACGAGCAGGGCCGGTCCGACGGCGGCCAGCAGGGCGCGCATCGCGCGGAACAGCCGGTGCCGCTCGGCCCGCGGGTCGTTCAGCGGCTGCGGCGCGGGCGGGAGCGCGTGAGCCAGTTCGGGGAGGTAGTCGCGGAGCGCGCCGGTGACCGGATTGAGGGCCTCGGCCGCCGGCAGCCGGCCCGCGACCTCCCGCAGCGCCTCCACCACGGGCCCATACGGGAAGGGTTCGCGGATCTGGTGGCAGTAGCCGAGCAGGATGGAGCGGTCGCCGGACACGAGACGGTTCAGCGCGGCGTGGACGAGTCGGGTCTTCCCGATGCCGGCCTCTCCCTCCACCAGCACCACAGCCGGCGGGCGGGTCACCGCGTCGATCAGAACCCGCAGCTCAGAGGCGCGTCCAACGAGTACGGGCGAGGCCGGGTTGCTCATTGGCGGCTCCGAGGGGAGACGGCTGCGGGACCCTCACGGAGGGTACCCACATATCTCCATTCAAGGTCAACCCTTGGACATAACGGGCTTGTTGCGGGTGCGTGTCAAGAATCACACGCGGCCGGGCCGTCCCGGTCGCCGAGGCGTTCGACCGCGATCATGGCGGCGTCGTCACCAGGATGGCCGCCGACGTGGGCGAGGAGGTCGTCGTGGATGTGCCGCAGGAGCGCCTCGGGGCCGTCGCCGGTCCAGCCGGAGACCCGCTCGGCCAGCGGGTAGAAGACGCCGCCGGGATCGCGGGCCTCGATGACGCCGTCGGTGTAGAGCAGGAGGATGTCGCCCGCCTCGAACTTGAACGTCTCGATGTCGTAGTCGGGCTCGTGGAGCACGCCCAGGCCCAGCGGGGGCGCGGGCCGGCCGGCGTGGAGCGTCGTGACGCGCCCGCCGCGCACCATCAGGGGCGGCGGGTGCCCGCAGCTGATCATGTCGAGCAGCGCATCGTCGTCGGGGATCTCGAGCACCGCGGCGGTGACGAAGCTCTCGTCGGCGTCGTGCCCCGCCTCGGCCGGCTGTCCCGGGCCCGCGCTGACGCTCTCCTCCAGGTCGGAGGCGAGCATGGGCAGGCTGGTGTGGCGGCGGGAGGCCTCGCGGAAGGCGCCGAGCAGCAGGGCGGCCTCGGAGATGGCGTCCAGGCCCTTGCCCCGGGCGTCGCCGATGATCAGCCGGGTCCCGCCGTCGGTCCGTGCGGCGCCGTACAGGTCGCCGCCGATCTGGGCCTCCTCCTCGGCGGCGAGATACACCGAGGCGAGCCGGAGCGGGCCGATCAGCTCGGGGAGGGGCCGCAGCAGGACCCGCTGCGCGGCCTCGGACACCGACCGCACCTGGACGAGCTCCCGCCGGTCCCGGTCGCGGAGCAGGGAGAATCCCACCACCAGGGCGGTGACCACCATCAGGGCCAGGACCTGCACGCGCAGTTCCTGGGAGCCCATCTCGCCGTCGCGGGCCCCGATGAGCATCTGGTCGGCGACGGCGAGGAGGCCGACCGTCCCGGTAAGCCGCGGACCGGCGAGGGCGGCCGTGATCGCGGGCGCGGCGACCAGCAGCGGAGCCAGGTGGACCCGGCCCGGGATCAGGACGTCGGCGACCGTGATCCCCAGGATCAGCCCGAACGGGATCGCGGCCAGCGCGTATCCCGGACGCCACGGACCGCGTAACTCGGAAATACGCTGCCTAAGCTGCATTCTTCCTGCTTACACCCTGCCGGAAACGGATCTTTCCCGAGCCCGCCGGACCGGGCCCGCGGACCAGCCCGCCGGACCGGGCCCGCGCATCAGGCGGCGGTGGCCAGGGGCTCCTCGCGCCGGACCAGGGCGGCGTAGGGACCGCCGGCGGCGAGGAGCCCGCCGTGGGTGCCGCGCTCGGCGACGCGGCCGTGGTCCAGGACGACGATCTGGTCCGCGTCGCGGACGGTGGACAGGCGGTGGGCGATCGTGATGGTGGTGCGGCCGCGCGACAGGGTGTCCAGGGCCTCCTGGACGGCGCGCTCGGTCTGGGTGTCGAGGGCGCTGGTGGCCTCGTCGAGGATCAGCACGGGCGGGTTGCGCAGCAGGGTGCGGGCGATGGCCAGGCGCTGCTTCTCGCCGCCGGAGAAGCGGTAGCCGCGCTCGCCGACCATGGTGTCGTAGCCGTCGGGCAGCGACATGATGTGGTCGTGGATCCGGGCGGCGCGTGCGGCCTCGACCAGTTCGGCGTCGGTCGCGGAGGGCTTGGCGAAACGGAGGTTGTCGGCGATCGAGGAGTGGAACAGGTAGGTCTCCTGGGAGACCACGCCGACCGTCTCGGCCAGCGTCTCGAAGGTCAGCTCGCGCACGTCCACGCCGTCGACGGTGACCCGGCCGCCGGTCACGTCGTAGAGGCGGGGGAGCAGGTAGCTCAGCGTGGTCTTGCCCGAGCCGGTCTCGCCGACCACGGCCAGGGACGTGCCGGCGGGGACGGTGAGGTCCACCTCCGACAGGGTCGGGGCCTCGCCGTAGGAGAAGTCCACGCGCTCGAAGCGCACCTCGCCGCGCACGTCCGTCAGCGTCCGGGTACCGGGGTGGATGTCCACGGGCAGGTCGAGGTATTCGAAGATCCGGGCGAAGAGGGCCAGGGAGCTCTGCACGTCCACGCCGAGCCGCAGCAGCGACACGGTGGGCCGGAACAGGCTCATCTGGAGCGTGGTGAAGGCGACGACGGTGCCGACGGAGACGGCGGAGGTCAGCCCGGTGGCCCAGTAGATCATCGCGGGCATGGCCGCCATGATGATCTGGATGGTGGACTGCCGCCAGCGCCCGGCCATGCTGGAGCGGACCTCCAGATCGGCCAGCTCGCCGGAGGCGGCGGTGAACTGGCCGGTGAGCTCGGGGCCGCGGCCCATGGTCCGGCCCAGCAGGATCCCGCTGATCGACAGCGACTCCTGGATCATGGAGGCCAGCGCGGCCATCTTCCGCTGCCGCTCCGAGGTGATCTTCCTGCGCTCGCGGCCGACCCTGCGGCTGATCCCGACGAAGACGGGCAGCAGCAGCAGCGACACGACGGTCAGCCGCCAGTCGAGGACGAGCATCGCGATGACCGTCGCCACCACGGTGGTCAGGTTCGACACGATCGAGGCGGCGGTGGAGGTGACCACCGACTGCATGCCGCCGATGTCGCTGGAGATGCGCGACTGCACCTCGCCGGTGCGGGTGCGGGTGAAGAAGGCCAGGGACATGCGCTGGAGGTGGCCGTAGACGGCGGTGCGCAGGTCGTGCATGACGCGCTGGCCCACGGTGGTGGAGATGAGCGTCTGGACGACGTCGAGCACGCTGGTGGTGACGGCGACCGCGACCATGCCGAGCACCAGCAGCGTCAGCAGGCCGGTCCTGCCGTTGGGGACGGCGTCGTCGAGCACCTCGCGGAGCATGAACGGCGAGGCCAGCGAGACCAGCGAGGACAGTCCGATGAGGGCGCCCACCAGGGCGAGCCGGCCCCGGTAGGGGCGGAACAGGGCGACGATGCGCCGCAGGGGCGCCTGGGGTCCGTCGTTCATGTCAGGTGCTTCGGGCCGGAGAGCTTTCTCGGTTCGTTCAGTCATGCAACCTCTTTCTGATGTTCTCTCAAACAGAGGTTAGCTCACATTAATTCCAGCGGACAATGAGATAAGTTCGGGGTGTGGAGAGGGAACTGGCCGATCTCGTGCACGGCGTCGGCCACCGGCTGCGGCGCGGCTACGGCGAGCGGCTCGGGCCGCTCGGACTCAGCCCCGGCCAGGCGCGGGCGCTGCGGGTGATCGCCGACGCCGAGCCGCCGCTGAAGATGGTGCAGCTCGCCGAGAAGCTCAGGATCGTGCCGCGCTCGGTCACCCCGGTGGTGGACGCGCTGGAGGAGGCCGGTCTGGTCCGCCGCGAGGTCGACCCGGCCAGCCGCCGCTCCATCCTGCTGGTGATCACTCCCGAGGGCCGGTCCCAGTACGCGCAGGTGCGCGAGGCACGCAGGCAGGTGGCCGAGGAGCTGTTCTCCGTCCTCACCTCCGAGCAGCAGGACCGGCTCAGGGAGCTGCTGGGGCTGGTGGACCGCGAGTTCGGGTAGGCGGGCCGCGCGTCCGCCGGGCCGGTGGGCTCAGGCCGCGGTCAGGTCCAGCTCGCCGACGAGCTCGTCCTCGCTTCTCTCCCCTTTCTCCCCGGTCGGCCGGAGACCGGGCCGCGGGTAGAACGGCTCCGGTCAGGCGAGCCGCCTGGTCTCGGCGTCCAGGTCGTCGCCGGGGCGGTGGCGGATCCGGCCGCCGATGACCGTGGCCACGCACCGGCCCGGCCCCTCGCGGAGCAGGGCGGTGTAGGCGGTCGGCCGGTCGGCCTCCACCGCGAAGACGGCGAAGTCGGCCCGGCTGCCCGGGCCGAGGGAGCCCAGGCGGCCCGGCCCCTCGGCCATGCCCAGGGCCCGGGCCCCGCCCAGGGTCACCGCCTCGACCAGGAGCCGGTCGCGGGCGGGGTCGCGGGCGTGCGCGCGGGCGGCGGCCAGCGGGTCGCCGCCGGTCCGGGTGCCGAAGGCGACGGTGAGCTCGCCCTCCAGCAGCCCCTCGGCGGCGAACGGCGACGAGATCGCCACCGCCGTGTTCCGGGCCCGGAGAAGCTTGCGTTCGGTCTCGTCGAGCGGGCCGGAGATCGCCACGTGGCAGCCGGGCCCGAGGGCGCCCACCTCGTCCAGGAAGGCGGCCGGATGCCGCCCGAGCTCGACGTGGAGCCGGAGCCCGAACGTCCGGGACAGGATGGCCAGGTCCTCCATGACCGCGGGGTCGGGGGAGTGCGGGGCGATGCCGACGATCCCCGGATGGTCCACCTCGCGGATGGCGGTGATCAGCCGGTCACGCCCGTCGTGCTCCCAGCGCCTCTCGTCCTCGCAGCGCGTCTCCAGGTAGGTCACGCCGCCGAGGCCGGCCTCACCGGCGGCGGACGCGGTGTCCAGGTCGCCCGTCACGCCCGCGACCGCGGTGACGCCGTGGGCGGTGACCCGCGACAGGGCCCGGTCCAGCCGGAGATGGGCGTCGACCAGCCCCGGTATGATCATCCCCGGCCAGCGGGCCGGGACGAGCTCGGGATAGGCGGCCTCGATCTCCCGGCGCGGGCCGACCCGGACCACCCGGTGGCCCCGGACGGCGACGGCGCCGTCCTCGACGGGCGGCTCGCAGACGGGGAGGACGAGGGGCGCGCTGTGCACGGCGACCGGCGTGAGCGCACGGGCGCCGATGGCGTGGCCCGCGCGCGTGGGCATAGACACTCCTGTCCGTTTCTCCCTTTAGGGAGGGTAAGGGCATCGGCCTGCTGATCTCAAATGTCGCACCGGAGGGGTGCGTCGCGGGCCGTTTTCCTACACCTGACAGACGACCTTCCTACATAAGACGATTGATCGTTGATAAAGCGATCTATAGCGTCATTTTCCGTGACTCGTCCCCCCAGGTTGCTGAAAGCTCTCATCGCGGCGGTGGTGCTGATCCCCGTCGGACTCGCCTCCGCCCCCGCCTCCGCCGACCCCTCTCCCGCGCCCGAGCACCCCTGGCGTCTGGACCACTGGCCCCAGACCCAGCCCTGGCAGCGGGACGAACCCACGGCCACGCTCCGCGGCAAGCCCGGCGGCCCGGCCCCGATCGACCCGCAGAACTGGAAGAACCCGGACCACATGACGTGGGCCGACTACCGGAAATCGCCGGGCACCGACTGGGCCGACCCCGCGGTCAAGGGCTCCAAGCGCACCTTCCGCGGCGCGCTGGTCCTGCTCGACTATCCCAACCAGCCGTTCGTGGTCACCCAGCCCCAGGGGTCGACGGTCTTCAAGAACCCCAGCGCCGAGGCCCACGACGTGCCGCGTGAGAAGGTCGCCCAGTTCTACAAGGACTTCCTCAACACCCCCAACCAGCTCAACCGCGGCCACACCATCCACGAGTACTGGATGGAGGACTCCGGCGGCCGCTACGGCGTCGACCTGACCGCCTTCGGCCCGTACCAGATGCCGGGCAAGTCCCACGAGTACGCCATGGAGTTCCAGGCGGGCACCGGCTGTCCGGCGGGCGACAACTGCAACAAGAACATCAGGACCGACGGGCGGGCCGCCTGGGTGGCCGCCGAGGGGACGGAGGTCCCCGCCGGGTTCGACTTCGTCTTCTTCCTCAGCGCCGGCCAGGACGAGTCGGCCACCTGGCAGGAGTTCGGGCCGATCAAGTTCCCGGCCAAGGAGGCGGTGACCGACGACTTCGGCCCGCCCGACCCCGCCCTGCCCAACTGGGCCAGGACCCGGTACGTGGAGTGGACATCCTGGGCCTCGGCCTCGGCCATCTGGCCCAACGCCGGAGGCGGATCCTCCACCCAGGCCGAGAGCTCCGGGCAGGGCGTCTACGCCCACGAGCTCAGCCACATCCTCGGCATCGGCGACAACTACAACAACCCGTTCGGGGTGCCGCCCAGGCGGGCCTACACCGGCATCTGGGAGATGCTCAGCCGGGGCAGCTTCAACGGGCCCGGCGGCCCGCACAGCCGCTGGATGATCCCGCCCACCGGAGGCGGCTCCATGGGCGCCCAGCACATGCTCCGCAACAAGATCAAGCTTGAGATGGTGGACGAGCAGAACGTGCTGCGCCTGTCCCGCGAGGCGCTGGCCGAGTCCGGGCTCGTCGTGGCCAAGGTCACCGCCCGGGTGGTCCAGCCGGGACCGACCGGCCTGTCCGGGGTCAACATCGCCTTCGGCGACGGTGACCGCAGCCCGGCCTGCGACACCGCCAAGGATCCGTTCTGCGACGGCGGCGGCTACAACAACTACACCGTCGAGGTCGTCGACCGGATGGGCGCCGACTCCTTCACGCCCGACTCCGGCGTGCTGCTGGCCAAGACCAAGAACGAGGACCGCGCGCCGTTCGAGTGGGTCGTCGACGCCAACCCGCAGGACATCGGGATGACCGACTACGTCCTGCCCGACGGCACCGCCGTACCCATCACGATCGGCGACTACCGCCAGCTCTCGGACGCCCTGTTCCACGCCGGCACCGACTCCGGCTCCGAGTTCGAGTACGTCGACGAGGCCAACAGGCTCCACTTCTACGTCCTCGACGTGCAGCGCGACCGCAAGGGCGTCCTGTCCTACACGGTGGCCGTCCGCTCCCTGGACGGCGCCGGGCCGCAGCGGCGCGGCCTGCGGCTGCTGCCCGCCGCCGGGGTCCCCGACGGCAAGGGCCTGTCCTCCTGCCGCTTCCCGCTGTTCAACACCGGCAAGGCCGCCCCCGCCCAGGGACAGCACCCCGAGGACGTGAGCGCCTACCTCAACGGCGACGTCTACCGGCTCTCGGCCACCGTCGAGGGCAGGGGCTGGACGGCCTCGCTGCCCAACCAGCTGGCGACCGCGGACTTCGGCGGGCGGACGCTGGTGGCCGTCAACGCCCAGCGGGCCTCCGGCGGCAGCCGTCTGGCCAAGGTCACGCTGACCGCCACCTCCGAGAGCGACCCGTCCAGGACCGCCAAGGCCACCTGTCACGTGATCGGCCTGTAGCGGGTCCCCGGAGGCCGGAGGAGACCCGCGGACGGACGGTGACGGGGTGCGGCGGGCCGCCGCACCCCGTCACCGGCGGCTCCGGAGGCGCGTGCCGTACCGCGGTGACGGAGGTGCGTGCCGTACCCCCGTCACCGGCGGCTCCGGCCGGACCTCCGGTGGCGCGCCGGGGCGGGGTCGGGGGCGCGCCCGCCGGCCCTCCGCATGGCCGGGGCCGGGGCTCTCCGCCCCGGAAATTCGCGGTAATGTCACGTTCTCGACTGATCCGTGTCACTTCGGAACACCGCCGGCCGCCGGGAATCTGGTTCAATCAATCTTGGACGACACGTCGGCCGGGGCGGGGGCCGCGGGCGTGTCGCGGTTCTCTCCGGGGGGTGTGGATGCCCAGGCCGTCGAACGTGCCTGATCATCGCGGTCCGAGACCACGGAGGCGATCGATCCCGCTGGCGGCCCCCGCCGCCGCCGGAATCGCCGCCGCGGTCGCCAGCATCCTGGCCACGTCGCTCGACATCTGGGACCTGCCCACCCAGGTCAAGGTCGGCATCACCGTGTGCACCGCCCTTCTGGTCGGCCTGCTCACCTGGGCGACCACCGGAGCGCGGGAGCGGGAGCAGCAGGAGCCCGTCCCGGGGCACGGTCCCTCCTGGCGCCCACCCGACCAGTGGCCACCGGTCTCCACGCACTTCACCGGGCGCACCGAATCGCTGGCCGAGCTGCGCCAGGTGTTCGCCGAGCGCCGCCGCTCCCGCGGCCCCGGCGAGAACACCGCGCCGCTGGTCGTCTCGGTGTACGGCAGGGGCGGGGTGGGCAAGTCCGCGCTCACCGCCAGGTTCGGGCACGAGGTCGCCGACCGGTTCCCCGACGGGCGCCTCTACGCCGACCTGCGCGGCGCGGTGGAGGCGCCGGTCCAGCCCGAGGAGGTGCTGATCGGCTTCCTGCGGGCGCTGGGGGTGCGGCTCACCACCGACCCCGGCGGCCTGACCGAGCTGCGCAAGCTCTGGCTGACCTGGACCAAGGGCAAGCGCATCCTGATCGGCCTGGACAACGCCCAGGACGGGGACCAGGTCAAGGACCTGATCCCGGCCGAGCCGGGGTGCGCCGTGATGATCACCTCGCGGCAGCCGCTGTTCCTGCTCAACACCTACGACAAGCGGCTGGCGGTGTTCAGCGAGGCGCAGGGCGTGGAGCTGCTGGCCCGGCTGGCCGGGGACGACCGGGTCGCCGCCGACCTGGAGTCGGCCCAGGAGATCGTCCGCATGTGCGACCACCTGCCGCTGGCCATCGGCATCTGCGGCGGGCGCCTGGCGACCCGGGAGAACTGGACCCTGCGCGGCCTCGCCGACCGGCTGAGGGACGAGCGCCGCCGCCTGGACCAGCTCGAACTCGCCCGCAGGCTCGACAAGAGCGTGCGCGCCTCGCTCCAGCTCAGCTACGACGACTGCACCGGCCTCCAGCGCCGCCTGCTGCGCCTGCTCAGTCTGCTCACCGCCCCCGACGTGCCCGGCTGGGTGGCGGGGGAGCTGCTGGCCGCCTCCGAGCTGGAGGGCGCCGACCAGCTGGAGGCCCTCGTCGACACCCAGCTCGCCGAGTGCTCCGGCATCGACTTCTCCGGCGTGATGCGCTACCGGCTGCACGACCTGGTCCGGATCTTCGCCCGCGAGCTGGCCGACTCCGGCTCCGGCGACGACGACGGCCACCGCCGGGCGGCCATCGAGCGGGTCCTGTCCGGCTACCGCCGCCGTGCCGAGACCGCCGCCATGGCCCGCTGGCCGCAGGACTGGGGCCGCAGCGGCAGGAACGCCGACCCGGCGTCCACGACGCTCGCCCAGGCGTCGGCGGCCGACTGGCTCAACGCCGAGCGGCTGACCCTGGTCGCCATGATCAACCAGGCCCGCGGCCTGGAGATGTGGGAGCTGGCCTGGGGGCTGGGCCGGGCCTTCTGCTCGCTGTGCCACTCCCTGCGGGCCTACTGGTCCGACTGGCGGGCGGTCGCCGAGATCGTCTGCGAGGCGGCGGTCCACATGGACGACCGGCGGGCCCTGGGCATCGCGCTGCTGGACCGGGCGGCGGTGACCGGCGGGCAGGGCAGCCACCAGGTCGCCAGGGCGGACGCCGAGCGGGCGCTGGAGCTCTTCACCGGACTGGGGGAGTCCTGGTGGGCCGCGCGGGCGATGCGCTCGGTCGGCATGTCGCTGTTCAGCGACGGCAACCTCGACCTGGGCCAGGACTACCTCATCGAGGCGATCACCGCCTTCAAGGGAGAGGACGACCGCTGGTGGACGGCCCGGACCCAGCGCAACCTGGCCGAGCTCCGGCTCGCCCAGCGCCGGCCCGAGCAGGCCAAGGAGCTGCTGGAGGAGGCCCTGCAGGTGTTCAAGCGCGACCGCAACCGCTACTCCGAGGCGCAGACGCTCCGCGCCTACGGCGAGGTGCTCGGCGCGACCGCGCGGGCGTTGCGCGCCAAGGGGGAGACGAGGGCCGCCGAGGAGGACTTCATCCGGGCCGGATTCAGCCTCGACCGGGCGGCGGAGACCTTCCGGCTCAGAGGCGAGCTCTGGGAGGAGGCCAGGTGCCTGCGCGCGGCCGGCGAGGTCGGCAACCCGGCCGACGGGCTCCGCGAGCTGACCTACGTACGGCGGGCCACGGAGATGCTGAGCGCCCTCGGCGACTCCTGGGGCGTGGCCAGGGCCGAGCTGTCGGCCGGACGCGCCCATGGCCGGCTGGGCCGTGCCCCCGAGGCGCAGGCGTCCCTGGAGCGGGCCGTGCACGCGTTCGAGGAGCTGGGCGACCGCTGGTGGATGGCCAGGAGCCTGCGTTACCTCGGCGAGGCGCGTCTGGAGGCGGGCGATCGCGAGGCGGCGCTCTCCTCGCTCAGGCACGCCCAGGACATCTACCGGAGCCTGGGCAACCAGGCCGGGATGGGCCGCACCCTCGAACTCCTGCGCCGCGCTGGGAGTGAGCCGGGCCCGCCCGGCGGGGCGGCGCCGTTGCGGCAATGAGCACCGGGCGTTAACTGTGCGGACATACCCTGGCGTATAGGCTCATCGTTGATGAATGACTTCACACGATGGATTGATCTCGAAGGTGCCGTCAACGTGCGCGACCTCGGCGGGCTCGCGACGGTGGACGGCGGGACCACGCGCTTCGGCCGCGTGTTCCGGTCGGACAACCTGCAGGGGCTGACCGGACGCGACGTCCAGCTGCTCGTCGGTGAGCTCAAGCTCCGCCACGTCATCGACCTGCGCTCCGGCGCCGAGGTGTCCCTGGAGGGCCCCGGGCCGCTCGCCGCCGTGCCGGAGGTGAGCATCCACCACCACACGCTGTTCGCCGAGGGCGGCAGGCACACCGACGTCGAGGCCGACACGATCGACGCCGACAGGGTGCTGCCCTGGCAGGAGCGGGTCGAGGAGGATCTCGCCGAGCTCAGGGTGACCGGCTTCTACTACGCCTACCTGCGTGACCGTCCGGACTCGGTGCTGGCCGCCCTGCGCGCCATGGCCGGCGGCGACGGCGCCGCCGTCGTGCACTGCGCGGCGGGCAAGGACCGCACCGGCGTCGTCTGCGCCCTGGCCCTGGAGGTCGCCGGCGTCACCCGGGAGGCGATCGTCGCCGACTACACCGCCACCGGCGAGCGCCTGGAGGGCATCCTGGCCCGCCTGCGCTCCAGCGCCACCTACCGCGACGACCTCGACTCCCGTCCGGCCGACGACCACCGGCCGCGACCGGAATACATCGAGCAGTTCCTCCAGGTCATCGACGACCGCTTCGGCGGGCCGATGCCGTGGCTCGCCTCCCACGGCTGGACCGAGGCCGACTCCCGGGCGCTCCGCTCCCGCCTGCGCGACTGACGCCGCCGGCGGGGGACCCCGGTCTCCCGCCCGCTCGCCGGGGTGGCCGCCCGGGACCCGCTGCCGTCAGACGGCGATCACCCGGCGCTCGGCGGCCGACCGGCGGGCGGCCTCCAGGACGGTGAGGGCCTCGACCACCTCGCCCGGGTCGACCGGCGGCGGGGCGCCCTCGCGCAGGCTCGCCGCCACCCCCCTGTAGAAGTCGAGATAGGCGCCCGGCTCGGTGCGGACGGGGTGGTGGGCGTCGTCGGTGCCCAGGGTGCCCCACCGCTCCTGCGGCTCCTCGCCGAAACCCGGGGAGTCAGGGGTGAGACCGGCGCGCAGGCGGTCCTCCTGGACGTCCAGGCCGTGTTTCAGGTAGCCGGCCGCCGAGCCCAGGACCCGGAAGCGGGGGCCGAGCCGGGGCGCGACCGCGCTGACCCACAGGTGGGAGCGGGCGCCGCCGGCGTGGGTGAGGGCGATGAAGGTGTCGTCGTCGGAGGTGACCGCGGAGCGGCGGACGTCGGACTCGGCGTAGACGTCGGTGACCGGGCCGAGCAGGCGCAGGGCCTGGTCCACCAGATGGCTGCCGAGGTCGTAGAGGAGACCGCCGACCTCCTCGGCCCCGCCGACCTCCCGCCAGCCCCCCTTGGGGGTGGGACGCCAGCGCTCGAACCGGGACTCCAGCCGGCTCACCGTGCCGAGCTCTCCCGAGGAGATCAGCCGCCTGACCGTCAGGAAGTCGCCGTCCCAGCGCCGGTTCTGGAAGACGGTCAGCATCAGACCGAGGTCGCCGGCCAGCCGTACCAGGGACTCGGCCTGCGCCGCGGTCGCCGCCAGCGGCTTGTCCACCACGACCGGCAGACCGGCCTTCAGCGCGGCCTCGGCCAGCGGGACGTGGGTGCGGTTGGGGGAGGCGACCACGATCAGGTCACTGGAGTCCCACAGCTCGGCGGCGTCGCCCACCGCCCGCGCGCCGTATTTCCGGTCCACCTCGGCGGCCCGCTCGGGATTGCCGGTCACCACGGCCGACAGGCGCAGCCCCGCGGTCGCGGCGATCAGCGGGGCGTGGAAGAACGCCCCGGCCACGCCGTATCCGATGAGGCCGACGCGGAGGTCAGTCACCACGCTGCTCGTCGCGCTCGGCGAGGAAGGCCTCGAACTGGGCGGCGAGCTCGTCGCCGGTGGGCATCTCGGAGGACTCGGCCATCAGGCTCTCGCGCTCGGCCCCGGCGGCGAACGCGTCGTACTGCTGCTCCAGGCCGGTGATCGCGGTGGACAGCTCGTCGGAGGCCTCGATCTGCTCGGCGATCTCGCTGTCGGTCCTGCCGGCGGCCTCGCGCAGGCTCTCCAGGGGGAACACCAGGCCGGTGCCCTCGGCCACCGCCTCCAGGGCGGTCACCGCCGCCGCGGGATATTCCGCCTGGGCCAGGTAGTGCGGGACGTGCACGGCGTAGCCGAGGGCGTCGTGGCCCTTGGCGCCGAGCCGGAACTCGATCAGCGCGGCCACGCTGCCGGGCACCTGGACCCGGCCGAAGGCGCTGCTCCTGCCGGTGACGAGCTCGGCGCGGCTGGCGTGACCGGTGACGCCCAGCGGGCGGGTGTGCGGCACGGCCATCGGGATGCCGTGGGTGGTCACCAGCTTGCTCACCTTCAGCCGGGTGGCCAGCGTGTCGACGGCGGCGGTGAACAGCTCCCACTCCCGGTCCGGCTCCGGGCCGGTGAGCAGCAGGAACGGCGTGCCCGTGGTGTCGTTGACCAGGTGGAGGGCGATCTCGGGGCTCTCCACGCCGACCCACCGGTCGGTGTCGAAGGTCATGACCGGCCGCCGGGAGCGGTAGTCGAGCAGGCGGTCCACGTCAAAGGTCGCCACGACCCGGTGCTCCAGCTCGCCGAGCAGGTGGCCGAAGGCGAGCCGTCCGGCGCCGCCCGCGTCCACGAACCCGTCGAAGTGGTAGAGCAGCACCGGATCGGTCAGCTCAGGGACGTCTCCGCTGAGCCGGTAGAGATCCGTCGGGTCGAACACCGTGTTCCAGCCTTTCGTCGGTCGTCTCTTCACATGAACCCGTGGGGCGTCCGGTGAATTCCGCCTACCCGCAACGATCAATGGGCACCCTATCGGGGCACAATGGATCCCATGCAGCCTGACCCGGAGCTCGAGGAGTTCGCGACCCGCCTGTTCGACCTGGCCAGGACCGGGCAGGCCGACCGGCTCCGCGCCTATGTCGAGGCCGGGGTCCCGGCCGACCTGTCCAACGACCGAGGCGACACGCTGCTGATGCTGGCCGCCTACCACGGTCATCCGGAGACGGTCCGCGCGCTGACCGCCCTGGGCGCCGACCCGGGACGGGCCAACGACCGCGGGCAGACGCCGCTGTCCGGGGCGGTCTTCAAGAAGGAGTCAGAGGTGATCCGCGCGCTCCTCGAGGCCGGCGCCGACCCTGACCAGGGGACCCCCTCGGCGACGGACACGGCCCGGATGTTCGGTCACGGAGAGTATCTAAAATGGTTCGGGCATTAAACGTTGTTCATGACGTGTCGTTACTTTAAGACATATATGAAATCACTGAGTGCTCGGCCATTCTTGTCGGGTGGGAACTACTACTACGCACAGGTTCGACCGGCCCCTCCGCCTCCCTCCACTCCCCTGCCCCTTCCCGAGTGAAGTGAACCCCTACGTCGAGCAGGTCAACAAAGAGACGTTGGAATGGCTCATCGGCTCGGAAATGCTCGACGACGCCGAGACGGTGGAGCGCTACAGGCGGGCCGAATACGGGTGGCTGTCCGCTCGGACATACCCCTACGCCGACCATCACACGCTCCGCCTGGTGACTGACTGGTGTGTATGGCTGTTCGCCTTCGACGACGCCTTCTGCGAGTCGGACAGGCGCGCCGCGCAGATCGCCCGCGCGCTGCCCCAGTTCTACGCGGTCCTGGAGGACCTGGACGCCGGCTCGCAGGTGGACGACGTGTTCGCGAGATCCCTGCTGGAGATCAAGGGCAGGATCGCCGCCTACGGCAACGCCGACCAGCTCGACCGCTGGCGCAACGTCACCAAGGACTACCTGTTCGCCCAGGTGTGGGAGGCGGCCAACCGGGAGGACGAGATGGTGCCCTCCCTGGGGGACTACATCTTCATGCGGCGGCGGACCGGGGCCATGCTCACCGTCTTCGCCCTCATCGACGTCGCCACCGGCCGCCGCCTGACCGCCGACGAGTGGCGCCACCCCGGGATGCGGGCGATCACCGAGAGCGCCAACGACGTCGTCGTCTGGGACAACGACCTCATCTCCTACGCCAAGGAGAGCGACGGCGGCAACTCCCGCAACAACCTGGTGAACGTGCTGGCCGAGCACCGGCACTACTCCCGGCAGCAGGCGATGGAGGAGATCGGCGAGATGCGCAACCGGGCCATCGCCGACATGGTGGCGGTCCGCCCCTCGCTGGAGGCGCTCGGCTCGGAGGCGGTGCTCGCCTACGTGCGCGGCCTGGAGTTCTGGATCAGCGGGAGCGTCGACTACTCGCTGACCAGCTCCCGCTACACGGTCGCCTGGCAGCGGGCGGCCCAGCGGATCTCCCCTCAGTGATCAGGTCTGGAGGAGCGGGTCGCCCGGCTCCTGGTCGTCGAGCGCGAGCTCGATCAGCTCCTCCAGATTCAGCTTCCTGCCCTGGGCGAACGCCTCCTCGTGCGCCTGCTCGCCCAGGACGCGCCGGCACTCCTTGACGCACCGGTCGTGCTCGGTGTTGAAGAAGGGCGAGTTGAGCTGGGGCATCCCGAAGGTGCGCCAGTTCGCCTGGCCGGCCCCCATCAGCCGCGCCGCGAGCAGCGGCTGCCCGTCGTCCAGGGCCTGCTTGGCCACCACCTCGATCGCCAGGCCGATGCCGAGCACGTCGTGGAAGTAGCGCTTGATCCGGAGCGCTTCGCGCGCGTTGGCCATGGCCTCCGGAGCCCGGCCCATCGCCTGGTAGACGCTGGCCAGGGCGTAGATGGCATAGGAGCGCAGCCACAGCTCGCCGCGCTGGGTGCAGACCGCGATGCAGTCGCGCAGCAGTACCTCGGCCTCGGCCGGCTCGTTCTGCATGAGCAGCACCATCGACAGCTCGACGATCGAGGGGAGCAGCCCCGGGTTGAGCTCCCGGCCGCTCTTGTGGAACTCGATCGCGACCCCGAGCAGCGCGCTGGCCTTCTGCAGGTCGCCCTGGAGGAACGCGGCCGTGCCGAGCATCTTCGTGGCCAGGATGACCGCCCCGGAGTCGCCCACCCGGACGGCGTCGGAGCTGCACTTCTCGGCGGCCTCCACGGCCCCGGCGATGTTGCCCTGGGCGCTGTGGATGTAGGAGAGCACCCACAGCGCCTTGCACCGCTCCGGGCTCGGATGGGAGGACAGCTCCAGGGTCTTCTCCAGGTAGACCCTGCCCTCGCGGGCCAGCCCGCAGGCCACCCACATGAACCACAGGGAGGACAGCAGCTTCAGCCCCGCCTGCACCTCGGAGGGGCTGCGCAGGCAGTGGTCCAGGGCCACCCGGATGTTGTCGTGCTCGTGACGCATCCGGACGTACCAGTAGACCTGGCGGGGGCCGGACCAGGCGTCCTCGCTCCTCGTGGCGAGCTGCAGGTAGTAGTCGCGGTGCCGCTCCCGGACGGCGGCGGTCTCGCCGAGCTTGTCCAGCCACTCCTCGCCGTACTGGCGCAGGGTGTCGATCAGCCGGTAGCGGTGCCCCGAGGGCGTGCCGTCGCTCAGCAGGATGGACTTCTCCACCAGGCTGGCGACGAGATCCATGACGTCCTCGGCGGGCAGGCTCTCCCCGGAGCAGACGTAGCGGGCGGCGTCCAGCTCGAAGTCGCCGGCGAAGACCGACAGCCGGGCCCACAGGAGCCGCTCGGCGGGCTCGCACAGCTCGTGGCTCCAGCCGATCGCGGCGCGCAGCGTCTGGTGCCGGGGCAGCGCCGTACGGCTGGCGCCCGCGAGCAGGCTGAAGCGGTCGGCCAGCAGGCCGAGGATCTGCTCCACCGACAGCGCCCGCATCCGGACCGCGGCCAGCTCGATGGCGAGCGGGATGCCGTCCAGACGGCGGCAGAGCTCGGCCACGGGCCCGATGTTGTGCTCGTCCAGCATGAAGTTGGGCACCACCGCGCCCGCCCGCGCGGTGAACAGCTGCACCGCCTCGTTGGTGAAGACGTCTTCGCCGGGGGAGTCGCCGGGGACGGCCAGCGGCGGGATGGTGACGGTGTGCTCGCCCCTGGCGTTCAGCGACTGGCGGCTGGTCGCCAGGATCGTCAGGCCCTTGGCGCTGCTCAGCAGGTCCTCGAAGAGCGTGGCGCAGGCGTCGACCAGGTGCTCGCACGTGTCGATGATCAGGAGGATCTCGCGGTCGCCCAGCCACTCGACCAGCGTCTCGTCCGCCGAGCGGGACGACTGGTCGGCGATCCCGAGCGCCGAGGTGATCGTGTGCCTGACCATCCCCGAGTCCTGCAGCCGGGCCAGGTCGGCGAACCACACGCCGTCTCTGAACTGGTCGCCCATCAGGTGGGCGACGCGCAGCGCCGTGCGGGACTTGCCGACGCCGCCGATGCCGGTCACGGTGACCAGGCGGTGCTCGCGGAGCCGCTGCCGGAGGGTGGTCAGTAACCTGGTGCGTCCCACGAAGCTGGTTAGCTCGTTGGGGAGATTGCCGTCTCGCCGCCATCCAGATGGCGTTGCCATGGCCGCCTCACGGGGGGTAGCTGACACTGAACCCGCATCGTACCCGCCGGGGGCCTCGGCTGTCCTTTGCGCTGCGGGCCACGGCGCGGAGCTTTCCACCGGGCGCGACGCGCCTTGTTCCGAGGGAGAAAATGACTCGCCGTAACGGTGGCTAGCATGGACGGGTGACATCGAATGAGCCTGACGACCTGCGCCCCGTCGACCTCTCCGACGACGGTCCGCCCATCCTGCCCGACCAGACCGGTGACGACACCGACCTGGGGTGGGGAGACTGGCGCGAGGCGGACGACGACGCCCGGCTGCTGGAGGACCGCCCGCCCCACTGGGGCTAGGCGCCGCCGTCGGACAGGGGGGTCACGGCCCGTGGGGCCCGGTCCGTGCGGGCTCAGTCCGTGGGGAGCAGGGTCCCGAGCGGGCCCAGGTCGAGGTTGAGGTCGGACGGGGACAGGCCGAAGTGGTCGCACAGCTCGGCCATGGCCTCCTCCAGGCGCATCAGCGTCAGGCCCACCGTCTCGATCTGCTCCTCGGACAGGTCGCCCCGGTCCATCCGCCGGATGCACTGCCGCTCCACCAGCTGGCGTACGAGCTCGACGATGGTGAGCACCAGGCAGGTCAGGTCACGCTGGACCGTCTCGGGGTCGGCCTCGATGCGCCGGCGTCCCGACCGCGCCCCGTCCTGCCGGGCCGCGTCCGGCTGTGCTCCGTGAGGTCGGGCCGCGTACGGCCGTGCTCCGTCCTGCCGGGCCGCGTCCGGCTGTGCTCCGTGAGGTCGGGCCGCGTACGGCCGTGCTCCGTCCTGCCGGGCCGCGTACGGCGTCGCGGGGCCGGGGGGCGCCGTGTCCCACGGCCGGCCGGTGCCTGTCGGGGCGGGTTCACTTCCGGGCAAGGTCATGCGGGTTCTCCCGTTCGGACGGGTCGGACTCCAGGATGGACGTGATCAGCACGCGCAGGGAGACACGCACGAGGTCGATGTCGGCGATGGACAGGACGAGGTCACCGGTCACCACGACGCCGCCCGCCAGCAGCCGGTCGAGCAGGTCGACGAGCGCCACCCGCTGGGACGGCAGGCGCCCCTCGGCGGCCAGCTCGGCGCCTCGCGAGGCGCGGGGCGTCATGGCGTGTCTCCCGGGCCGGCCGCGCCTTCCGGGCCTGTCGTGCCGGTGTCGAGGACGGTGAAGGAGTAGGGCGCCCAGGGGCCGGTGAGCTCCAGGTCGATCCCGTGCCCGCGGAGGGACTCGAGGGCGGCGGCGAACTCGTCGCCGCGGTCGTCGTCGACGAGATAGGCCCCGTTGAGCACCATCCACTCCTCGCGGCCGGACAGGCTCGGATCCTGCGGCCGGTGGAGCCGGTCGGCGACGGCGACGGCCGCGAGGCGGGCATGGACGCGCTCGGCCTCGGCCACCGCGTGCCGCCAGGTGTCCTCCCTGCCACGCAGGTCCGCCTGGCGGCGTCTCAGGTAGGCGGTGCCGGGGCTGCCCGTCCCGGAGACGTCGCCGCCGGCCGGGGCCGGCGGCTCGACCCGCTCGGCGTAGCCCTTCACCCCCCATTCCCGCCGCCCGGCCACCTGGGACAGCAGCGCCACGAAGTCGTCGTGCCGCCGCTGGAGCAGGTCGCCCACCTGCTCCTCGTCGCTGTAGACGGTCACGAGCCGGACGGGGGCCGTCGGGACGGCCGCCGCGACCGCCTCCACAACGCGGTGGTGGGCGCGGGCCGTCTCCTCGACCCACTCCAGGTCCTCCAGGGAGTGCCGCAGCGCCTCCTCGCCGAACCGGTCCAGCGGCACGGTGCTCACGTACGCGACGAGTGAGGCGCACCCGACCGTCCGCACGGGCGCTCCGGCCACACCCGTCAGGTCCCCCGGCCGGGGAGAGCCCGCCTCACGCGCGATCGCGTAGACGTACGTGCCGGTGTCAGCCACCGCGCTCCTCCGTCCCACGCGGGCGCCCCCCGGAGGCTCTCCGCCGGGCTCCGATGGAGCGGCGCTCTCGCCGGTCGCCCCGCAGTTCCTCCCGATCCTCCCGCTCTTCCAGCTCCTCCTGGTCTTCCAGGTCCTCCCGGTCGTCCCGGAGCGCTCCGAGGCCGTCCTCCGCGGCGGCGAGCCGCCTGCGGAGCCGGCGGTTCTCCTCGGCCAGCCGGCGGCTGTCCGAGCTGAGCCACGGATCGTCCTCCCACCAGTCGATGCCCAGCTCCCGCGCCGTGTCCACCGAGGCGATCAGCAGCCGCAGCTTGATCGTGAGCAGTTCGATGTCCAGCAGGTTCACGCGGATGTCTCCCACGATCACCACGCCTCTGTCGAGCACCCGCTCCAGGATGTCGCCCAGGTTGGTGGACTCGTGCCGGGCGGGCGCCCTGCCACCGTAGGACTGGGGGAACACGGAGCCGGACCGTGCCGGATCGGTCATCTCAGTCACGCCTAACCGTCGTCGCCTCTGCCGCGCTTGTAGCGGCGCGTCCTGCGGTAGGAGAGAAGGTTGCCTTCCCGGTCCATCTCGGCCTCGTAGAGCGCCAGGATGTCGCCGGAGGAGGGGATGCGGCGGTCCTCGACGACCTCGACCCCGACCCGCCAGCCGTTCTCCCCCGGCTGCACGAAGGTGACGCCCTCGGGAGCCTTCCCGGTCAGGTCGGCGATGTGGCGCAGTCCGGCCCGGCCGGCGGTCGCCGCGGTGAGGCCGCGCGGCCGCCGGCGGGTGTCCGGAGCCTCCTCCACCGGCTCGTCCTCGTCGAAGTCCTCGTCGTCGAAGGCGTCGTCCTCCTCGTCCTGGTCCTCGTCGAGACGCTCGTCCTCCTCGTAGAAGTCGTCGGAGGCGTCCGCGCGCCTGTCGTGGGAACTGCGCCTGACAGGCACGGGATCATTCCCCCTCTCCGCCTCGGCCCGGCACGGTCATGCCGGGCAGGTCCGGCTGGGTCACCATCTGTTCGAGGATCTCCGTCGTCGCCTGGGCCGCCTCCTCCTCGGAGATCTGGCCGGAGAGCCTGGCCTCCTCGACCTCCTCCAGCCTGCGCCGGACCGCGGCCGGGTGCCGCATTTCGAGCTCGGCCTGTTCCTGCAGCATCTCTCCGATCTTGATGAGCGCACGGATCGGGGCGAAGGGCAGGCCGAAGGTCAGGCTGAACAGGTCCATCCGTCATTCCCCCTGTCCCCGCGTCGTGACGAAGTCGTACGGTGCCATCGGGCCGAGCAGGCGCAGGTCGACCCGGCCCGCCCACCGCTCGCCCAGCCCGTCCAGGACCTCCTCGAACTCGGGCTGCCGGTCGGTCTCCACCAGGACGGCCACGTGCGCGGCGTCCTGCTCGTGGGTCGGCTCGCGCACGGCGACGGCGACGCACCGCGGGGCGAGGGCCTCGACCAGCACGGCCGTGTCGGCGTCGCGCTTGGCCGCGACCGCCTCGCCGATCATCTGCCCGAGCTGGATCCGCGCGTCCCAGGTCGCCTCCTCCGGACGGCCGCGGATCTCCTCACGCAGCCGCTCGGCCTCCGGGTTCTCCGCGAGAACCTCCCCGATCACCACCCGCTCGACGTAGCGGCCCTTGACGACGTACTCCGCCCGCCCCTCAAGCTCCTTCAACGCGGTGACGAACGCGTCGTGGTTGGGGTCCAGCAGCTCCTCGACGACCGCTTCCGGGCCGGTCAACACCGCCCCGAACCGGAACGGGAGCACGGGCACCTCGGCCGCCGTGTCGTCCAGCAGCCGCTGATGGGCCATCAGGTCGTCGGGCCTGCCCAGCGGACGGTCCAGGACGATGTCGCTCACCAGGGCGGCGACCTCGCCGTGCCGTATCAGCTTGATCCGCTGGGGTGGATCGCCCACGCCGCGGGCCTCGGGGGCCAGCTCGACGTCCGCCGGCACGACGCCGTAGACGTAGGAATTGCCGACCCGCCCGTGCCGGGCGGTCTCCTCGGACCCGGCGGTCCCTGTCTTCTCGGTAGGCCCGGCCATCTCACCCCTCCTCTCGCCGTCGCCGCCGGCGAGGCGCCGGCTCCTCTTCCTCTTCGGGCGCGCCGAGGAAGTCCTGGAGCTTCTCCGAGGCCGCCTCCAGCATCCCCTGGGCGACCCCCCTGCTCTTGGAACTGCTCACGCCCTGCGTCATGTCCTGCACGACTTCCGGCAGTCCCTTTCCTCCGGTCTGCGTGAGATCCAGCCGGTTCGTGGCCTCGGCGAAACGCAGGTAGGTGTCGACGCTGGCCACGACGATGCGCGCGTCGATCGTCAGGATTTCGATGCCGACGAGGGAGACCCTGACGAACGCGTCGATCACGAGGCCCTTGTCCAGGATCGTGTCGATGACGTCGGCGAGTCCCGACGAGGACCCGCGGCCGGCTCCTCCGCCTCCTGAAGGCTGCACGATGGTCATCCGTTATCTCCTCGGTCCGCTGCTCGCTTCCGGCTCCCGGGTCATGTGCTCCGGGCGCCTGTCCGTCGGCGGGCGGGCCGCGGAGGAGGTCTCTCCTCCGTCTCCTCGGCGGCGGCGGGCCGGCGGCGGGCGGGGCGCCTTCTGGGCGCCGGTTCCTCCTCCGGCTCTTCCTCCTCTCCGCCCTCCGTCTCTTCGGCGGCGGCGGGCCGGCGGCGGGCGGGGCGCCTTCTGGGCGCCGGTTCCTCCTCCGGCTCCTCCTCTCCGCCTTCTCCCTCTTCTTCGGCGGCGGGGGCGGCTTCTTCGGCGGCGGGGGCGGCGCGGCGGCGGGCCGGGCGCCTTCTGGGCGCCGGCTCTTCCTCCGGCTCCTCTTCTGCGCCTTCCTCCGTCGCTTCTTCTGCGCCTTCCTCGGCGGGCCCCTCTTCTTCCGGCCCTTCCTCCTCCGTTGCCTGTTCCTCTTCCTCCGGCTGCTGTTCCTCGCCGGCCTCCTGTCCCGCTCCGGGTTCTTCCTCCCGCTCCTCTTCTTCCTCGCGCTCGCGCTCCTCCTTGAGGGCGGTCTCGTGGTCCTTGACGACCTTGCTGTCGCGGATCTCGCCGCGCCAGCCCTCGAGGTCGTCGGGGTGGAGCACGGTCTGCGTCATGACGTGCCGCCGGAAGTGCTTGAGCTCCAGGCGGGCCCGGCGACCTTGCGCGCGCCAGATGTTGCCGGTGCGCTCGAACAGGCCCTGCGGGTGATACTCCAACACGACCAGGATCCGGGTCATGTCGGGGCTGAGCGCGTGGAAGCTCACGGCGCCGTCGACGTAGCCCTTGGCCCCCTTGGAACGCCAGACGATCCGCTGGTCCGGCACCTGCTCGACGATCGTCGACTCCCAGGTCCGGTGAGACCAGAAGACCTGCGCCTTCCAGTTCGTCTTCTGGTCGTCCTGCTGGTCCACCCCCTCGACTTTCTTCATGAAGCCGGGGAAGTCCTGGAACTGGGTCCACTGGTCGTAGACGAGTCGCCGCGGGGCGCCCACGTCGAGCGTCTCGACGATGTTGATGAGCTTGAGCTTCTTGCCCTTGCCTCCCTTGCCGCCCCCGGTGATCTTGTTCATCAGGCCGCCGGCCGCCATCTTCACCGCTCCCTTGAGCCCGGCGGCCACGGGGTGCTTCGATCCGACCACCGAGCCCAGCAGGCTCAACGCGCCGCCTCCGCCGCCTCCGCCGCCGCCCTGGGCGTAGTCGGTCAGCCGTTCGGTCAGCCCGCCGATCTTGTCGGTCGCGGACGACAGAATCCGCTCCCCGAGAGCCTCGGCGAGGTTGCGCAGTTCCTGGGTGAGCTGCTCTATGGGCAGCGCCGGCCTGGTGTCCTGCTCAGACTGGGCGTCCTTCGGTTGCTCGGTCATGGGACCTCACCCTCGGGCCCGGCGGACCGGCCGCTCGCGGGTGGCCGTCTGGGTGCGCCGCGCGCCGCCGCGGCGCCTCGCCGGTGGCTCCTCTTCCTCTTCGGGCTCCTCTTCAGGCTCCTCCTCGGGCTCGCCGCGGGACCTGCCGGCCGAGCGACCGCCGGAGGCACGGCGCCCGCGGGCGGGTGCCGGCTCTTCTTCTTCTTCCTCAGGCTCCTCTTCGTCCTCTTCCTCTTCCTCTTCCTCGTCCTCCGGTTCCGGCTCTTCGCGATCGGCGCGGGATCTGCCGCCTGGACGGCGGCCGGCGGCGCGGCGCCCGCGAGGGGGCTCCTCTTCTTCCTCGGGCTCTTCCTCGGGCTCCTCTTCGCCGCCCTTGCCCTGGCCTCGGAGCGACTCCGCGCGTTCGTGGAGCTTGGAGGTCAACGAGTCGACCTGCTTGCTCGCGGCGGCCTTGGCGGCGGCCTTGCCTACCTCCATCAGCTCACCCCGGACGCTGTCGACGATCTTTTCCAGCTCCGGTGCGGCTCCAAGCGTCTTCAGGGCCTGCTGCAGCAGGTCGCTCCCGCCCGCGCCGAGCCGGCCGGTCGCGCCGGCCAGAGCCAGGGCGACGGCCATCCGCAACTTGTGATGCCGCCCGAGCAGGTAGCCCACACCGACGGCCAGGGCTATCTGTGCTCCGCATTTCACGATCACCACTCCCCAATCGATCACTCCGTCTTGGGATCCGTCCGCCCGTGTGGACCGGCCGGTCGGATGGGAGGGAAGACGTCGGAAGGGCTGACGCCTGCCGCTTTGAACGTGGCGGAAGCGTCTCGCTTCCGGGTCGGCTGTTTCCTACCCTGGAACGTGATAAAGAAACTCATATAGGTAAAAACCGGACATAGTTAACCCTGTAGAAAGGTGCTCAGATCGCTATGTCGACAGCCGGTCCGTGACCAAATGCTCGGCGCGAATGCGCCGGAATCGTGAAATGGCACTGAAGCGCTAAGAAACGACATCCTTCCACCGGAACCTGCGGAAGGCGAACGCGACCAGGACGGCCGAGTAGGTGACCGAGATCGCCACACCCTTGATCATGCCGCTGTAGTCGGGCTGCGGTGCGAGGGCGTCCATCCAGGCCGTGTTCCAGAACGTCGGCAGGAACTCCCGCAGCCAGCCGAGCGCCTCCACCGCCTGCAGGATGTTGCTCACGATCACCAGGCCGACCGCCCCGCCCACCGCGCCGAGCGGGGAGTCGGTGCCGACCGACAGCAGGAAGGCCACCGCCGCCACCACGAACTGGCTGATCAGGGCGTAGACGATCACGATGCCGAAGCGGGGCAGCACTTCCAGCGCGGCGATGGTCTCGCCGGTGCCCGGCACCCGGACGTCGTTCCAGCCGAAGGCGAGGGTCCCGGCCAGCAACGCCATCAGCGGCAGGCAGATCACCGCCGCCGCCGAGTAGCCCATCGCGACGACCAGCTTCTGCCGCAGCAGCCGGTCGCGGGGGATCGGGGCGGCCAGCAGGTAGCGCAGCGAGGACCAGCTCGCCTCGCTGGCCACCGTGTCGCCGCAGAACAGCGCCACCGCGACGACCAGCAGGAAGCTCGCCGACACCGACAGCGCGAACGCGGCGAAGTTCAGGCCGCCCTCGGTCGCCAGGTCGGAGATGCGCAAGGTGTTGCCCGGCTGGCCGGAGCCGGCGCCGACCTTGAACGCGACCACCAGGACCCACGGCAGCGCCAGCAGCAGGCCGAACATGACCAGCGTGCGGCGCCGTTTGAACTGGCGGACCACCTCCACCGCGAGCGGCAGGGTGTGCCGGGGCAGGTATCCGCCCGCCGAGCCGTTCCCCGGGGAGCCGGTGCCCGCCGGACCGCCGGCGAGAGCCGTACCGGAGCCGTTGGCGCCGCTCATGCGTTTTCTCCGATCAGGTCCAGGAACACGTCCTCCAGGCGGGTGCCCGAGCCGTTGGACGTGGTACGGCTGCGCAGCAGGTCACTCACCGGGCCGGCGGTGATGAGGCGCCCGCGGTGCATGACCACCACGTGGCTGCAGGTCTGCTCCACCTCGGCGAGCAGGTGGCTGGAGACGATGACGGTACGGCCCCGCGCGGCGTAGGCGATCAGGACCTCGCGCATCTCACGGATCTGGGGCGGGTCGAGACCGTTGGTGGGCTCGTCGAGGACCAGCAGGTCGGGCAGGCCCAGCATGGCCTGGGCGATGGCCAGGCGCTGGCGCATGCCCTGGGAGTAGGTCCGCACGGCGCGCTCCAGCGCGCCGCCGAGCCCGGCGATCTCCAGGGCCTCGGCGAAGTGGGCGTCCTCGGCGGGCCGGCCCGTCGCCTTCCAGTAGAGCTCCAGGTTGGCCCGGCCGGTCAGGTGCGGCAGGAAGCCGGGGCCCTCGACGAAGGAGCCCAGCCGGGACAGGACCGGGGCGCCGGGGGCGACCCGGTGGCCGAAGATCCGGATCTCGCCCGCGTCGGGGTGGATCAGGCCCATCAGCATCCGCATGGTGGTGGTCTTGCCCGCGCCGTTGGGCCCGAGCAGGCCGAGCACCTGACCGTGCTCGACCGTGAAGGACAGGTCGTTCACGGCCAGCTCGCCGTTGCTGTAGGCCTTGGTCAGGCCGCTGATCCGCAGCGGGACGGCGGCCAGGGCCGGGTCGTGGTCGTCCCGGCCGCGCCGGCGCCCGGCCAGCAGCAGGGCCGCGGCGACGACGAGGGAGGCCAGCGGCAGCGCCCAGGTCCACCAGGCGGGAGCGGCGGAGGGGGTCCGCAGCGCGGTGTCCGTCGGGACGGTCACCGACGGCTCGGCCAGGCCGACCCTGTAGACGGCCGGGGCGGCCGGCGTGCTGTAGCCGAGGTCGGTGGTGGTGAAGGCGACGCGCAGCCGGTGCCCGACGTCGAAGCGGTGGTCGATGGCGGGCAGGGTGACCGTGGCCTCCCCGGTGCCGCCCTCGGACAGCGGGATCCTGACCGGGGCGGCGAGCCCCTCGGGCAGGAGCGGCGCCTGGGCGTCCCCCGCCACGTCGTAGAGCTTGGCGAACAGCGTCACCTCACCCGGGCCGGCCTGCCGCCCCTCCTGGTCCGCGCCACCGCCGGGGCTCTCCCCGGCCTCCGAGGCCACCTTCACCCGCACGGTGGAGCTGCCGGTCACCTGGAGCGGGGCGGTGAGCGGGGCGGAGTCGAAGCCGGCGCTCTGGCCGGCCATGTCGACGGACACGCTCAGGTTGCCGACACCACTGGTGAGGCCGCCGAAACCGGGGACGGCGGAGATCGAGGCGGGGGACCCGCCCGGCGGGTTGGCCACCCGCTGCTCGGGACCGCTGAGCGGCACCGAGGTCCGGCCGCTGCCGGACAGGCCGGGATAGGCGTCCGCGGTGGCGTGCAGCTGGACCGGGCGGCGGGTGCCCGGGTCCCGGCCGCCGTCGCGGGTGACGGTGAACGGGCTGCCGGCCGCCTGCGCGCCGGCGCTCTCGCTCAGATAGCGGTCGAACCAGCCGAGGGTCCGCTCATGGAGCCAGTCGACCTCGCCGTTGCCGCCGTCGTGACCGCCGTCGAACCAGGCGACGGCGACCGGGGCGCCCGTCGCGGCGACGGCTCTGGCGTTGGCGTCCGCCTGACCCAGGGGGAACAGCGAGTCGCGCTGCCCCTGCAGCAGCAGCGTCGGGATCTTGATCTTGCCGGGTACGGAGACCGGACTGGACCTGCGCAGGGTGTCGATCGCGGTCTGGGTCGCCCGGCCGCTCTCGGCCACCTGCTGGTACATGTCGCAGATCTCCGGCAGGAACCGGCCGCACCGGACCTCCTGCGCGGTCGGCGGCGGGCCGGCCGGCAGGGCCGGGGCGGGCCGGGCGGCGCCGCCCGGCACCGCCGGCCCGGCCTCCGGCGCCGGACCGCCCCGGCTGAAGAACAGCCCCGCCCACATCCGCTTGAACACGCCGTTGGCCGGCCCCTGGCCGGTGGCGTCCGGGAACAGCGCGTCGGCGAGGTCGTGCCAGGTGACCTGCGGGACGATCGCGTCGATCCTGCCGTCGTGCGCGGCGGCCATCAGCGCGATGGCCCCGCCGTAGGAGCCGCCGGCGATCCCCACCCGCGGATCGCCGGCCGCGTCGAGCCGGACCTCGGGCCGCCTGGCCACCCAGTCGACGAGCTGGCGGACGTCCTTGACCTCGTAGTCGGGAGAGTTGAGCGCGATCTGCCCGGTGGAGCGGCCGAAGCCCCGCGCCGACCAGGTCAGCACGGCGTAGCCCTCCTGGGCCAGCCGCACCGCCGCGTCACGGACGCTCTGCTTGCTGCCGCCGAAGCCGTGCGCGAGCAGCACCGCCGGAGCCTTGCCGCCGCCGGCGGGCGGGAAGAAACTCGCGTCGAGGGTGACCCGCTGGTCGTCCCGCGGGCCGTCGAGCACCTCGATCCTGTGGTCCTGGGCCCGCACCGGCGGCGCGGACGGCCACAGCAGCCAGGCCGCGACGCCGGCGGCCAGCACGGCGACCACCGCGACCCAGGTGGTCGTTCTCCCCGCAAGTTTCATGTCGCGAGCTTACTGAGGAGAGCTGAGAGAGACCTGAGACGGTCCGGCGGCCGTCGGCGCGGCATCAGACGCCCGCGGGGGCGAGGGGGAGCCGGTAGTGCACCTCGGGGGCGGAGAACGGCAGGCCCGCCACGTCCTGGGCCCGCCCGGAGAGGGTGAACCCGAAGCGCTCGTAGAACCTGCGGGCGCGGACGTTGCCCTCCAGCACCCAGAGCCCCGCCTCCGCGTGCCCCATGTCCCGCAGCCGCGTCACGGACCGTTCCATCATGGCCAGGCCCAGTCCGGTCGACCAGTGCCCGCTGAGCACGTAGAGCGCGTAGACCTCCCCGCCGGTGAGCCCCTCGCCGCGCGCGGGCCCGAACAGGCTGAAACCGGCGGCCCCGCCACCCGCCTCGCCGATCACGAGGTGCTCGGCGCCGACGGCGAGCCTGCCCCGCCGCAGCTCGACCGCGCGGGGCTCGATCCGCAGCGCGTCGAGGAAGTCCTGCGGAAGCAGTCCCTTGTAGGCGGTCTTCCAGGTCTCCGTCCTGATGCGCATGACATCCAGGGCGTCGTCCGGCCCACCGTCCCGCACAAAAGCTCCCATATCAGGCAATTATCCAGACATGAAGGTCCGCTCATGCCGATGCTCGGACGATGCCTCAGGGATGTCCCCGATTGCGGACCAAGGTAAAGGCCAGGCATCATTTCGACGCGTGAAGTCAGTCGAGAGCCTCAAACGAAGAGTCACCCCGGCCGTCGAGTGGGCCCTGCCCCTGTGGACCAGGGGGAAGGCCGGCCGCCAGACGCCGGAGGAGCTGTTCCGGCTGCTGTATCTCGGATGGCTGGTGGCCTTCTCCTTCAAGGTGCTGGGCGCCTCGTGGGACGTCTCCTGGCACTTCAAGTGGCTCCGTGACGACCTGGCGCCGCCGCACCTGCTCAACAGCGTCGGCACGGCCATCGCGCTGGTGCTCACGATCATTCACCTCTACACCGGTTACGGCGTGGACAGGACGGCGCAGCGCCTCGTCGGCTGGGGCACCGGGATCTTCCTGACCGCGGTGCCGCTGGACCTGATCAACCACCGGATCAACGGGCTCGACATCACCTCGTGGAGCCCGTCCCACATGATGCTCTACATCGGCACGTTCCTGATGATCTGCGGGGTGATCCGCGGCTGGTTCATGGGCGCGGCCTCCGGGCGGATGCGGACGATGGTGCTCGGCGGGCTCTTCGTGTTCCTGTTCGAGAACGTCTGGTTCCCGGCGCAGCACCAGGAGTACGGCGTGTTCGGGATCGCCGCCTGGGACCGGGGGCAGCCGGAGGCCGAGCCCATCCTGCTGCAGTTCGCCGCCGACCAGATGGGCCGCGCGGTGGACCGGCAGATGGTGGTCAACTTCTCGCTGCCGGTGCCCGACCAGGTGTATCCGCTCTACGCCGCGGTCGCCGCGATGATCGTCCTGGTCGCCGCCCGCGCGATGATCGGCCGGATGTTCTCGGCCACCGCCGTGATCGGCGTCTATCTCACCTACCGGGCCCTGATCTGGCCGCTCCTGGCGATCGCGGACTTCCCGCGCTCGTCGGTGCCGGTCTTCCTGATCGCCGGGGCGCTCGCCGTCGACCTGGCGTTCGTGATCCGGACCCCGGTGGTGCGGGCGCTGGTCGGCTCGCTCGGCGTCACCGTCCTCGTCGACCAGGCGCTCCGCCTCCAGAGCGGGGCCTACTACACCCCGCCCCTGGTGTCTCCCATGACCATGCTGATCGGCGGTCTCCTGCTCGCCGCCCTGTGGCTGGGCCTCGAATGGGCCTCCACCCGTCACAGGCTCCGGTCTCAGGACATGGAGGCCGTGGTCAGCGCCACCGCGATGCCGTAGGCCAGGCCCATCACGGTGATCTCCGCCGCCGCCCACGCGACGACCGCCGTCCCCTGCCGCTGCGCGATGCGCGGCAGCAGGCGGAAGCGGATGTGGGCGGCGAAGGGGACCAGCAGCGCCACACACGCGGTCTTGGCCACCACGAGCAGCCCGTAGTCGCTGGTGAACACCGCGCCGGGCAGCTCCACCCCCTGCGTGAGGGCCATCGTGGCCAGGCCGTTCACCAGCCCGGAGACGCCGACCAGGAGCAGTGCCAGGGTCGCCAGCCTGGAGAACCTCGGCAGGACCCGCGCCAGCAGCTCACGGTCCCCGGCGACCAGCGTGACGATCATGAGCAGCCCGCCGGTCCAGGCGGCCGAGCCCATCACGTGCAGCTCCATCGAGATCATGATGGGGTCGTGCCAGACCGAGTCGACCGCGTGGCCGGTGACCGGGATCGGCAGCAGCCCGAAGAAGGCGATCACGATCCGCAGCTCGGCCGGGACCTTCTCGCCGAAGCGGACCGCCAGCAGCCCGATCCCGGCGTAGGCGAGCGCGCAGGCGGCGCTGAAGAGCATCCCCTGGCCCGCGCCGACGCTGTCGACGTATTCGGCGATCATTCCCGGGGTCGGCACCAGGCCGGGGTTGAGCTGGGCGGTCTGGAAGACGATGACGACCAGCGCCAGCACCGCCCAGGCCCACGCGAACGTCACCGCCAGCGGCCGGGCCCGGCGCATCACCGGCTCGGTCCGCTCCGGATCGTCGAAGCCGAGCAGCCTGGGCAGCAGGCTCAGCCCGACCACGGCCACCGCGGCCAGGTCCAGCAGCACCCGCAGCACCGGCAGGCCGTACTCCACCAGGGGGCCGGGCATCGCGATCCCCGGCACCGCCTCCTGGGCGCTGAAGGCCGTCGCGGCCAGCACGGCCAGCACGGCCCCCGAGACGAGCCCCCCGGCCACCAGCCTCCTGACCGTGCCCGCCTCGGGGGCGCTCTCGACGGTCGCGGTCATCGCCCGGCCCCCTGCTCCCTCGTACGGCGCAGCGCCACGACGGTGGCCCCGCCCAGCAGGACGAGGGCGCCGGCGATCCACAGCACGGCCATCCCGGCCCCGCCGTTCTGCGCGGCCTCGGCGGCCTGGGCGCTCAGGTCGGGGGCCTGGGAGGCGGCGGCCTGCGGCGCGGCGGCCGAGGGGACGGGGGCGGGCTGGGCGGCGGTGCCCGCTCCCGCGGCGGTCAGGGTGAAGGTCACCTTGCCGGCCACCGGGTGGCCGTCGGAGGAGAGGATGCGGTAACCCACGACGTACTGTCCGGCCGGGCCCAGGGGTCTGACCGCGACGCTGACCTTCTGGCTGTCGACGGCGGACTTGCCGTCCTCCCAGCGGCTCCCGTCGGGACCGGTCACGCTGATCTGCGCGAAGCCCTGCCGCACCGGCTGGTCGAAGGTGAGTGTGACCTTCTCCGGGCCGGTGGCGAACTGGGCGCCGTCCTTGGGGTCGCTGCCGATCAGCACGTTGTGGGCCTGGGCCGGGGTGACCACGCCGAGCAGCGCGGCGCCGGCGAACAGCAGGACCGTGAGTAGCCGCCTCACCGATGAGGGCCTTCCGTTGGGTTTTTCATGACCCGGACATGGTCCCATCACTGCCTTCCGCCCGGACAATCGAGCCGCCCGGGACGGTCTGGCGGCCCGGGGGAGCGGACGGGCCCGCGTCCGTGCGGGCGCGGGAGTCCTGGCGGCGGGCCCGCCCGGAGATCTCCCGGCGCTCCCAGTCGGCCCTGTGCAGCGCGTATTCGACCTCGCCGTGCTCGGAGCCGTCGATGGCCTCCGGCCACGACTGGTGGAAGGTCCGCACCAGCGTCAGGCCCGCCTTCTCCATCACACGCCGGGAGGCGGTGTTGACCGTCATCGTGAAGGCGACCACGCGCCGCACGCCGAGCTCGGTGAAACCCTTGCGGATCAGCGCGCACGTCCCTTCGGTGCCGTAGCCCCGGCCCCAGGCCGACCTGCGCAGCCGGTAGCCGACCTCGACCTCCCCGAGGTCGTCGTCCCTCAGCGGCCGGAACTCGAACCAGCCGAGGAACTCCCCGGTGGACCTCTCCTCGGCGGCCCAGAAGCCGAGATCGGTGAACCGCGCGTGACAGTCCAGGAACCGCGCCAGGGTCCCGCTCCGGATCGCCTCCAGAGTGGTCGGCCTGCCCCCGTTGAGGAAGCGCATGACCTCGGGGTCGCCGTCGAGCTCGAACAGGTTGTCCGCGTCACCCTCGGTGAACCGGCGCAGCACCAGCCGCTCGGTCTCCAGGAGGATCCGTGGCCGGTGATCTTTCCGTGCCGACATGCCGGACAATTTACAGCGGGGGCTGGGCCGCAGGCGGCTCGATTTCCGGCGCCGGCGCCCGGCCGCGGGACCGGGGTCGCGGCCGGGCGCCGGCACGTCCGGCGGGGTCGGGGGCGGGACTCAGCTCAGGCGCAGCCAGAGGGCGGGGACGTTCGAGGGCTCCCAGCCCGCGTAGGCCGTGTGGGGCTGGCGGCACTCGTAATCGGCGCCGGAGTAGGAGACCCGGTTGCCGGTGGTGTAGGCCGTGCCCGCCTTCCAGGCGGGGTAGGCCCCGGTGGGGGTGACGGTCGGCGTCGGGGTGGGAGTCACGGTGGGGGTGACCGTCGGCGTCGGCGTCGGGGTGACCGTCGGGGTGGCGCTCACCGTGGGGGAGGGGGTGGCGCAGGCCCCGAGGTCCTTCCAGACGTCGTTGGTGCCCGGCTCGTTGTTCTGGGTCCACCACCTGGCCTCCCACTGCCTGCCCTTGTGGGAGACCTTGTTGCCGCCGCCGTAGACCTGGGTGGCCGACCACGCGGGGGCGGCGCAGTCGCCCCCCGGGCCGGTCGTGGGGGTCGGGTTGACGATCACGCCGCCGCGGGCGTTGTCGGCGGTCAGGCCGTAGGTCCTGCCGCCGAAGCTCACGGTGAAGTTCGCCGGCGCCGGAGCGGGCAGGTAGTAGACGTAATCCATGTTCAGCGAGGCGCCGGGGGCCAGCGGCTCGTTGGCGCGCAGCTTGAAGGAGATCCGGTTGAAGTCGCCCTTCAGGCCGCCGACGTTGTTTCCCGCGCCGTGCTCGCTGCTGATCACGGTGACGCCGTAGCCGGACTGGTCCTTGGCGTTCTTCGGGGCCGAGCTGGCGTAGTCCCACTGGAACTCCGCGCCGCCGGGGATCGCCGTGGCCGACCTGTTGGTGATCTTCAGCTTGCCGGTGATCGGGTAGTTGCTGTCGCCGACCGGGAAGCCGCCGATCTCCACGCTCACGTCGAGCTTCTCGGCGGGCACGTTCACCTTGGCGCGGGTGGCGCCGTACGGCGTGGCGCTCCTGAACGCCTCGTACACCTGGCTGGTGAGCGTGTCGCCCATGAACCACTCACCCTTGGCCGCGTCCCAGTCGTAGTCGCCGGCGAGCTCCCAGATCATCAGGCCGCCGATGCCCCGGTCCTTGACGTAGCCGGTCTTGACGCCGATGGACTGCTCGTCCTCGGTGGACAGGAAGACCTTCTTGGCGGAGTTCCACAGCCACGGCGCCACCAGGGTGGAGTCGTAGTTGCGGGTGTAGGCGCCGGTGAGCCTGTCCTCGGGGTCGGCCGGGTCCAGGCCGTAGGCGGGCCCGTAGGAGCCGGTGCGGCCGTCCTGGAGGTTCCTGGCGTGCCACAGCGGGTTGCCGCCGCCGCTGACCTCGGTGTTGTTCTCCTCGTCGTGCCAGAGGTTGTCGATGCCGCGCGCGCCGTCGCCGCAGGTGGTCAGGCCGGTCGGGCAGCCGCTGGTGCTCTTGGCCGTGCCCCACAGGCCGTTGACGCCGCCGGTGACGTTGCGCCAGCCGCGGGTGTAGTACGGCACGCCGATGTTGATCCGGCCGGCCTGCACCGCGCCGCGGAAGTAGTGGTAGGCCCAGTCGGTGTTGAGGTAGCCGATCCCGCCGTACGCCTCGGTGTTGTAGACGTTCCACCTGGCGAGCTCGGCGTCCTTGCCGTCGTCGTAGAGCGCGGCGTTGGGGCCGACGAACTCGTTCCACGCGCCGTGCAGGTCGTAGGACATGATGTTGACGTAGTCCAGGTACTGGGTGACCTGGAAGGTCTCCATGCCGCGCAGCAGGTAGCCGGACGACGGGGCGGCGACCGTCAGCATGTAGTACTTGCCGTCGGCGGCCGAGGCGGCGTTGAGCCTGTCGCGCATGGTCTTCATCAGGACCGCGTAGTTCTTCATCAGCGACGCGCGGCGGGCGTTGGCGACCTGCCAGTCCAGCGGGTGGCCCGCGTCCTTCATCGAGGTCGGATACTCGTAGTCGAGGTCGACGCCGTTGAAGCCGTACTTCCTGACGAAGGCCACCGAGGAGTCGGCGAAGGCGTTGATCCCGGCGGTGTTGACCGAGCCGTCGGCGTTCGTCGTCATCGTGTAGAAGCCGCCGGAGGGCTGGCGGTTGCCGGAGCCGTCGAGGTAGCCGCCGGTCTCGGCCCAGCCGCCGACGCTGATCAGCGTCTTGGCGTCCGGGTTGGCCTTCTTGTACTTGTTCAGCAGGTTGAAGTGGCCCTTGTACGGCAGGGCGGGGTCGGGGGTGTCGATCCCCGGCCACTCCATGCCGGTGGCCGCGTTGTCCGGGCCGTCGGCGCCGACCGAGATCCTGTTGTCCGGGCCGACGTGCGCGAACGCGTAGTTGATGTGGGTGATCTTGCCCCACGGGATGTCCTTGGCCAGGTAGGAGGGCTGACCGTTCTTGCCGGTCCGCCATCCGGTGAAGTAGCCGATGATGCGGCGGGGGTGGTCGGCCCCCATCTTCTCGCGGCCGGCCTCGTCGTAGACCTGGCAGAAGGGCACGTCGAGGCCGGGTGTGGTGTAGAGGCCGTCCGGGCGGCAGGACTCGTCGCCGGCGGCGGCGCCGGCCGTGCCGGCGAGCGCGCCCGCGATCAGGGCGAGTGACGCGCCGGCCGCCGCGAGGCCGGCGCGTAGGCGTGCGGACATGGGAGAGCTACCTCCGAGGGAACGTGGCCGTGATCCCGCCCCCCACGGGTCGTTTGAACCGGAAACTATGCGGTCCCACCAGGTCCGTCAATGCCTTCTTTTAAGAAACTTTCTTGATAGTTAAGGGATGTGGGGCGGCGGCGACGGCCCGCGGCGCTTCAGGGGCGCTGCCACACGATGGAGTAGCGCCACAGCAGATGGCGGCGGAAGCGGCAGCCGGGCAGCAGGCGGCGCGCCGCGTCGCGGACCTGGCCCCAGGACATGTCGGGGTCCTCCATCGGCATGCCGGCCGGGTGGCCCTTGCCGCCGTGCCGCCGCGCCCGGACGAGGGAGGCGGGGACGCCGGCGCCGCTGATGAGCCAGTCCGACGCGGTGCGGTTGCGGGCCAGCCCGACGATCGCCAGGCGGCCCCCCGGCGCGAGCAGCCGGGCCATGCCGGTGACTGCGGCTTCGAAGTCCATGTGGTGCACGACGGCGACGGCGCTGACGAAGTCGTACTTCCCCGCGGGGAAACGGCCCCGGGGGTCGTCGAGGAAGTCCGCCGTCACGAAGGTCACCTCGTCGCCGGGCACGTCGCGCTCGCGGGCGAGACGGATCATCTCCGGCGAGCGGTCCACCCCTGTCACGTGGCGGGCCCGGCCGGCCAGCTTGCGGGCCAGCATGCCGTCGCCGCAGCCGATGTCCAGCGCCTCGCCGCACCCCTCCGGCACGGCGCCGAGCACCAGCGGATGGTAGTGGACGTTGTGGTTCCAGTAGTCGTCGGGCATCAGCGCACTGTACTCCGGGCGGCGGCGCGGCGCCGTGCTACCTCCGGCGGGCCCGGGCGGCGAGGTCCAGCACCCGGCCGTAGAAGTCCAGATACCGCTCGGCCATCACCGGCGGGGAGAACCGGAGCGCGGCGCTGCGGCGGCACTCGCCGGGGTCGATGTCCTCGACACGCTTCAGGTGCTCGCGCAGCTCCTGTTCGGTGTCGGCGAGCAGGCCCGTGCGCCCGTGCTCGACGAGCTCGGGCAGGCAGCCGCGCCGCAGGCCGACGACGGGGGCGCCGCAGGCCAGCGCCTCGATGACGGCCGTGCCGCCGGGCTCCTCCCACTGCACCGGGAACAGCGCGGCGCGGGCGTCGAGGAGCAGCCGCTCGCGCTCCGGGCCGTTCACCGAGCCGGCCCAGCGGACGAGCTCGCCGTCGACGTACGGTGCCAGCCGGTCGAGGTGATAGCGCACGTCGGGATTGGCGTGGGCGCAGTGGTCCGGATCGGCGAGCGCGGCGGCCAGCTCCCGGGGCCCGCGCAGCCCGCCGACCGGGCCGGCCAGGACGAGTGGCAGCCCGAGCTCCCGGCACAGCCGCGCGCCCAGGTGCTGCCCCTTGAGCGGGCTGATGCGGCCCAGCATCACCACCGGACCGCGGTGGCCCCGTCCCGCGCCGTCGGACGGGGCCGCCGGCCGCGCTCCGTCCGGGGCCCGGCCCTCCTCGGGCGGGGCCGTACGGTCCGCGCCGGCCAGCGGGGTCGCCAGATACGCCCAGCCGAGGCTGTGCTCGCGCAGGTTGCGCGGCGCCCGCGCGACCTGGGAGCGGGACACGCCGTTGACCCAGACCCTGCCGTCGCCGCTGAAGCCGCCGTAGAGCTCGGGATGCTTGTGCAGGTCCCAGTGCAGGGTGTGCAGCACGGGCGGGGCGGAGCGGCCCATGGTGCTCAGGACGCCGAGGCCGACCGCCTCCACGTGGTCGTGGACCAGGTCGATGTCCTCGCGCCGGCGCAGCTCCGCGACGACCCGCTGCATGTGCGCGTGGGCCAGCCCCATCACCTGGTTGTAGGGGCGCTGCAGCTGCGCGAACTGTCCCTCGTCGAACACGCACACCTGATCGTCGGCCGCCAGGGTGCTCGCGGCGACCGTGGCCAGGACCACACGGGTGCCGCGGGCCCTCAGCTCGGGCACGAGCGTGGCCACGACCGTCTCGATCCCCCCGTATCCGTGGGGCGGGACCGGCAGCCAGGGGCCGGCGTTCATCAGCACCGTGATGTTCACGGCTGTCCCCGTTCCGGCATCAGCCGAGCGCCCGAGGCGTACTCCGGAATGGTGATCAGCGGCGGCCGCTCGTACACGCCCACGTCGCTGACGTGCAGCCGCCGGCCGTTGCCGATCTGGCGGACCTGCACGATCCGGCCGTTGGGCCGGTCGGCGGTGACGAGCCGGCCCTCCCGCTCCAGCCGCGACCAGGCGGTGAGCATGATGTGGCCGGCCATCCGGCCGAGCGCCTCGATCGGCTGGTGGGAATGGACCCGCACGCCGAGATCGACCTGCGCGAGGGAGTCCAGGCCCACCCGGCCGAGCAGGTCGACGAGCAGGCCCAGCTCGACGCCGTAGCCGGTGACGAACGAGATCTCCTCCAGCACGGCGCGGCGGCCGGCGTACTCGCCGGCCAGCGGCTGGATGAAGCCGGCCAGCGCGGGCCAGTGCAGGTTGATCAACGGGCGGGCGACCAGCTCGGTCACCCTTCCGCCGCCGTGCGGCTGCGCGGCCGTGCCGTCGGCCAGCGGCCGGTCGTAGCAGCCCTTGACGTAGACCACCGAGGGGTCGGACAGCAGCGGCCCGAGCAGTCCGGTGACGAAATGCGTGCCGAAGTTGCGCAGGTCCGCGTCGATGAAGACGACGAGGTCACCGGTCGTGACGGCCAGCGCCTTCCACAGCGCGTCCCCTTTGCCGGGCAGGACGCCGTACTCGCGCAGCACGGCGTTCTGGTGGACGACCTGCGCGCCCGCGTCGACGGCCACCCGGGCGGTCGCGTCGGTCGAGCAGGAGTCGATCACCACGAGCTCGTCGATCAGGGGGAGACGCTCCCGCAGGTCCCGTCGGATCCGCCCGACGATCTCCCCGACGGTGCGTTCCTCGTTGCGCGCGGGCAGGACCACGCTGACCCTGTGGTCGCCCTTGGCGGCGAGCACGGCCTCAGGGAGCCAGTCGCCGGCCCGGCTGGTGCGCGCGTCCAGCCAGCGGCCGACCTCAGTGAACATCGCCCCTCAAGGGCGGATACCCAAGTGTCGTCATCGACTGTGTCCCCCCGGCTGTATACCCGTGTTATTGCTGTTTGCCCTGATCAGAGCAGTTCAAATCCGGTGTCAGAGGGTTTGACGTCGAGTAATGGTGGGATTGCTCGTTCTGTGACCTGTCGAATCGGTTTCGTGGGCGCGGGGAACGTCGCCGCGCGCCACGCGCGTGTGCTTTCGAGCTTCCCGGACGTCCGTATCGCCGGGATCGCCGACACCGACGCCACCCGGGCCGCCGGGCTGGCCCGCGAGCACGGGACGGCCGCCTACGGCGACCACGCCACCCTGCTGCGGAGCGAGCGGCTCGACGCCGTCTACGTCTGCGTGCCGCCCTTCGCGCACGGGCCGATCGAGCTCGCCGTCCTGGACGCCGGCCTGTCGCTGTTCGTGGAGAAGCCGCTCGCGCTGGACGAGGCGACCGCCCGGCGGGTGGCCGCCGCGGCGCGGCGGCGGGGGGCCGTGACCGCGGTCGGGCACCACTGGCGCTACCTGGACGTCGTCGAGCAGGCGCGGCGGCTGCTCGGCGACCGGCCGGTACGGCTGGCGGTGGGCGTGTGGCTGGACAAGGTGCCCCCGGTGCCCTGGTGGCCGCGCCGCGACGGCTCGGGCGGGCAGGTCATCGAGCAGGCGGTGCACGTGCTCGACCTGGCCCGGCTGCTCGTCGGAGAGGTCACCGAGGTGAGTGCCCACGAATCAGGACACCCGCCCGATCAGGCCGAAGGGGCGGTCGGAGCGGCCACCGGGGCCCTGCTGCGCTTCCGCGACGGCGCCACCGGGATCCTCGGCGCCACCTGCCTGCTGGGCTGGAAGCACCGGGCCGGGCTGGAGATCTACGCCGAGGGCATCGCGCTGCGGATATCGGAGGACCGGCTGGTCGTCGACACCGGGGCGGGACGCCGGGTCATCATCGAATCCGGAGACGCCAGGCGCCGCGTGGACCGGGCGTTCGTGGACGCGGTGCTGCGCCGCGGCACGGACGTGCGGGCCCCCTACGACGACGCGCTCCGCACGCACCGGCTGGCGTGCGCGGTCGCCCGCGCGGCCACCTCCGGCGCACCGGTGAGGTTGGAGGACACCGATGGGTGAGCGGGTCGTGCGGGTGCTGCAGGTCGCCGGCGCGGGCCGGGTCGTCATCGCCGAGGAGCCGGAGACGCCGGTCGGGGACGGCGGCTTCCGCGTCGAGACGCTCTACAGCGGGCTGTCGGCGGGCACGGAGCTGTCCTACGTCAAGGGGACCAACCCCTACCTGTCGGCGGGCTGGGATCCGGCGTTCGGGCTGTTCCGCGCCGACCGGCCGGCCGCCGCGTACCCGGTGACGCGGCTGGGCTACATGGAGGTCGCCCGGGTCGCCGAGAGCCGCACCCCGGCGCTGTCGCCCGGCCAGGTCGTGGCGATGGCGTACGGCCACCGGACCGGCTACACGGCCGACTCCGTCGAGGACCGCTACGTCCCGCTGCCCGCCGAACTGGACCCCCTGCTGGGCATCTACGCCGCCCACATGGGGCCCATCTGCGCGAACGGCCTGCTGCACGCGGCCGCCGACATCTGCGGGGCGGACGTGCGCACCCTCGGCGACGGCGTGCGGGGCCGGTGCGTCGCGGTGACCGGGGCGGGGGTCGTCGGACTGATGACCGCCCTGTTCGCCCGGCATCACGGCGCCGCGGCGGTGACGGTGGTGGACCGGACCCGGGACCGGCTGGAGCGCGCCGGACGGCTCGGCTTCGACACGGTCGCGATGGACGGCCGGGACCCGGCGCTCGCGGTGAAGGCCCGCTGGCGGCACTCCCGCAACGACCGGGGCGCCGACGTGGTCTTCCAGTGCCGGGGCCGGCCGGAGAGCCTGCACCTCGGGCTGCGGCTGCTGCGGCCCCAGGGCACGGTCGTCGACCTGGCCTTCTACCAGGAGGGCGCGGCGCGACTGCGGCTCGGCGAGGAGTTCCACCACAACGCGCTGTCGATCAGGTGCTCGCAGATCGGCCGCGTGCCGCGCGGGCTGGACCACGTCTGGAGCCGGGACCGGCTCTCGGCCGAGACGCTCGACCTCCTGCGCGCGCACGGCGACGGGATCCGCCGCCACCTGATCACTGACATGGTGCCCTTCGACGAGGCGCCCCCGTTCATGTCCGCTCTCGCGGCCCGGCGCCGGCACACCGTCCAGACCGTGTTCGACATGGTCTCCGGATGACCCCCGTCCCGGCCCGCCGGCCGCGCGGCGAGCACGCCGGTCCTGGTCCCGCAGCCGGTCCCTGCCCCACAACCGGCCCCTGCCCCAGGCGGCCCCGGTCCCGTGGCCGGGCGGCCCGTCAGCCGCCGCCCAGACGCCGGACGGCGAGCGCGGCGGCGCGGACCGCGAGCGCGGGCGAGAGCCGCGTGCCGCGCCAGGCCATCCGTCCCGACGCCGGGGCCACGATGAGCGCCCGGTCGCGCGCCAGGCCCCTCATGATGTCGACGGCCAGCGAGTCGGCCGGGTAGAGCCGGCCCTGGGTCCTGACCGCCGACCGCCGGGCGCCCGTCCCGGTCGCGGTCTGCGGCAGGCCGGGGTTGGCGTGGTCGAGCAGCGGGGTGTCGGTGAAGCCCGGGCAGACCACGCTCACCCGCACGCCGTGCGCCGCCGCCTCGGCCCGCAGCGCGAGCGACAGCCCGACCACCGCATGCTTGGTCGCCGTGTAGGGGGCCATCAGCGGGGCGGGGACCAGGCCGGCCAGGGACGCGGTGTTCACGATGCGGCCGTGGCCCTGCCGGATCATGACCGGGTAGGCGGCGTGGACGCCGTGGACCACGCCGCGCAGGTTCACGTCGATGGTGCGCTCCCAGTGGTCGAGGGTGAGCTCGTCGGTGGTGCCGCCGACCGCGATCCCGGCGTTGTTGAACATGAAGTCCAGCCGGCCCCGCTCGGCCCTGACGGCCGTGACCAGGTCCTGGACGGCCTGCGGGTCGGTGACGTCCAGCGCCGCGCCCACGCCGCCGCACTCCTTGGCGACCCGCTCGGCCCCGGCGCCGTCCAGGTCCGCGACCACGACGTGCGCGCCGCGCCCGCCGAGCTCGCGGCAGAGGGCCCGGCCGATGCCGGAGGCCCCGCCCGTCACGATCGCCGTCCTCATCGGGCCCTCTCCCCGGCCGGCGCCGCCCAGATGCCCATCGCCTTCCAGACCCCGCGCTGGACGGGGTTCGTCATGCCCAGCTCGGCGCAGAGCTCCCGGGTCTTGGCCACCGAGTCGCGGATCTGCCCGGCCGTCTCGGGGCTGTCGGTGTAGACCTCCTTGACGACGTGCTCGGGGATCCGGAACCGCCTGATCATGGACCCGGGGGGCGACAGCATGATCCGGGCCATGACGCCCAGGACGACGGGCGAGACGATCCCCAGCGTGAAGCGGCGGTAGCGGGGCATCCGCGGGACCCGGCGGCGCAGGTAGTGCCGGGCGAAGGAGATGTGCCGGGCCTCCTCCGCGATGTGGATCCGCATGATGGTCTCCTCCAGGGGGTGCCGGATCTGGCCCTCCCTGAGGGTCTTGCGCTGCACGTGGTCGATCGGGTCCTCGCCGCCGAGCACGAAGATGAAGAACAGCTCGGTGGAGATCAGCGGGATCCAGGGGGTGATCTGGGCCAGCAGGCTCAGCGGGCCCGGCATGCCCCTGATCGGAAGCCCCGTGCGGTTGACGAACTCCTGGAACATCATCCCGTGATGTCCCTCTTCGATGGTCTCGTGGTAGACGTAGCGGAACTCGGGGGAGCCGTTCGGCAGCCGGTAGGCGTAGTTCAGCAGGCCACGCTTGAGCAGGTTCTCGAACTGCAGGCCGATCTTCATGGCGGTCGCCACCCGCCACAGGCCGATCCTGGCGCGGACCTCGGGCGGCTGCGCCCGGTACCAGGGGTGCCCGCCGAGCCTGTCGACCCCGGGCAGCTCCCAGCGGGGGTCGTCCTGGCGGACGAGGAAGTCCTCGTCGTCCCAGGGGATGTCGGCGTAGGGCTCCCAGTGCTTGTCGACCGAGGCCTTGGACAGGCGCTCGATGACGGCCTCGTAGGCGCGCCTCTCCGTGACGGCCTGGTCGTTCTCTCTGTCCGCGGTGGTGTTCGGAGCGGGTGTCATCGCTGCACTCCCATCGGGTGTCCTGCCGCGTAATTGTACGAAGCATCTAATAGCGGCGGAAGCCCCCGAAGGGGTGTGAGCTCCCTCACGCCGGTGTGGCGTCCTTAACTCAGCGTTGTATTCGGGCCACTCCCGATCCTCACCGTGACCTTCCGGTAGCTCGCGGTGATGCGATCCTTCCGGTATGACAGCGGTGTTCGCTTCTCGACCCCTCCTGGGAGCCGTACTTCTGTTGTCCGTCAGCGCGGCCTGGGGGTCGGCCTTCCCGCTGATGAAAGACCTCATCGTCCGGATGCCGGTGGCCGACCTGCTCGCCGAGCGGTACGGCATCGCCGCGCTCGTCCTGGTCGCGGTCCGTCCGGGCTGCCTGCGGGGGCTGCCGGACGGCACCTGGCTGACCGGCGCCCTGCTCGGCCTGCTGTTCGGCGTGGGCCAGACCGCCCAGGCCGTCGCGCTGCACGACCTGCCGTCGTCGGTGTCGGGCTTCGCCGTCGGCTCCTACGTGGTGATCACCCCGGTCCTCGGGCTGGTCCTGCTCGGCACCAGGATCCCGGGGCGCACCTGGGCCGCGGTGGCGCTCGCGCTGGCCGCGATGACGGCCTTCACCCTGCTGCGGGAGGCCGGGGGCGCCGCCGTCTCCCCGCCCGCCCTGGCCGTCACCCTGCTGTCGGCGGTCCTGTACTCGGCGCACACGCTGGTGCTGGGAAGCTCCGCCGGGGCCCGGCGCGACGCCTACGCGGTCGCGGTGATCCAGCTCGGCACCATCGCGCTCATGACGGGCGTCCTGGCGGTGCCGGACGGTCTCACCCTGCCCCGGACGCCGGGCGACTGGATGATCCTCGGCCACCTGTCGGTCGTGGCCTGCGCGCTGGGCTTCCTGGCCCGCTCCTACGGCCAGCTCCACGTCCCGCCGGTGCCCGCCGCCGTGCTCCTGTCGGCCCAGCCGCTCTGGGTGACCGCCCTGGCCGTCGTGCTGTACGGCGAGCCGCTCACCTGGTCCGTCTTCCTCGGCGGCGGGCTGATCGCCCTGGCCATGCTCCTGGTCGTGCTGCCCGGCGGGCTGCTCAGGACAGCGCGTCGACGGACAGGCCCAGCTCCGCCGCGGTAGCCGTACGGACGAGCTGGGCCATGCGGGCCCGGGGCAGCACGCGCTTGTGCACGGTCACCTGGGTGGACAGGCCGTCGACGAGCGAGATGATCCGCCAGGTCGAGCCGTCGGGGTCGGCGCAGGTGAAGGCCCCGGCCGCGGCGCCCTCGTCGATGATCGCGCGCAGCGCCTGCTTCCAGCGCAGGTCGATCCTGCGGGACATCTCCTCCAGGTCGGGGTTGCGTATCGACTCGGCCCAGGCGTCGATCCACAGCGTCCACGACTTGGACCTGCCGCTGGGGGAGTAGAGCCTGAGCAGCCCGCGCAGCCGCTCCAGCGGGGAGCCGCCCGACTCCTCCAGCTTGGTGAGCGCCTCCAGGTCGCGCTCCGCCGCGTAGGCGAAGGCCTGGGCGAACAGGTTCTCCTTGGTCTCGAAGTGGTAGAACAGCAGCGCCTGGCTGACCCCGGCGGCCTGCGCGATGTCCGCGGTCCGGGTGTGCCCGAACCCCTGGGCCGCTATGACATCGCAGGCGGTCCGGAGCAGATCGTCACGGCGTAGTCGCCCAAATCCCCGTGCCACAGGGGAACACTAGCGGTTCAGGGGGATACGCAGGACGAAACGTGCGCCTTGCGAGCTGTCTTCGAGCGTCAGCCGTCCGCCGTGCGCCTGGGCGATCTCCCTGGCGATGGCCAGCCCCAGCCCGGTGCCCCCGGCGTCCCTGTTGCGCGAGGCGTCCAGCCGGGTGAACCGGTGGAAGACCATCTCCCGGTACTCGGGGGCGATGCCGGCGCCGTCGTCGACCACTTCGACGACGGCCATGCCGTCCTGCTCCGTCGCGCTCACCGAGACCCGCGAGGCGGCGTGCCGCTCGGCGTTGTCCAGCAGGTTCGTCAGCAGCCGCGCCAGCCGGAGCCGGTCGCCCGACACGATGAGGCCGGGCTTCAGCTCCCGGACCACCGTGACGCCGCGCTTGCGGCGGTCCAGCTCGTCGCCGCACAGCTCGCCCAGGTCGACCGGCTCCCTGTCGGAGGACGTGCCGGCGTCGATCCTGGCGAGCATCAGCAGGTCGGAGGCGAGAGCCTGGAGCCGGTCGAGACTGGCGAGCATCGCGGTGGCCTTCGCGGTCCAGTCGGTGTCGTCGGGATAGAGCAGCGCCTCCTCCACCTGGGCGCGCATGGCGGTGAGCGGGCTGCGCAGGTCGTGGGAGGCGTCGGAGACGAACCGGCGCTGCCGTTCCACCGCGGCCTCCAGGCGGTCGAGGGTCTGGTTGATCGTCTCGGCCAGCTGCCTGATCTCGTCGTGCGCCTCGGGCACCGGGACCCGCCGGCCGAGGTCGGTCGCGGTGATCTCCGCCAGCCGCTTCCTGATGTCGCTCACCGGGTGCAGCGCCCTGGTCACCATGTGGTGGGCGCCGAACCCGGCCAGCGCCACGAGCAGCAGGGAGGAGCCGACGAGCGCGGTGAACACGCCGGGGTGGACGTACCAGGGGGTCTCGTCGTCGACGGAGTAGATGAGCCAGTCGCCCTCCCGCCGGTGGATGCGGAGGGCCACGACGACCATGCACCTGTCGGGGAACCGGGGGATGTCGCAGAGCTGCCGGTCGGCCCGCACCTTCCCGTCGAGGGGGGCGAAGTCCGCTACCGGGGGGGCGCCGGCCAGGCTCGGGGACGAGGCGACGACCTCGCCCTCCGGGTTCAGGACCTGGACGCCCTCGGTGTTCCCCACCGGCAGGGTGGCGGGCCGCGCGCTCCCGCTCCGGGCGAGGTTGACGACCTCCAGGGCGGATCCGGCCACCTCGTTGGTCCGGGAGAACTCCGCCATGTCGTAGAGGGCGAGCGTCAGGACGGTGGTGACCAGGATGCCGCACACGACGGTGACGGTGACGGCGATGAGCGTCAGCCGCGTCCGCACGGAGTAGCCGTTCCGTGTGATCACGCCAATCTCTCCCCCCGGAGATCAGACGATCACATGGATGGATTAATTACCGATTCCTGGTGCTTCATGGCCAAGGATGGGCAAATATCCCCCCTGCCTTCCGCTGTAGAGCATTGCTCTGTACTGCTGATCCGGCGCTGGTTAGAGTAAGTGAGCGCTGATTGGAGCGGACATGAACCTTGCGGACGCGGACGCTGCGGGCACCGACCCGGCGAACACCGATCTTGAGGACGCCGGCCCCGAGGACAGCGGCCTCGCGGACTACCGCCGGCGGGCCAGGAGCTGGCTGGCGGCCAACGCCCCGGAGGCCGGGGCCGGAGGCGGTCCCGGCGCAGACGGGGTCGCCGCGGCGAAGACCTTCATGGCCGGTCTCCACGACGCGGGCTATTCGGGGATCTCCTGGCCCGCGGAGTGGGGCGGGCAGGGGCTGAGCCAGGCGGAGGAGCGGGCCTTCGCCGAGGAGGCGAGAGACTTCACGCTGCCGACCTACCTGTTCTCCATCGGACTGGGCATGTGCGGGCCGACCCTGCTCGACCTCGGCACCCCCGAGCAGAAGGCCCGCCACATCCGGCCGCTGCTGCGCGGGGAGGAGGTCTGGTGCCAGCTGTTCTCCGAGCCCGGCGCGGGCAGCGACGTCGCCGCCCTGCAGACCCGGGCGACGGAGACCGAGGACGGCTGGGTGGTCAGCGGCCAGAAGGTCTGGACCTCGGTGGCCCAGCACGCCTCCCACGGCCTGCTGCTCACCCGCACCGACGTGGACGTGCCCAAGCACCGGGGCCTGACGATGTTCGTCGTGGACATGCGGGCCCCCGGCGTCACCGTCCGGCCGCTGCGGGACATGACCGGCCGCGCCCACTTCAACGAGATCTTCTTCGACGACGTGCGCATTCCCGCCGAGAACCTGGTCGGCCAGGTCAACGACGGCTGGAGCTGCGCGGTCACGACCCTCCTGCACGAGCGCCTGTCGATCTCCGGCGGCGTCGGCATGAGCGGCCAGAAGGACGACCCGGCCGCCTTCGAGGCGCTGCGCCGGACCGCCGACACCGGCGACCCCCTCGTGCGGGACCAGCTCGTCGAGCTCTACATCCGCTCCCGCGCGCTCGCCCTGTTCAACCAGCGGCTCGCCCAGGAGACCAAGGCGGGCATCTTCCCCGGCGCCCGGGGCAGCGCGGCCAAGCTGCTCCTGGCCGAGCTCAGCATGTTCCAGGCCGACCTGGCCACCTCGCTGGCCGGCCCGGAGGCCGTGGCCTACGAGGACGACGGCCGGCTGGCCGGCTCGATCGCGCTCGCCCCCGCGCTGTCCCTCGGCGGCGGCACCAACGAGATCATGCGCAACATCATCGGCGACCGGGTGCTGAACCTGCCGCCCGAGCCGCGGGTGGACAAGAACGTGCCGTTCAAGGACCTGAAGACGGGAACCCAGCAGTGAAACTCGTCCTCACCGAGGAGCAGCGGGAGCTGCGCGACACGGTCCGCTCCTTCCTCACCGCGGCCTCGCCCCTGTCCGAGGTCCGCCGGGCCGCCGACTCGGAGACCGGTTACGACCCGGCCGTCTACCGGCGCCTCAACGGCGAGCTCGGGCTCGCCGGCCTCATCGTCCCGCAGGAGCACGGCGGGGCCGGCGCTGGATACGCCGAGCTCGCCGTCGTCCTGGAGGAGACCGGCGCGGCGCTGCTGCCCGGCCCGTTCCTGGCCACCACCCTCGCGGCGATCCTGCTGACCGAGCTGGAGGACAAGGAGACGCTGCCGGGCATCGCCGCCGGGACCACGGTCGCGACCGTGGCACTCGACGGCGACCGGGCGCTCAACGGAGTGGAGGCCGAGGTGGTCCTCGCGGTGGACGGCACGCGGGTCCGGGCCGTCCGGGGCGGCGCCCGCACCCCGCTGACCGTCCTGGACCCGACGCGCAGGCAGGCGCGGGTGGACCTGCGGGAGGGCGAGGCCGTCTCCGCCCCGGAGGCGGCGCTGGCCAGGGCCCGCGACCTGTTCGCGGTGGCGGTGGCCGCCGAGCAGCTCGGCGTGCTGCGCGCCTCGCTGGAGGCGATCGTGGCCTACGCCAAGGTCCGGGTGGCCTTCGGCCGGTTCATCGGCTCCTACCAGGGGGTCAAGCACAGGCTCGCCGACATGCACTGCAAGCTGGAGCAGGCCGACTCTATCGTCCGGCACGCCGCCTGGGCGGCCGACGAGGCCCCCGGCGAGCTGCCCCTGGCCGCCGCGCTCGCCCAGGCCCACGTGGGCCGGGCCTGCTTCGAGGTGGCCCGCGACAGCCTGCTGCTGCACGGCGGGATCGGTTTCACCTGGGAGCACGACGCGCACCTCTACTACAAGCGGGCCAAGGCCGACGAGGTGCTCCTCGGCCCGCCGCGGATCCACCGGGCACGTCTGGCCGATCTGCTGGAGCTCTGAGCCCGAGGAGGGACCCCATGCCCGACATCAGCACGCTCCCCGGCTTCTACCGGATCGCGCAGGCCGACCCGGAGCGCCGGGCGGTGATCGACACCGACGGCACGGTGACGACCTACGGCGAGCTGCTCGCCCGGGTCAACCAGGTCTCGCACGGGCTGCGGGCCCGGGGACTCGCCGAGGGGGGCGTGGTCGCCGGAGTGCTGCCCAACGGCCTCGACGCGGTGGTCATGCTGATGGCCACCGGCCAGGTCGGCCTGTACTACGTGCCGGTCAACTGGCACCTGACGGACGCCGAGATCGCCTACATCCTGGCCGACTGCGACGCCGAGATCGTGGTCGCCGGCCCGGCCCACCCCGTGGAAGGGGCGCTCACCGGCACCGCCGCCCTGGCCGAGGGGCAGCCCGTGACCGCCCCCGAGGGCAGATCGGCGGGCGCGGTCATGTGGTACACCTCGGGCACCACCGGGTTCCCCAAGGGCGTGCAGCGGCCGCTGCCCGGCACCGAGCCGGAGGCGACGGTCCCGCTCGTCACCTGGTTCCTGGGCGAGGTCTGCGACCTGCGGCCGGGCGACGGGATCCACCTGGTGACCTCGCCGATGTACCACTCCGCGCCCTGCGCCCACACGATGTTCGCGCTGCACCTGGGCCACACCCTGGTGATCGCGCCCAGGTTCGAGCCGGCCGGGATCCTCGAACTGATCGACCGCTACCGGGTGACCAACGCCATGATGGTCCCGACGATGTTCCACCGGATGCTCCGGCTGCCGGCGGAGGTCCGCCGCGCCCATGACGTGTCGTCGCTCCGGCAGGTGGTCCACACCGCCGCGGCCTGCCCGGTGGAGGTCAAGAAGCAGATCATGGACTGGTGGGGACCGGTCCTGTACGAGTACTACGGCTCCACCGAGTCGACCATCGCCTTCTCCGTCAAGCCGCACGACTGGCTGGAGCGCCCCGGCACGGTCGGCCGCCCGGCGCCGGGCTTCGAGGCCCGGATCCTCGGCCCGGAGGGCGAGGAGCTCCCGGCCGGCGAGCCCGGCATGGTCTACGTCAAGTCGGGGCTCGGCGGCTTCGCCTACCGCAAGGACCCGGCCAAGACCGCCGCCAGCATGCGGGGGGAGTGGTACGCCCCCGGGGACATCGGGTTCATGGACAAGGACGGCTTCCTGTTCCTGTGCGACCGCCGTACCGACCTGATCGTCTCGGGCGGGGTGAACATCTACCCCGCCGAGATCGAGGCGGCGCTGCTGGAGCACCCGGGGGTCGCCGACGTCGCGGTGATCGGCGTGCCCGACGAGGAATGGGGCCACACCGTCGTCGCGCTCGTCCAGCCGGCGCCCGGCGCCCGGCCCTCCCCGCAGGAGCTGCTGGAGCACCTCGGCCCGCGCATCGCCCGGTTCAAGCACCCCCGGGTGATCGAGTTCCGTGAGGAGCTGCCCCGCACTCCCACCGGGAAACTCTCCCGCACCAGGGTCCGGGAGGCGTATCTGTCCCGCTAAGGGCTGTTTCTTAGATCAGGTCCGGAGCTGGCGGCCGGGCCGTCCGGCGCCGCCGCTAGGTGGTGATCCACTCGGTGGAGGTGGTGACCTCCTCCAGGATGTCCTGGACGGGGTCGACGCCGATGCCGGGGCCGGTCGGGACGTCCAGGTGGCCGTCGCGGAGCTCGAACGGCGGCGTGATGTCGGTGGCATAGTAACGGCGCGAGGCGGAGGTGTCGCCGGGCAGGGTGAAGCCGGGCAGCGCGGCCAGGGCGACGTTGGCGGCGCGGCCGACGCCGGTCTCCAGCATGCCCCCGCACCACAGGGCGACGCCGTGGGCGCGGGCCAGGTCGTGGATCCGGCGGGCCTCCAGATAGCCGCCGATCCGGCCGGGCTTGACGTTGATGATCGAGCAGGCGCCCAGGGTGATGGCGGCGGCGGCGTGCTCGGCCGACTCGATGGACTCGTCGAGGCAGATCGGGGTCTTCAGCCGCTCGGCGAGCCGGGCGTGCTGGACCATGTCGTCGTTGGCCAGTGGCTGCTCGATGAGCAGCAGGCCGAAGTCGTCGAGCTTGGCCAGGTGGGGGGCGTCGGTGAGGGTGTAGGCGGCGTTGGCGTCGACCTGGAGCAGCAGGTCGTCGCCGAAGCGCTCACGCACGGCACGGACGGGGGCCACGTCCCAGCCGGGCTCGATCTTCAGTTTGATCCGGACGTAGCCCTCCGCGAGATAGCCGCCGACGGCGTCCAGGAGCTCCGGGACGGAGTTCATGATGCCCACCGACACCCCGCACGGCACCCGGTCCTTGGACGCCCCCAGGAAGGAGGCCAGGGACTGGCCGCCGGCCCGGAGCTGGGCGTCCAGGACGGCGCTCTCCAGGGCGGCCTTGGCCATCCGGTGCCCCTTGAACGGTTCGAGGGCCCGGCCCACGCCGTGCACGTCGGCGTGGGCGGGCAGGGCGGGGATGAGGAAGCGGCGCAGCACCTCCGCGGCGCCGTCCACGTACTCGGGGGAGTAGAGCGGCTCGGACATGGCCACGCACTCGCCCCAGCCCTCGGCGTCGGGGGTGACGACCCGCACCAGCAGCACGTCCCGTTCGGTCTCGGTGCCGAACGAGGTGCGGAACGGCGCGACCAGCGGCATCCCGATCCGCCGCAGTTCGATTCCAGTGATCTTCATGTTCTCTCCTTCTCGGTGGGTCCCTCGCCTGCCGGGGGCCGTCGCCCGCCCCCGCTCCCTCCGGCCGGGCTCACCGTTCCACGACGTAGTGGCCCTCGCCGGTGAACCCGGTCACCCGGGCTCCTTCCCTCATCAATCCGCCCAGCACGTCATGTACGGCGTGGCGCCACGCCAGCGCCGCGCCCGGATCGGCGCGGCGCAGCGTCTCGATGTCGGCGGGGACCGCGACCAGTACCGTGGGGGCGTCGGTCCGTCCGGCGACCGGGCGGCCGTCGCGTTCGGCCAGGGCGGTCACCGCGTCCGGCGGGACCTGCGGTCGGTACGGCTCGCCCCGGGCGGCCGCCGACACCCGCGGCTCGGACAGCCGCCAGACGGCGAGCACCCGGTCCGACTCGTCACCGATGTTGATCGCGTCCTCCATGACGCCGTAGAAGGACGGCAGGTACTCCTCGGGGCGGGCGCCGAGCTTGACCAGGTTGAAGTGGGCGTTGCGCCGCACCAGCGGGTCGTAGGTCCAGGTGATCCGGTCCAGGCCCCGGTCGAGGGCCCAGGCGCGCTGGTGCAGCTTGAGGGCGAACCCGATCCCGCGCCCGGCGGAGGCGCCGGTGACGTGGGAGTGCAGCACCTGCCCGGGCGGCGCCCCGAAGAACGCCACCGAGGCCCCGACCATCCGGCCGCCCTGGTAGGCCCCGGCCACGTAGTTGCCCGCGTGGGACAGCGCCCGCATCATCTCCACGGTGATCGGCGGATCGCCGGGCCCGGGGTGCCAGATGTCGTCGAACAGCCGGTGGACCTCCTCGAAGCCGGACAGCTCCGACAGTTCGACGATGCGCACCCCCGCGGCCTCCGCCGCCGCCGCGGCGTGCTCGTCGCTCCGCGGGGAGCCCGCCGGACGGTCCGTCACCCGTCGTCCTTCAGCACCGCCGAGATCAGCCCGGCCAGCAGTGCCGTACGGCCGGGCATCTCGGCCACGACCACGTGCTCGTGCGCGGCGTGCGCGCCGCCCCCCACCGCGCCCAGCCCGTCGAGCGTCGGGCAGCCGACGCCGGCGGTGAAGTTCCCGTCGGAGGCGCCGCCCACGGCCACCCCCCGCACCGCTCCCATGCCCAGATTCTTCGCGATCCGGCAGGCCAGCTCGTACAGGCGCGCCGAGGAGGTCTCCTCCAGCGGCGGCCGGTTCGGGCCCCCGCTCACCTCCAGCCGGGTCCCCGGGACCCGGGGGACCAGCGCCCGCACCAGCTCGTCCACCCGGTCCTGTGCCGCGACGGTGGGCACGCGCACGTCCACCTCCACGCTGGCCAGCGCGGGCACGGTGTTGACGGTGGTGCCCCCCGACAGCACGGTCGGCGTCACCGTGGCCGGGCCCAGGCCGCCCGGCCGGCCCGACGCCGGCCCGCCGTCCACCGACGCGGCGATCGCGCCGAGCGCGAGGATCTGGTGGGCCAGCTCGACCGCGGCGTTGGCCCCCATCGCAGGCTCCAGGCCCGCGTGCGCCGCCCTGCCGTGCACGGTGACCCGGTAGTTGGAGGTGCCCTTGCGCGCGGTCTTGAGCGCGCCGCCGTCGGCGCTGGCCTCCAGCACGAACGCGGCCGCGCAACCGCGCGCCGACTCCTCGATCAGCGCGCGCGAGGTCGGCGACCCGACCTCCTCGTCCCCGGTGACCAGCAGGCACACCCCGTCCGGCGACGGCAGCGCGGCCAGCGCGTGGAAGGCCTGCACCAGCCCGGCC
>NZ_JBVJHH010000039.1:0-62070 GCF_055586905.1 Streptosporangium sp. NPDC048886
ACCCGGTGTCCCCGCGCCACCAGTTCCCTGATCACCTCGATGCCGGGGTTCACATGGCCCGGGGCGGGGATGCTGACCATGGCGATGTGCGCGCGGCGCGTCATGTCACTCCTCTGGTTGCGTCGTCATACGCGACGAAACGTATCGTCTCGTTAGAGACTAACACACAGGGGCCGCACGGCCCGTCGTACGGGCCGCGTGACCCCGGTGACCTCGCGGACCATCCCCGTCCGGCGGCGCGCGATCACGGCGCCGCCGGACGGGACGGCCGCTACTCCACGTAGCTGATCAGGAAGGGGAGCCGCTGGCCGCCGTCCTCCACGGTGCCGATCGCCCCGTTGGGGTGGAGCACGACGTTGTCGTCGCCGTAGTTGTCACCCTTCCAGGAGTAGATCCACGCCGGACCGTTGAGGTATTTGGCGGCGCTGGTACGCCACACGTCGGAGGGGAGGTCGGCCAACTGGTGCCCCTCCCCCCGGGAGGCGGCGTAATCGCGCGCCTCATTACGGGTCTTCTTCATGCCCGCCCCGAACCAGTACAGGTGGTACGTGCCCGAGGCGAGCGCGCCGTCCTCCTCGGCGCCGTCGGCGGAGATGGGGATCTGTGTCAGCTGTTCGGTCATCGCCGTCCTACCTCTCGCTCAGGTGTGGCGCACGGAGCACCACCCCCGTCAGTTACTCACAGCTACATTTCCGTAACAGAAGGTAGTGAAACGGGGAGAGGCAGGCGAGTCCCTGGAAGGAGGGCACCCGGGGCCGGGTCGAGCTCGGAGCGGCCGGAAGTTCAGGACCGGGGCTCAGGGCCAGGAGGAGTCCTGGTCGGGATCTCCGCCGTCGGACAGGAGCTTGACGTCGGACTCGACCATCATCGCGACGAGCTCCTCGAAGGAGACCGACGGCTCCCAGCCGAGCTGGACGCGGGCCTTCTTCGGGTCGGCGCAGAGCAGGTCCACCTCGGCGGGGCGGTGCAGGGACCGGTCACCGACCACGTACCGCTCCCAGTCGAGGCCGGCCGCGGCGAAGGCGGCCTCCACCAGCTCGCGGACGCTGTGGGTGCGGCCGGTGCCGATCACGTAGTCCTCCGGCTCGTCCGCCTGGAGCATCAGGTGCATCGCGCGGACGTAGTCGCCCGCGTAGCCCCAGTCGCGGCGCGCCTCCATGTTGCCCAGGCGCAGCTCGGAGGCGATGCCGAGCTTGATCCTGGCCACGCCGAGGCTCACCTTGCGGGTGACGAACTCCGCGCCCCGGCGCGGGGACTCGTGGTTGAACAGGATCCCCGACACCGCGTACATGCCGTACGACTCGCGGTAGTTCTGGGTCAGGAAGTGGCCGTACGCCTTGGCCACGCCGTACGGCGAGCGGGGGTGGAAGGGGGTGATCTCGGTCTGCGGGGTCTCGCGGACCTGCCCGAACATCTCCGAAGAGGACGCCTGGTAGAAGCGGATCTGCCCCGATCCGGCGGCCGTCCGCGAGGACGAGATGCCCGAGCAGACCCGGATGGCCTCCAGCATGCGCAGCACGCCCATGCCCGTCACCTCGGCGGTGAGCTCGGCCTGCTCCCACGACATCGGGACGAACGAGATGGCCCCCAGGTTGTAGACCTCGTCCGGCTGGACCTTCTCCACAGCGGAGATCAACGAGCCCTGGTCGAGCAGGTCGCCGCGGACGAGCTGGACGTCCTGCAGAAGCTTGCGCACCCGGGAGACCCGCGGGTTGGCCTGCCCGCGGGCCAGACCCCACACCTCGTATCCCTGATTCAGCAGGCACTCGGCCAGATAGGAACCGTCCTGCCCGGTGATACCGGTGATCAGTGCGCGCCTGGCCAACGCGTCCTCCTTGTTCGTCGAGCGGACCTCGTGCCACTGATTGGCGAATGTACCGCCATGACCATGGATGGGCACCATGTCGGTCACACCATGACTAGAACGCGTTTCACCGAATCATACTCGGTCAGCCTAACTCCGCAGTTCGGGCCCTGTGCGAATTGTTCTGGGAACAATTACACATCCGGTCCAAGAGAGCTCCCGAATGGTAGGGTCCGACTACTAAGGTCATCTTTCACGGTACCTGTCCCCTTCCGGACAGGGTGAGGAAGGGGTTGCCGTGCCAGGTGCGGACTCACTGCGGGTCGCACTGCTGTCCTACCGCAGCAAGCCGACCTGCGGCGGCCAGGGCGTCTACCTGCGTCACCTCAGCCGGGAACTGGTCGCCCTCGGGCACCACGTCGAGGTCTTCTCCGGCCAGCCGTACCCGGAGCTCGACGAGGGCGTCATCCTCAACAAGGTCCCCAGCCTGGACCTCTACCGCGACGAGGACCCCTTCCGCACCCCCAAGCTGGGCGAGTACCGCGACTGGATCGACTGCCTGGAGGTCGCGACCATGTGGACCGCCGGGTTCCCCGAGCCGCTGACCTTCACTCTCCGGGCGCGCCGCGAGCTGAGCAAGCGCGTCGGCGACTTCGACGTCGTGCAGGACAACCAGACGCTCGGCTACGGCCTGCTCGGCATCCAGAAGCTGTTCCCCGTGGTCGGCACCATCCACCACCCGATCAGCGTGGACCGCCGGATCGAGCTGAAGGCCGCGCCGCTGCGCAAGAAGCTCTCGCTCAGACGGTGGTACGGCTTCGTGCGGATGCAGGCCAAGGTCGCTCCCCGGCTGAACCCGATCCTGACCGTCAGCGAGTCCTCCCTCGCCGACATCCACCGCGACTTCAACGTGCCCCAGGCCAACATGCGGCTCATCCCGCTCGGCGTGGACACCCGCTACTTCCACCCGCGCCCCGAGATGCCCAAGCGGCCCGGCTCGATCGTCGCGGTGGCCAGCGCCGACTCCCCGATGAAGGGCGTGGCGACGCTGCTGCGCGCGGTGGCGAAGCTCGCCACCGAGCGCGACGTCAACCTGACCGTGGTCAGCAAGCCCACCCCCGGCGGCCCGACCGAGAAGCTGGTCGCCGAACTCTCCCTGCACGACCGGGTCCGGTTCGTGCACGGCATCTCCGACACCGAGCTGGGCGAGCTGATCGCCACCTCCGAGATCTCGGTCGTGCCCTCGCTCTACGAGGGCTTCTCGCTGCCGGCCGTCGAGCACATGGCCTGCGGCACCCCGCTGGTCGCCAGCCGTACCGGCGCGCTGCCCGAGGTGGTCGGCGACGCGGCCGTCCAGGTGGCCCCCGGCGACCCCGAGGAGCTGGCCGCCGTCCTGCGCCGGCTGCACGACTCCCCGGAGGAGCGGGCCGCGGTGGGCAGGAAGGGCTACGAGCGGGTCATGGAGCGCTACACCTGGAACGTCGTCGCCCAGCGGACCGTGGAGGCCTACCACGAGGCCATCCAGGCCCGCCGCGCGAAGTGACCCGATCTCAAACCGAACATCTCAAAAGGCTCAAGAGGAGCGGCGAGTGCTGACTGTCGACTTCGGCCGGTTGCCCGTGGGGCCCGGAACCCGAGTTCTGGACCTGGGCTGCGGCGGCGGACGGCATGCGTTCGAGGTGCTGCGCCGGGGCGCCGACGTCGTGGCCTTCGACATGGACGCCGAGGAGCTGGAGGGCGTGGCGAGCATGTTCGCCGCGATGGACAAGGCCGGCGAGGTGCCCGCGGGCGCGACGGCCGAGACCGTGACCGGCGACGCGCTCAAGATGCCGTTCGAGGACGCCAGCTTCGACCGGGTGATCGCGGCCGAGGTGCTGGAGCACATCCCCGACGACATGGCCGCGATGCGGGAGATCTTCCGGGTGCTCAAGCCGGGCGGCCGGGCGGCCATCACGGTGCCGAGCTTCCTGCCGGAGCGGATCTGCTGGGCGCTGGACGAGGCCTACCACACCGCCCCCGGCGGGCACGTCCGCATCTACACGCTGGCCGAGCTGAGCGCCAAGCTGAAGTCGATCGGCATGGAGATCGGCCCGCACCACCACGCCCACGGCCTGCACGCGCCGTACTGGTGGATCAAGTGCGCGGTCGGCGTCAACAACGACGACCACCCGCTGGCCAAGGCCTACCACGAGATCCTGGTCTGGGACATCATGAAGCGCCCGGCCGCGACCAGGATCGCCGAGGCGCTGCTCAACCCGCTCATCGGCAAGAGCGTGGTGCTCTACGTACGGAAACCCGCATGATCTACTGGGAGCGGATCCGACGCGGCGAGTGCAGCGGGCTGCGGAGGAACGGGGCGGACCGCGGAGCGAATGGGGAGCGGTGAGCGACCGGTTGGAGTGGGAGCAGGTCGTCCAGACCGCTCAGAGCATCGCGGACGTGCAGGAGGCCGACGGCGGCATCCCGTGGCCCGAGGGACACGTGGACGCCTGGAACCACGTCGAATGCCTGATGGCGATGAGCGTGGCGGGGCTCTCCGGACCGGCCCGCAAGGGCTACGACTGGCTGGTCCGCACGCAGCGGGCCGACGGCTCCTGGCCGATGAAACTGGTCGGCGGCAGGGCGGTCGAGCAGGGCGGGGAGTCCAACCACGCCGCCTACGTCGCGGTCGGCGTCTGGCATGAGCTGCTGGTCACCGGAGACGACGGATTCGCCCGCGAGATGTGGCCGGTCGTCCGGGCGGCGCTGGACTTCGTGGTCGAACTGCAGACCACCCGGGGTGAGATCGTCTGGGAGCGGGCGGTCGACGGCAGGCCCGCCCGCTACGCCCTGCTGACCGGCTGCTCCTCCGTCTACCAGGGGCTCCGCAGCGGCGTGCTGCTGGGTGAGCGGCTGGGCGATCCGCAGCCCGACTGGGAGCTCGCGGCCGACCAGCTCGGCCACGTGCTCGCCGCCCATCCCGAGGCGTTCGCCGACAAGAGCCGCTTCTCGATGGACTGGTACTACCCGATCCTCGGCGGCGCGCTCCGCGGCCCGGCCGCCCAGGCGCGGCTGGCCGAGGAGTGGGACACGTTCGTGGAGCCGGGCCTCGGCATCCGCTGCGTCTCCGACCAGCCGTGGGTGACCGGCGCCGAGTCATGCGAGCTGGTGCTCGCCCTGGACGCCCTGGGCGAGCGGGACCGGGCGCTGAGGCTCTTCGCCGACATGCAGCACCTCCGGCACGAGGACGGCTCCTACTGGACCGGCTGGCAGTTCGTGAACGGCAAGCACTTCCCGCACGAGCGCTCCGCCTACACCGCCGCCGCCGTGGTGCTGGCCTCCGACGCGCTGACCGGGCACACCCCCGCCGCGGGCATCTTCCGGGACGCGGGCAGTCACGTGACCGACCGCCCCACGGCGGCCTGCGGCTGCAGCCACGCCCCCTCGCGGACCTGACGGGACCACCCGGGATCTAACGCTTTCTTTGCCTGGAACCCGAAACGCGGTGCTTGAAGGCCCGAATGCGGCTTACTACGTTCGGGCGTGTGAGCAATGCGGAGGGCACCCGGACAACAGCTCAGAGTGACGGAGCCGAGGAGGTCTCCGCGGCGAAGGTCCCCGACGTGGCCCAGGTCCCCGGCGCCGGGGAGGCCCCCGAGGAGGAGTGGTTCTCCGGCGCGGCCCCCGCTCCGGAGGCGCCGTCCGGCGACGTGCCGGAGGCGGCCTCCCCGACCGCCTCGTCCCTGGACACACCGACCGCCCCGCTCCCGGTCACCCCGCCCCCGGTCACCCCGGCCACCTCAACTCTGGTCGCCTCAGCCCCGGGCACTCCGCTCCCGGCCACTCCGGTCACTGCGGCCCAGCCGGCTCCGGACGCCCCCACCCTCATGGACCCGGCGGAGCTGGAGCTGACCAGACCGCGGGGTCTGACGAGCCTGCTCTGGCAGGACCTCGCCCAGGCCGACTCCGGGCCGCGCCGGTTCCGGCTGGGACCGGCCCGCGAGCGGCTGGAGAACGCCGGCCGGTCGTTCCTGACGGGCTACAACGCGGTGCTCGCCGGTGAGGTCGAGCGGATCGACGACATCCACGACGAGCTGCGCGGATACGCCTACGGGGGCGCGGGAGCGGCCTGCGCGACCCTGGACGTGCTGACGGCCACCGGCGGCCGGCGGCTGAGGGGCCTGCTCAACGGGCCCGGCATGCGCCATCCGCACATGATCCACCTGGGCACCGGCTGGGCGTACGCCCGGCTGCGCATGCGGCCGATGTGGGGCATCCGCTCGGTCCACCCGCTGCTGCGCTGGCTGGCCTTCGACGGCTTCGGTTTCCACCAGGGCTTCTTCGCCACCGACCGGACGGTCGGGCGGCAGCGTACGGCCGGCCTGATGGACCGGACGCGGCGGGCGATCTTCGACCAGGGACTGGGCCGGATGCTCTGGTTCCACGAGTGCGCGGGCGTGGACGACGTCGTCCTCCGCATCGCCGAATTCCCTCCGGGCCGCCGCGCCGACCTGTGGAGCGGCGTGGGCATGGCCGCCACGTACACCGGCGGGGCGGCCGCCGCCGAGCTGGAACGGCTGGGCGCGGCGGCGGCCGAGGACGGCTTCCGCGCCCACCTCGTCCAGGGCAGCGCCTCCGCCTGCGCCGCCAGGCTGATCTCCGGGACCGTGCCCGAACACACGGCCGCCGCCGTGCCCGCGCTGTGCGGGGTGGACGTCGACGAGGCCGCCGGCTGGACCGACACCGCGCTCATCGCCCTGGGGCACAACGCGCACAGCGGCGACCACTACCAGGCCTGGCGGGCAGGGATCAGGAAGACCTGGGCGCGGCGCAACCGCGACTCATGACCACAGCTCGGGGAGTCGTGAAAGCGGTGCCGGGGATCCGCAGGTGCGCGGCGGGGGCGCTGGCCCTGGCGGCCTGCGCCGCCGGCTGGCTGCTGACCGGCCCCCCGCGCGCCTCCACGGTGGAGACCGCCGCGGGCTTCTCCTTCGCCGCCAGCCGCCTCGGCCCGGCCGACCGGCCGGGCGACCGGAGCCTCCGGCCGGTCGCGCCGGGCTACCGGAACCTCCGGGCCTGGGTCTCCTCGACGGGGGCGGGGGTCGCGCTGTTCGACGTCGACAACGCGGTCGTCTCCGACGACGTGTGCCTGGTCGACCCGCGTCATGACACGGTGACCGTGGGCCCCGCGCCGGGGACGCCTCGGCACTATCGGCCGTTCACGCTGTCGGCGCCGGGGCGGATGCCGTACGAGGCGCCGACGGGGTGCCTGCCGGCCGACCTCGACCAGGACGGCTGGCAGGACCTGGTCGTCTACTACTGGGGCCGCTCCCCCTCGCTGTTCCTGCGCGTGCCCGGGGCCCCGCCGTCCGGGACGGCCTTCCGCCACCGTGACCTGACCCCGCGGCCGGAGGTCTGGAACACCAGCGCCGCCACGGCCGGTGACTTCGACGGCGACGGCCGCCTCGACCTGGTCTTCGGCAACTACTTCCCGGACGGCGCCAGGGTGCTGGACGGCACCGGCGACCACGGCGACATCGTGCTGCCCGGCTCGCTGTCCGACGCCGGAAACGGGGGTGCCGACCGGCTCTACCGGGCGACGGGACCCGCCCGGTTCGCCGAGGCCGAGGGGGTGTTCGGCGAGACCGGGGGCAGGGGGTGGACGCTCGCGCTGGGCGCCCAGGACCTGGACGGCGACGGGCTGCCCGAGCTGTACGTGGCCAACGACTTCGGCCCGGACGAGCTGCTGGTCAACGAGTCCGCGCCCGGCAGGATCAGCTTCCGGGAGGCGCGCGGCACCCGGCACCTGACCACGCCCAAGTCCCGCGTGGTCGGCCAGGACTCCTTCAAGGGCATGGGGGTCGGCTTCACCGATCTCAACGCCGACGGCACACCGGACATCCTGGTCAGCAACCTCACCGAGGACTACGCGCTGCACGAGAGCAACTTCGCCTTCGTCTCCCGGCCGGGCGGGCTCCACGGGGGCCACGCGCCCTACGACGACCGCGGCGAGGAGCTGGGGCTGAGCCGTACCGGCTGGTCCTGGGACGTCAAGGCCGCCGACTTCGACAACGACGGCACCGACGAGATCATGCACGCGACCGGGGCGGTCCGGGGGGAGGTCAGCCGGTGGGCACAGCTGCAGGAGGCGGCGATGTCCAACGACCTGTTCCTGTCGGAGCCGGCGCTGTGGCCACGCCTCGGGGTCGGGGACGACCTGTCGGGCCGCGACACCAACAGCTTCTTCGCCCGGGGCGCCGACGGCCGCTACGTGGACGTGGCCCGGCGGGCCGGGGTCGGCGGGGACACGGTCAGCCGGTCCTTCGCCGTCGGTGACGTCGACGACGACGGGCGGCTGGACTTCGCGGTCGCCAACCAGTGGGCCGCCTCGGCGCTCTACCGCAACGACGGCGCCACCGCGCCGTTCGTGGGCCTGCGCCCGCGCCTTCCCGCCGGCCCCTGCGCCACGGCCCCCGCCCAGGCCCGCCCCCTCCCGGCGCCTCTCACCTCAGCCGGCCCCGCCACGGCGCTCTCCGCGCTCATCAGCCCCCTCCCGCCCCACTCCGCCCCCGGGCTCACCGGCCTCCTCTCACCCCACCCCGTCTCGGCTCTCTCCGCCCTCATCAGCCCCCTCCCGACCGGCCCGCCGCTGGAGCGGCCGCGGCTGACGCTCCCCGCGCTCGTCGGCCCGGCCGCGTCAGGCACCGTCCGGTCCCGCTCCGCCGCGCCCGGCCGGGTCCGGACGCGTCCGGCCATCGGAGCCACCGCCACGGTGCGCCTGCCCGGCGGGAGGACGCTGAGCCGGCAGCTCTACCCGGCCAACGGGCACAACGGCGTCTCCGCGCCGGAGCTGCTGTTCGGCCTGGGCGGCGGCGCGCCGGACGGCCCGTACCCGGTCGAGCTGTCCTGGCGCGACGCCTGCGGCGTCCTCCGCGCCGCGTCGGTGTCCGTACGGCCCGGCTGGCACCGGCTCCTGCTGGCCGACGGCCACGCCCGGGAGATGGGCTGATCATGACCACCGCCCGGGAACGCGACAGAGCACTGCGGTATTTCGCCGGGTCCATCACCTTGGTGACGGTGCTGGGGCACACCGTGCTCGGCTTCGAGCAGGCCTATCTCGCGCCGATCGTGGGTGCGATCACCGGGGTGACCGCCGAGTTCGCACTGGAGACCGTGGAGGCGTGGGCGTGGCGGCGCCGGGCGCGGTACCGCGGGGCGGGGCCCGGCCGGGTGGCCGGCTTCCTGCTGCCCTCCTACATCACCGGGCTGACGTGCGCGATGCTGCTGTCCGGCAGCGCGCACCCGGCGCCGGTCGCGCTGGCCGTCCTCATCGGCGTCGGCAGCACCTACGTCCTGCGGGTCAGGGTGCCCGGCACGGCGGCGGGCACGCCCGGCAGGCACTACCTGAACCCGTCGTGCTCCGGCGCCGCCGCCGTGCTGCTGCTGATGCCGTGGGTCGGCGCCGCGCCGCCGTACCAGTTCACCGAATGGGTGTCGGGGCCGTTCGACGCACTCGTGCCGCTGGCCCTGCTGGCGCTGGGCGCGGCGAACGCCGGGCTGGCCGGGAGGCTGCCGCTGGCCCTGGGCTGGGCGGCCGGGTCCGTCCTGCAGGGGCTCGTCCGGGGCGCGGCGGCCGGCGTCCCACCGCTCGGCGCCCTGCTGCCGATGACCGGCGCGGCGTTCGTCCTCTACACCACCTACCTGGTCACCGACCTGGACACGACTCCGGCGAGACCCCGCAACCAGGTCTGGTTCGGCCTGGCCACGGCGGCGGTCTACGGCCTGCTGGTCCAGCTCCACGTCGTGTTCGGGCTGCTGTCCGCCCTTGTGATCGTCGGCGCCGGCCGGGGGGCGGGCCTGGCCCTGCTCGCCCGCGTCCGCCCGCTCACCGTCCCCGTCCCCGCCGGCGCGCGGGACCTGCCCGAGGTCCCGGCGGGCGTCCAGCCATGATCCATGTGAACACCGGAGAGGTGTGCCGAATGTCCGTCGCGATCGTGGGGTTGGCCTGCACCTATCCGGACGCGCCCGATCCGCTGGCGCTGTGGGAGACGGTGCTGTGGCAGCGGCGGGCCTTCCGCCGCCTGCCCGTCGAGCGGCTGGACCTGACCGACTACCACTCCCCCGACCGGTCGGCCCCCGACCGCACCCACAGCACCCGCGCCGCCCTGATCGAGGGCTGGGAGTTCGACCGGGCCGCCTTCGGCGTCCCCGACGCGGTCCACCGGGTCACCGACCCGGCCCACTGGCTGGCCCTGGACACCGCCTCCCGCGCCCTGGCGGACGCGGGAGTCCCCGGCGGGGAGGGGCTCGACCGGGACCGGGTCACGGTGGTCGTCGGCAACACCCTGACCGGCGAGGTCTCCCGGGCCGCCGCCCTCCGGCTGCGCTGGCCGTACGTGCGGCGCGTGCTGGCCTCGGCCCTGGCCGAGCTCCCCCAGGAGACGGCCGCCCGGTTGCTGGCCCAGGCGGAGACCGGGTATCTGCGGCCCTTCCCCGAGATCTCCGACGAGAGCCTGGCCGGGAGCCTGCCCAGCACGATCGCCGCGCGCATCTGCAACCACTTCGGCCTGCGCGGCGGCGGATACGCGGTGGACGGCGCCTGCGCCTCGTCCCTGCTCGCGGTGGTCACCGCGTGCCGTTCGCTGCTGGACGGGAGCGCGGACTTCGCCCTGGCCGGCGGCGTGGACCTCAGCCTCGACCCGTTCGAGCTGGTCGGCCTGGCCAAGGCGGGCGCGCTGGCCGGTGAGCGGATGCGGGTCTACGACGTCCGGTCGGACGGTTTCTGGCCGGGCGAGGGCTGCGGCATCGTCGCCCTGGCGCGTACGGCCGACGCCCGTGCCGCCGGGTTCCGGATCTACGCGGAGATCGCCGGCTGGGGCGTGTCCTGCGACGGCGGGGACGACCTCTCCCGCTCGGAGGCCGACGGCCGGCTCCTGGCGCTGCGCCGCGCCTACGCGCGGGCGGGGGTCTCCCCCGCCGCGGTCGCCCTGTTCGAGGGCAGCGGCACCGGCACGGCCGCCGCCGACACCGCCGAGCTCACCGCGCTCACCCGCCTCCTGTCCGACGCCGCGCGGCGGGCGGTCCCCGGTCCTGCCCCCGTACGGCAGGCGGCGACCGGGACCGGTCCCGCGCCGGAGGCCGCGCCCGACGCCGTGCGGCGGGCGGCGATCGGGTCCGTCGGCGCCAACATCGGGCACACCAAGGCGGCGGCCGGGGTCGCGGGGCTGATCAAGGCCACCCTGAGCATCGCCTCCGGCGTGCTCCCCCCGACCACCGGCTGCCGGTCCCCGCACCCCCTCCTGACCGCCCCCGGCGCACCTCTGCGCGCCCTGGCCGCCCCCGAGCCGTGGCCCGCCGGACCCCGCCACGCGGGAGTGAGCGCCATGGGCTCCGGCGGCGTCAACGCCCACCTCGTCCTCACCGCCCCCGGCCCGGCCGGCGCGGACCCCCTCCCCGCCGGAGCGGGGGGCGTCCGGCCCCGGCGGGCGATCGACGGGCCCTCGGGGGAGGAGCCGGTGGTGTTCGCCTTCTCGGGCGAGGACGCCGGGGCCGTGCGGCCGGTGCTGGAGCGTGTCGCGGACCAGGCGGCGCGGTGGTCGGAGGCGGAGCTGTGCGACCTCGCCCACGCGCTGGGCACCGCCCCCGCCGGGCCGTCGCGGATCGCGATCGTGGCGGGGTCGGCCGAACAGCTCGCCGAGCGGGCCGGCACCGCCCTGGAGTGGCTGGACGCCTCGGAGTCCGGCCTGCCGGCCGCCCTGCCGGGGATCTATCCCGGGCCGGACCCGGAAGCCGGCACCGCCCCCTCCCTCCCCGCCGGGTCCCGCCCCGCCGCCGGGGTCCCCTCGGCCGAGACCGCCGCCGCTCTCTGGGCGGCCATGACGCTCCCGGACCTCACCGCCCTCTACGGTGACCTCCCGGCCCGCCCCGTCGACATCTGGCGCGACCGCGTCTTCGTCGCCGGCCCGTGCGCGTCCGCCCGGCACGGCGGCGCCGGTCAGGAGACCCGTGCGGAGGCGCCCCGGGAGCGGGCCGGCGCCGGGCCGGTGGCCGGGGTGGCGCGCTGGGTGAGGTGTTTCGCCGAGGATCCGGAGGCCGGCGGCCGGGCCGCCCCCGTGGCGACCGGGGCCGGTCCCGCGGTGGCCGGGCCCGCTGTCACGACCGGAAAGGGACGTCCCGGCACCCGGCCGCGGACGGAGGCCCGGAAGAGTCCGGGCAGGCGGGTCGTGATCGGCGACCCGCTCCGGCCCGGGGCGGTCGAGACGCTGGTCACGGCGGTCCATGAGGCGATCGCGGGCCGCGAGGGGCTGGCCGTGGTCTGCGAGGGCGATGCCCTGTCCGGGTTCCTGGCGTCGCTGCGGCTGGAGCATCCCGGCCTCGACCTGGGCACCGGGCACTCAGGCGGCAGGATGCCGCTCGCCCTCGACGGGCAGGGGCCGCTCCCGGTGGGCCCCGCGGACGTGGTGCTGGTCAGCGGGGATGACGAGGGGATCGGGTCCGCCTGTGCCATGGCGCTGGCCGAGGCGAGCGGGTGCGCGCTGGCCCTGCTCGGGCGGGAGCTGCCGGGCCCCGGAGCGGTGACGGCCGGGGGTCCGGAGAAGCTCGCCGCCAGCGGGATCCGGCACGGCCACGCGGCGGCGGACCTCGGTGACGCCGAGGAGGTGGAGCGCGCCGTACGGGAACTGGAGAGCACGCTGGGACCGGTCACCATGGTGATCCACTCGACGGGCCGCGGCCGGCCGGGCCGGTTCGCCGACCTCACGGCCGAGGACTTCACGCGGCACGTCGCCGCCGAGCTGACGGGCCTGGACAACCTGCTCGCCGCGGCCGCGCCCCGGCACGTCGTGACGTTCGGATCGGTGGCCGGCCGGTACGGCATGGCGGGCGAGAGCCGCCGGGCGCTGGCCTGCGGGCTGGTGCGGGACCGGGTCGGGAGGATCGGCGGGCTGCACGTCGACTGGCCGGCGTGGGCCGGCGGCGGCTCCGGACCGGGGCCGGCCGGGTCCCCGGACGGCGCGGACGCGACGGTTCTCACGCCACGGGAGGGGACGGAGCTGTTCCTCACGCTGCTCAGGAGCGGGGACCTGCCGTCCGGCGTGGCCGTCCACGGCAGGCTGGACGGGCCCGCGGCCCCCTGCCCGGGAGGGGGCCGCTTCCTCGACGAGGTGCGTGTGCACGTCCCCGGGGTGGAGCTGGTCGCCGACAGCCGCCTGTCGCTCAAGAGCGACGCCTACCTGGACGACCACCGGATCGACGGGCTGGCGGTGCTGCCCGCGGTGGTGGCGCTGGAGGCGATGGCGCAGGCCGCGGGGGTGCTGGCGGGACGGCCGCTGGACGAGGCCGGGCAGATGACGTTCGACCGGCCGGTGGTCGTGCCCGACGAGGGCGGCACCACGATCCGGGTGTGCGCGCTCCGGCACGGGCAGAGCGTCGAGGTGGTGGTCCGCAGCGAGGAGACGGGATTCCACGTCGACCACTTCAGGGCCGTGTTCCCGGTGGACCCGGCCGACGAGACGCTCGCCGTGCCGCAGCTGAACCGGGACGGCACCGAGCCGCTGGACGCCGGGGAGCTGTACGGCGCGCTGTGCTTCCACACCGGCCGGTTCCAGCGGGTCAGGGAGCTCACCCTCGTCGAGGCGCGGGGGTGCCGGGGCGAGCTGCAGGGCGACGGCCCGGACGGCTGGTTCGAGGGCAGGCCGGTGCTGGGCAGCCCAGGTCTGAGCGACGCCACGATCCACGCGCTGCAGGCGTGCGTGCCGCACCGGCGGCTGCTGCCGGTCGGCGGCGAGCGGCTGGTGGTCCGCCCGTCCCAGGGGGACGTCCGGTTGCACGCCACCGAGCGCCACCACGACGGGGGCGAGTACGTCTGGGACGTCACCGCCACCGACGTGCGCGGGCGGCTGGTGGCGGCGTGGACCGGGCTGCGGCTGAAGGACGTCGGCCCGATCCCCCGGCGTGACCCGTGGCCGCCGAACCTGCTGGCCGTCTACCTGCAACGGGCCGCGATCGCCCTCGGCCTCGACCCGGCGCTCCACGTGACCATGGACGGCGGGGCCTCCCGCAGCCGGCTGGACGATCTCGTGCTCGGCGTGGACGCCCCGGCCCACTGCGCCTGGGAGCGGGTGGGCGGGGCGAGGGGGACCCTGGGACCGGCGTTCGCCCCGCTGATCGACGAGCTACGGCCGTACTGCGACGAGCCCGAGGAGACCGTGACCGCCCGGATCCGGACGGCCGTCCAGTGCCTGTCCCGGGCGGACCGCCCGCCGTCGGCGCCGCTCACCGTCGTGGGAGGTCATGAGGACGGCTGGCTGCTGCTGCGGGCCGGCTCCGACCTGATCGCCTCGGCGGTGGTCCGGGTCAGGGGCGTGCAGGAGCCGGTCGCGGTCTCCATCGTGACCGGGGAGCGGCGATGAGGTCAGCCGACGCCGGGGCCGACCCGCTCAGGTCAGCCGATGCCGGGGCCGACCCGCTCCAGCACCCGCAGCGACCCCTCCTGCCTGACCTCCTTGAACGCGCCGGAGGCCAGAACCCGCTGGTAGACGCGGTAGGGCGCCTGACCGCCCGTCGCGGGGTCGGGGTAGATGTCGTGGAAGACCAGCGCGCCGCCCTGGACGACGTGCGGGGCCCATCCCTCGTAGTCCTTGGTCACCGGCTCCTCGGAGTGGCCGCCGTCGATGAAGAGCATCCCCAGCGGGGTCCTCCACAGCCCGGCGACCCGCTCCGACCGGCCGACGATCGCGACGACCTCCTCCTCCAGACCGGCGGCGGCGATCGTGGCGCGGAAGGTGGGCAGCGAGTCCATCTTGCCGAAGCGGGGGTCCACCAGCGTGGGATCGTGGTGCGCCCAGCCCGGCTGGATCTCCTCCGAGCCCCGGTGATGGTCGACGGTGAAGACGACGGAACCGGTCTGCCTGGCCGCCGCGCCGAGGTAGACGGCGGACTTGCCGCAGTAGGTGCCGATCTCGCAGATCGGCCCGCGCGGGCCGTACTCGACAGCGGTCTCGAACAGGGCGAGACCCTCGGCGTGAGGCATGAAACCCTTGGCACGCTGGGCCGCGTACAGCAGGTCGGCAGGCATGGTCGCGTCGCTCATCGGAGCAGACTACCTAGACCGAACAACATTCCGAACGACCCTTGCCCGACCTTATGGAACGTGTTCTACTTTGCACCGTGAACCAGCGCGCTCGCATCGTGATGACCGAGGACGAGATCACCGCCTTCATCGGTGAATCGCGGAAGCTCCAGCTCGGCACGGTCAACCCTGACGGGACACCGCACCTGGTGACCATGTTCTACGGGCTGTCCGGGGGCCGGATCTCGTTCTGGACCTACGGGAAGGCCCAGAAGGCGCTCAACATCCAGCGGGACGCCCGGGTGAGCTGCCTGATCGAGGCCGGCGACGAATACGCCGACCTGCGCGGTGTCCTGGTGTACGGGGTCGCCCGGCGGATCGACGATTCCGAGGGCATCCTTGAGGTCGGCATGAACGTCACCCGGCGGATGGCGGGAATGCCTGACGCCGAGGAGCTCCTCACGGAGTATGTCGCCCACACCGGCCGCAAGAGGGTCGCCTTCGTGGTGGAGCCCACTCGAGTGATCTCATGGGATCACCGTAAGCTCACCATCCCGGCCTAGGAGGCTCACATGAAAGTGAAGGTCGACTATCTGGTCTGCGAGGCCAACGCGGTCTGCACAGGACTCGCCCCGGAGGTCTTCGAGCTCGACGACGACGACCAGCTGCACCTGCTGCTGCCTGAGCCGCCGCCGGAGATGATGGACCGTGTCCGGCACGCCGTGCGGTCCTGCCCCAAAGCCGCCCTCTCCCTTGAGGAGAACTAGGAGGACCCCCAATGCGTGGTGCGCTTCTGCATGCCGTCGGCGACGACAAGCTCGACATCCGCGACGACTTCACCCTCACCCCGACGGGCCCGACGGACGTCCGCGTCAAGATCAAGGCGACCGGCGTCTGCCACTCCGACCTGTCGGTGATCAGCGGGGTGCTGCCCATGCCGCTCCCCGTCCTCCCCGGTCACGAGGGGGCGGGCGAGGTCGTCGAGGTCGGCGACCACGTGACCACGGTCCAGCCCGGCGACCACGTCATCATCAACTGGGCCCCCGCCTGCGGCACCTGCGCCAACTGCCTGGTGAACCAGCCGTTCCTGTGCATGACCTACATAATGGACAGCTTCGTCAACGCCCGTTTCCGCTACGGCGGCGACACTCCGGCGTTCGGCATGTCCGGGTGCGGCACCTGGTCCGAGGAGATCATCGTGCCCTGGCAGGGCGCGATCAAGATCGACCCCGAGGTGCCCTACGAGGCGGCGGCGCTGATCGGCTGCGGCGTCACCACCGGCGTCGGGGCGGCGCTCAACACCGCCCGGGTGAAGGCGGGCTCGACCGTGGCCGTGGTCGGCTGCGGCGGCATCGGCCTGTCGGTGATCCAGGGGGCCCGGATCTCCGGCGCGACCACGATCCTGGCGATCGACCCGCTGGAGTCCAAGCACGCGCTGGCCAAGAAGGTCGGAGCCACCCACGCCATCACCCCCGACCAGCTCATGGACGCGCTCGGGTCGCTGACCGGCGGCCGGGGATTCGACTACGGCTTCGAGGCCGTCGGCAAGTCCGCCGCCATCATGACCGCCTGGCAGGCCACCCGCCGCGGCGGCGACGTGATCGTGGTGGGCGCGGGCGCGATGGACGACACCGTCCCGCTGAGCGCCTTCAGCCTGCTGTTCGAGGGCAAGAACATCTTCAGCTCGATGTACGGCGGGTCGGACGTCCGCCGTGACTTCCCGTTCTTCGCCGAGCTCTACAAGGCGGGCAAGCTCGACCTGGAGAGCATGATCAGCGCCCGCATCAAGCTCGCCGACCTCAACGACGCCGTGGCCGCGCTGCGGGCCGGCGAGGTGCTGCGCCAGGTCGTCGTCATGGACTAGGTCATGTGACAGGCCGAAGGCGCCGGCGGCAGCGGCTGTGCCTCCTGCCCGCCGGACCGGCGCCTCGGTGACAGAGCGCCTGGCCGGCTCGGGCCCGAGCCGGCCAGGCGGACGGACGGGACGGCCCGCCTCCGGCTACTGGTCGTCTCTTCTGTGGCGGTCCCGCCATTCGTCATGGAGGTCCTCCAGCCCGTCCCGGCGCTCCCGCCAGCTCCGGTGGCACCTGACGCCCTTCCCGGACCTGCAGCAGATGAGTGGCCCCTTGCGCCGGCAGGGCCTGGTGGTGGAGATGTCAGCCTGGGAAGGGGCGGCCGCCACCGCCCTGGCGGGGCCCGAGGTCGAGGCCGCCGCAGAGATCCCGGTCGGCCAGAGCGCGACCGTGGCGATGATTGCCGCGCCGAACACCGACGACCGTCTGCCCTTCATGGGCCTCTCCTCCCGGTGGGACTCACGGCTCTCGTCCTGGAGTCACCCGAAACATAAACCGAACAGACTTCTGTTTTACCGGCATTTCCCCCATACATCCATAATTCCCCTGACGGATTGACCCGCTTCGGCGGCATCCGCCCGACGCGGGGCCACCGTCGGCGGAGCCCAGCGGGACGGGCGCGGCGACGCGGGTCCGGAGGAACCACGTCGCCACGCCGCCGGGACGCCACGGGCAGCTCCCACGCCCGTTCCGGTACGGCCCGCGCCGCCGTCGCGATCGGCGGGCGCGGACCGTGTCCCCTCCCTCATCCCGAGGGGGGAGCGGCGTTCACTCGGAGGAGAAGGCGGCGTCGAAGGCGGCCGCCGGCGGGGTGATGGCGTTGAGCCTGCGGATCACCTTCAGCGCCTCGGGGGCGCCGTCCAGGCGGTCCATCCCGGCGTCCTCCCACTCGATCGAGATCGGCCCGGTGTAGCCGATGCTGTTCAGCGCCCGGAAGCAGTCTTCCCACGGCACGTCCCCACGGCCGGTGGAGACGAAGTCCCAGCCGCGGCGCGGGTCGGCCCAGGGCAGGTGGGAGGCCAGCCGGCCACGGCGGCCGTCGCCGGTGCGGACCTTGGCGTCCTTGCAGTCGACGTGGTAGATCCGGTCGGCGAAGTCCAGGATGAAGCCGACCGGGTCGAGCTCCTGCCAGACCATGTGGGAGGGGTCCCAGTTCAGGCCGAAGGCCGGCCGGTGGCCGATGGCCGCCAGGGTGCGGACGGTGGTGTGGTAGTCGTAGGCGATCTCGCTGGGGTGCACCTCGTGCGCGAAGCGGACGCCGACCTCGTCGAAGACGTCCAGGATCGGGTTCCAGCGGTCGGCGAAGTCGGCGTAGCCGTCGTCGATCATGGAGGGCGGGACCGGGGGGAACATCGCGACGGTGTGCCAGACGGCCGAGCCGGTGAAGCCGACGACGGTGTCCACGCCGAGTTTCGCGGCGGCGCGGGCGGTGTCCTTGATCTCTTCGGCGGCGCGGCGGCGCACGCCCTCGGGCTCGCCGTCGCCCCAGACGCGGGCCGGCAGGATGGCGCGGTGGCGGCCGTCGATGGGGTGGTCGCAGACCGCCTGGCCGACCAGGTGGTTGGAGATGGTCCAGACCTTGAGGCCGTGGCGGGCCAGCATCTCCCGTTTGCGCTCGACGTAGGCGTCGTCGGCCAGGGCCTTGTCGACCTCGAAGTGGTCGCCCCAGCAGGCGATCTCCAGACCGTCGTAGCCCCATCCGGAGGCCAGCTTGCACACCTCCTCGAACGGCAGGTCGGCCCACTGTCCGGTGAACAGGGTGATGGGTCGGGTCACGGTCCCTCCACAGCGGTGAAGCGGCTCTCATCGGCCGCGCTGGCCTCGACCGCGGCCAGCACCCGCTGCACCCGCAGCCCGTCGGCGAACGCCGGGGCCGGGGCCGCGCCGGCCGCCACGGCCTCGACGAAGTCCTTGATCTCGTGGGTGAAGGTGTGCTCGTAGCCCAGGCCGTGGCCGGGTGGCCACCAGGCTCCGGCGTAGGGGTGCTCGGCCTCGGTGACGAGGATACGGCGGAAGCCGGCCTCGGCCGCGGGCAAGGTGTGGTCGTGGAACCACAGCTCGTTCATCGCCTCGAAGTCGAAGGCCAGGCTGCCGGCCGAGCCGTTGACCTCGATGCGCAGCGCGTTCTTGCGGCCGGTGGCGAAGCGGGTGGCCTCGAACGAGCCGACCGCCCCACCGGCGAAGCGGGCCAGGAACAGCGCGGCGTCGTCGACGTCGACCGTTCCGCTCCGCGCCGAGGCGCCGCCCGCGCTGAGGCCGGCGGACCCCTCGGCCAGGGGGCGCTGCCGGACGAAGGTCTCGGTCAGCGCCGACACGCCGGTGATCTGGTCGCCGGTGATGAACTGGGCGGTGTCGATGATGTGCGCGCCGATGTCACCCAGCGCCCCCGAGCCCGCCTTGTCCCGCTGCAGCCGCCACACCAGGGGGAAGGTGGGGTCGGCGATCCAGTCCTGCAGATACTGGGCGCGCACGTGGTGCAGGCGGCCGAGGCGGCCTTCGGCGACCCAGCGGCGGGCCAGGGCGACGGCCGGGACCCGCCGGTAGTTGAAGGCCACCATCGCGTGCACGCCGCGCTCGGCCGCGGCGCGGGCGGCCTCGGCCATCGCCTCGGCCTCGGCCACGCTGTTGGCCAGCGGCTTCTCACAGATGACGTGCTTGCCCGCCGCCAGCGCGGCGATCGCGATCTCGGCGTGCGAGTCGCCCGGCGTGCAGATGTCGACCACCTGCACGTCGTCGCGGGCGATCAGGTCGCGCCAGTCGGTCTCGACCGCCGCCCAGCCCAGCTGGCGGGCCGCGGCGGCGGTGGCCTCCTTCGAACGGCCGCCCAGTGCCGCCATCACCGGCCTGGCCGGCAGGTCGAAGAAGGCGTCGACGCTGCGCCAGGCCTGGGAGTGCACCCGCCCCATGAACGCGTAGCCGACCATGCCGATCCCCAGCATCGGCCTGTCGTCAACGGCCATCAGGACTCGAATCCGAGCGGGAGGTATGCCTCGACGTTGTCCTTGGTGACGGTCTCCGAGGCCAGCGTGATCGACTGCGGCACCTGCTTCTCCAGCAGGTCGCTCATCCCCTTGCCCTGCGCGATCAGGCGGGCCAGCTTGATCGCCGAGGAGGCCATGGTGGGACTGTAGGTGACGGTGGCCTTCAACACCCCGGTGCCCGCCTGGATCTCGCGCATCGCGTTGGCCGACCCGGCCCCGCCGACCATGAAGAACTCCGCACGCCCGGCCTCCTTGACCGCGGCCAGCACACCGATGCCCTGGTCGTCGTCGTGGTTCCAGATCGCGTCGATCTTCTTGTGCGCCTGCAGCAGGTTGCTGGTCACCTTGGTGCCCGACTCCACCGTGAACTGCGCGTCCTGCTTGGCCGTCACCCCGAAGCCGTAGGTCTTCAGCGCGTCGGCGAAGCCCTTGCTGCGGTCCTGGGTCAGCGGCAGCGTCGCGATGCCCTGGATCTCCAGGATCACCGGGTCGGCCACCCCCTTGTCCTTGAGCGTCTTGCCGATGTAGTGCCCGGCCGCCACCCCCATGCCGTAGTTGTCCCCGCCGATCCAGGTGCGATACGACAGCTTGTCGGGGAAGACCCGGTCCAGGTTGATCACCGGGATGCCCGCGTCGGCGGCCTGCCGGGCGATCTGGTTGAGCTGCCGGCCGTCGTTGGGCAGGATCACCAGCGCGGAGACCTTGGCCGCGATCAGCGACTCCACCGCCGAGATCTGCGCGTTGATGTCGTTGGTCGGCTCGACCGGTTTGAACTCCACATCGGCGTACTGCGCGGCCGCGGCCTCGGCGTTCTTGGCGATCGCGGCGATCCAGCCGTGGTCGGCGGCCGGCGCCGAGAAGCCGATGACGACCTTCTCGCCGGGGGCGTCGTTGCCGCCGGTGGCCGCCGGCGCCGGCGCCGCCGCCGCTGTGCTCGGCGCCGCGGCCGGGGTGTTGCTGGTGCAGGCACTGGCCAGGGCGCCGGCGCCGATCACGGCTCCGCCGACCAGGAAACCCCGGCGGGCGAGTCTGTCTGTCATGACCATGCTCCTTTGCGGAGGGAGAAGACGTGTTTCAGGAGAGGAAGGAAGGATGCGCCCGGCACCGGCCGGAACCCGCCTGCCGTGGACCCCTGACCGGCCCGTGGCAGGCGGGTCGTTCAGGTCGGCGACCTCAGCCCGCGCCGCTGCAGCAGCACGGCGACCACGATGATCAGCCCCTTGGCGATCAGCTGGTCGCTGGTGTTGAGCCCGTTGAGGATGAACAGGTTCGTGATCACCGTGAAGATCAGCAGGCCCAGGATCGACCCGATGATCGACCCCCGGCCGCCGGTCAGCAGCGTGCCGCCGATGATGACCGCGGCGATCGCGTCCAGCTCGTACAGGTCTCCGTGCGTGGAGGAGCCCGTCGTGGTCCGCGCCATGATCAGAACCGCCGCGATGCCGCAGCACAGCCCCGACAGCGCGTACAGCCACATCGTGTGCCGGCGCACGTCGATGCCCGCCAGCCGCGCCGCCTCGGCGTTGCCGCCCACCGCGTAGGTCCGGCGGCCGAAGGTCGTGCGGTTCAGCAGCACCCAGCCCAGCACGACCACCAGCGCGAAGACGTACACCAGGAGCGGCAGGCCCAGCAGCCGGGTGGTCGACAGCTCCACGATCAGCTCGTTGCCCTGGGCCACCAGCTGCGTCTTGCGGTCCGACATCCGCTGCGCCAGCCCCCGGGCGGCCACCAGCATCGCCAGCGTCGCGATGAACGGCACCAGCCGCCCGTAGGCGATCAGCAGACCGTTGACCAGCCCGGCGCCGGTGCCGACCAGCACCGCGCACACGATCATCACGAAGGGGCCGTAGGACTGGGTGGCCAGCGTGGTGGCCCACACCGACGCCAGCGCCATCACCGCGCCGACCGACAGATCGATTCCGCCACCGATGATCACGAACGTCGCGCCGACGGTGATCACCCCGATCGTCGCGGCCAGCGCCAGGATGCTCACCAGGTTGGAGGTGGTGGCGAAGGTGTCGGGCACCGTCACCAGGCCGACCACCGCCAGCAGCACCAGCGCCGCCACCAGGCCCAGATGCGGCACCTGGCCCAGCCGGGCCAGCGGTCCGGGAGCCGCGGCGGACCTGGACCCGGCCGTCCCGCCGCGCCCCGCCCCGGGCGCGGCGGCTTTCACGTCGTCCACCGGGCTCGCGGGAGCCTGGCCTTGCGGGTCGGTCACAGCGCACTCCCTTCCATGATCATGTCGATCACTCGATGTTCGTCCAGTTCGCGGGCGTCGGCCTGATGGATGACCGCGCCCTCACGGATCACCAGGACCCGGTCGGCCAGGCCCAGCACCTCGGGCACCTCGCTGGAGACCAGCAGCACCCCGATGCCCTTGTCGGCCAGGTCGCGGATGACGGCGTACAGCTCCGCCCGCGCGCCCACGTCCACCCCCCGGGTCGGCTCGTCCAGCAGCAGCAGCTTGCGGCCGTTGAGCAGCCAGCGCGCCAGCACCGCCTTCTGCTGGTTACCGCCCGACAACGTCTTGATCGGCCGCTCCGGGTCGGCGGGCCGGATGCCCAGCGTCTCGACCAGAGCGTGCGCGTCCTGCGCCTCGCGGCGCCGGTCGAGCCAGCCGAACCGGGAGTATCCGCCGAGGCTGGCCAGGGAGATGTTGCGGGTCACGCTCTGGTCCAGCAGCAGCGCCTGGGCCTTGCGCTCCTCCGGGGCCAGGCCCATGCCCAGCCGCACCGTCCCGGCCGTGCCGCCGCGCCGTACCGGCCGGCCCTCCAGGACCACCTGCCCCGAGAACCGGCGCGCGCCGTAGATCGCCTCGATGATCTCCGAGCGGCCCGAGCCGACCAGCCCGGCCAGCCCCACGATCTCCCCCGCCCGCACCGAGAAGGAGACGTCGGCGAAGACCCCCGCCACGCCGAGCCCCTCCACCCGCAGCACCTCCGGCCGGCCCGCATGGCTGCCGGGCGCCGGGCGCGGCGGGAAGACATGCTCGACGCTACGGCCGGTCATCAACGCCACCACCTGCGAGGTCGGCGTCTGCTGCGCCGGCAGGCCCACCGCCACCGTGCGCCCGTCCTTGAGCACGGTCACCCGGTCACCGATCTCCCGGATCTCCTCCAGCCGGTGCGAGATGTAGATCACCGCGACGCCCTGGGCGGTCAGCTCCCGGATGATCCGGAACAGGTTGCCCACCTCGTCGTGGGCCAGGGCCGCCGACGGCTCGTCCATGATGATCAGCCGAGTGTCGTGCGAGAGCGCCCGCGCCATGCTGACCACCTGCTTGGCCGCCGGGGACAGCCGGCCCACCTCCGCGCCGGGCCGGATCTCCGCGTGCCCCAGCCGCTCCAGCAGGCGCCGCGCGGCCCGGTTGGCCCCGCCCCGGCTGACGAAGCCCAGCCGGGCCGGCTCGTGACCGAGGAAGATGTTCTGCGCCACGCTCAGCCCGTCGACCAGGTCGAGCTCCTGGTAGATCGTCGAGATTCCGGACCGGATCGCCGCGATCGGGCTGCTCAGCCGTGCCCGCTCACCGCCCAGGGTGATGGTGCCCTCGTCGGGCTGGTGCGCCCCCGAGAGGATCTTGATGAGGGTGGACTTGCCCGCGCCGTTCTGGCCGAGCAGGCAGTGCACCTCCCCCGCGCGGACGTCGAGGTCGACGCCGTCCAGGGCGCGCACGCCGGGAAACTGCTTGACGATCCCCCTCATCACGAGCAGGGGGCTGTCTTCGGACATGGGGCCTCGCTGATTGTTCAAGGGGCCGAGAAAACGTGGTCGCTGCCGAGCCGGGCCGCGCCGATCACGCCGGCGCTGTCGCCGAGCTCCGACAGCACGATGGGTAGGTTGCCCGTCGCCAGTGGCAGCGACCGGCGGTAGACGACGCTTCTGATCTCCGCCAGCAGCACGTGGCCCAGCCGGGCCACGCCGCCCGCGACGATCACGAGGCCGGGGTTGAAGAAGCTGACCAGCCCGGCCAGCACCAGGCCGACCCGGCGACCGCCGTCCCTGATGAGCCGCACCGCCTCGGCGTCGCCCAGCTCGGCCGCCGCGGCGACGTCCTCGCCGGTCAGCGTGCCCGTCCGGCGGAGCCGTTCGCCGAGGTACGGCGAGCGGTCGGCGACGGCCATGGCCTCCCTGGCCAGGGCGGCACCGCCGAAGTAGGCCTCGAGGCAGCCGACGTTCCCGCAGGCGCAGGTGGGGCCGGCGTCGTCGACGCGGATGTGTCCGATGTCGCCGGCGCTGCCGGAGACCCCTCGGTAGATCTTGCCGTCCACCACGATCCCGCAGCCGATGCCGGTGCCGATCTTGACGAACAGGAAGTCGTCCACCTGCTTGGCCAGCCCCGCGTGAAGCTCGCCGAGGGCCATGATGTTGACGTCGTTGTCGACCACCACGGGACAGCCGAGCTCCTGCCCGAGCGTCTCCCTGACGGGGTAGCGGTCCCAGCCGGGCATGATCGGCGGTGCGACCGGCACTCCCTCGCGGAAGCTGACCGGCCCGGGGATGCCGATCCCCACCCCGTGGAGCTGGGTGAACAGTCCCTGACCGCGCAACTTGGCGAGCATCTCCGCGGCCCGGTCCAGCACGGTCACGGGTCCGTCGCGCACGTCGCACGGCTCGCTCGCGCGGCCGAGGATCCCCAGCTCGCCGTCGGTGACGGCCACGTCGACCGAGGTGGCGCCGATGTCGACACCGGCGAAGCGCATGTTCGCGGCCAGCCGTACCAGGCCCGACCTGCGCCCGCCGCGCGAGGCCGCCAGGCCCGCCTGCTCGGCCAGCCGCAGCTCGATCAGCCGGTCGAGTTCGAGGTTGAGCTTGGAGCGTGACAGCTCGACCACGTCGCCGAGCTCGGCGCGCGAGCGCGCTCTCTCACGGAGCAGCCGGAGCAGCACAGCCTGGTGCGGGCTCTCCGGACGAGCGGTAATGCGCTTCACAACACCTCCGCATTCGGAGTTGGTGTGCAGAAGCTAACCCTCTTCTGTTTACGTTGTGAAGACCTTTTAGCTAAATGCCCGCCGACTTTTGCAGATTCGCACAAAAGTCGGCGGGCTGGTCCGGTCGGCCCGGGGGCGGATCAGCTCACCCGCGTGAGCTTCCACTGCTGGTTGGTGCCGGTCCCGCAGGCCCCCTGGGTGAGCTGGGTGCCGTCGGCCGTGGCGGCGCCGGGGACCTCCAGGCAGTGGCCGCTGCCCACGGAGGTGATCTTCCAGTTGCCGTTCGCCGCCGGCGCGAACTTCCACTGCTGGTTGGCGGCGGTGTGACAGGTCCACTGGATGATCAGTGCGCCCGCGGCGGTGGACCCGGCGTTGACGTCCAGGCACTTACCGCTCCTGACCGAGGAGAGGGCGAAGTTGCCGTTCCCCCGGTCGACGGCCTTCCACTGCTGGTTGGTGCCGCCGTTACCGCCCCACTGCACCACCTTGGCGCCGTCGGCCGTGGACTGGCCCTCGACGTCGGCCACCTTGGAGCTGTGCGCGGCGGTCAGGGTGTAGACGGCCTCCGCCACGGGGCCGCCCGGAGCGCCGACGCCCGCCCCGTTCAGGGTGAAGGAGTCGAGGTCGAACTGGTTGGCCGTCGGGTGCTTGAACACCAGGAACAGCGGGTGGCTGCCGGCCAGGGCCGCCACGGGCGTGGCGGTCAGCGACTGGTAGGTGTCCCAGCCGCCGGTGTTCGGCACGGCGGTGGTGGACAGCAGCTGGCCGGTCGGCGAGTCGGCGCGCAGCTCGATGGTGCCGCCCCCGTAGGGGGAGGAGACCCGGTAGGCCACCGAGGTGATCCCCTGCACGCTCATCGGCGAGAAGGAGATCCAGTCGTTGTTGGAGATGTCGCCCACGCGCTTGCCGTTCTGCGCGCCGGCCTGCTCGACCACCCGGACGCCGGAGGAGCCGGTGAAGTACTCCGCCTGCTTCTGCCGCGGCTGCAGGATCAGGTTGGCGCTCGCGGCCAGCCCGCCCTTGTCGGTGTAGGTCGCGGTGAGGACGTAGTAGGTGTTGGCGTCGGCGTCGTGCCCGGAGGCGGTGGTCGAGACGGTGCCCGAACAGCCGGTGAACTGGCCCGTGTCGTGGCTGTGGGTGTCATGGCCGAGGGCCGTGACCACGACGACCTTGGAGCAGTCGATCGTGCCGTCCTCCGGGTCGGTGACCGTCACCGTGTAGCCGACCGAGTCCCCGAAGGAGATGACCCCGCCGTTGGGCGGCGAGCCGAACGTCACGACCGGCGCCGTGTTGCCGACGGTGATGGGCACCGTCGCCGAACCGCTCTTGCCGGAGGAGTCGGTGATCGTCAGCTTGGCGGTGAAGGTGCCGTCGGCGGTGTAGGTGAAGGAGGGGTCGGCCGCGGTGGAGTCGGTCGTGCCGTCGCCGGTGAAGTCCCACGCGTAGGTGAACGGGTCGCCGTCCGGGTCCGCCGACCCGGACGAGGAGAACTGCACCTGGAGGGGGGCCTTGCCGGAGGTGGGCGTCCCGCTCGCCTTGGCCACCGGGGACCGGGAGCCGCTGACGTAGTCGATCCGGTAGACGCCGTCGTCGGGGTTGGACCCGCCGTAGCCGGCGCCCCACTCGATCAGGTACATCGAGCCGTCCGGGCCGAACTTCATGTGCATCGGCGACCTGAACCCGAGGTTGGACAGGAACCGGTTGACCTTCAGGACGTTCCCGCCGCCGTCCAGCCGCATCTCGGCGAGGTAGTTGCGGCTCCACTCGTAGAAGAACGGGGTCTTGTCGAAGTAGGCGGGGAACTTGGTCGTCGAGGGGTTGGCCTCGTCGTAGTGGTAGAACGGACCGCCCATCGGGGCCGCGCCGCCGCTGTCGCCCATCTCGGGCCACTCGGGCGTGAGGTGGTAGGTGTACCAGACCGTGGCGGCCTTGGCCGCGGGCAGGCTGGTCAGGCCGGTGTTGTTGGGCGAGTTGTTGACCGGGGCCGCGCAGTTGAACTTCGCCCCCGAGGTCGAGGTGGCGAAGTCGTAGTCGTTGTAGGGGGTGTTGTCGCCGACGCAGTACGGCCAGCCGTAGAAGCCGGGCGACTTGATCAGGTTCCACTCGACGGTGCCCTCGGGCCCCCGGTTGGCGTTGGCCGCTCCGGCGTCGGGTCCGTAGTCGGCCATCGAGATCCAGCCGGTCTCGGGGTCCACCGCGAACCGGAACGGGTTACGGAAGCCCATCGCGTAGATCTCCGGCCGGGTCTGCGCGGTGCCCGCCGGGAACATGTTGCCCGAGGGGATCGTGTAGGTGCCGTTGCTCTCCGGGTGGATCCGCAGGATCTTGCCGCGCAGGTCGTTGGTGTTGGCCGAGCTGCGCTGGGCGTCGAAGTTCTGCCGCCCGGCGCGCTCGTCGATCGGCGCGTAGCCGTCGGAGGCGAAGGGGTTGATGTCGTCGCCGACCCCGATGTAGAGGTTCCCGCCGGGCCCGAAGGCGAGCTGCCCACCGGTGTGGCCGGGCTCGTCGGTCCTGGTCGCGGGGATGGCCAGCAGCTTCTTCTCGCTGCTCAGGTCGAGGGTGTGGTCGTTGAGGGTGAACCGGGAGACCTGGTTGACCGCCGCCGAGCCGGCCGGGGAGTAGTTCAGGTAGACCCAGTGGTTGGTCGCGAAGCCCGGGTCGAGGACCATGCCGATGAGGCCGTCCTCACCGCCGGTGTAGACGTTCAGCGTGCCGGTGACCACGATCTCGCCGTCCTCGTGGATGGCCACGAGCTTGCCGGTGCGGGTGATGTAGTACACGTGCCCGTCGGCCGCGATGTCGAGCTGCATCGGCTGGTCGGGGGCGCTGTCCAGGGTCACCTTCTGGAAGCGGTTCCACACGGTGCCGCCGCAGTCGCCCTGGACGTTCCCCGCGGCCCACCTGATGCCGCCGAGCACGTGCTGGCGGAACTGCGGCTCGCTGTAGGAGGCGATCTGGTGGCCCATCCCCGTCGCCCAGACGCGTCCGCCCTCCGCCGAGCGGCACCAGGAGATCGGGTGGTCGGCGCCCATCTTGCTGGGCCCGGCGTCGTAGGTGGTCTCGTCGGCGGTCACCAGGACGTGGACGTCGCCGCGCAGGTTCTTGTCGAAGTTGTACCACTCCTCGGTGCGCGTCCAGCGCTCGGGCAGCCCGGCGGTGGAGGGGTGCACCCGGTCGGCGACCTTGGCGGTGCCCTGCAGGATGCTGGAGTGCGCGGTCATGTGCGCGCCGCCCAGGATCAGCTGGTCCCACCAGGGGAACTGGGCCTCGACGTTCATGTCGGTGGTGTTGTGGATCGCCACGATCCCGCCGCCGCCGTTGACGTACTTCTGCACGGCCTGACGCTGGGCGTCGTTGTCCCAGACCATGCCGGAGTTCTGCAGCATGATCACCACGTCGTAGGTGGCGAGGGCCGCGTCGTTGAAGACGGCCGAGTCGGCGGACTGGACGACCTCGAAGTTGCCGGCCGAGGCGAGCTGCTGGACCATCGCGGTCCCGGCCGGGATCGAGTCGTGGACGTAGCCGGCGGTCTCGGTGAACAGCAGCGCGCGGAAGGCGGGCGCCGGTACGGCCCGCGCGTGCGCCGTACCGGCGGATAACAGGAGCAGGATCGGGACCAGCAGGGCGATGAACGGGCGACGCATGGAATCTCCTGGGGGTGAGAAGGGCATGCGGAGCGGGCCGGACGGCCCCCGACGGGCGGCCCGGTGTGGCACTGGATCTCTAGGAGCGAAGAGCAGGATTTGCCGATTTACGGCTTATTTCTGCCACATTTCTGGATGGTAAGGACCAGTTATGGCGGTGGTCAAGCAAAAGTTTGGTTGTTTCCATCAGAAGCAGAGTACGAGCGAGCGAAAGTGGCGGGAGGCGACCGGTCCGGCATGATCCCCGGAAACCACAAAGGGCGCCCTCACCTGTGAGGACGCCCTTTCTGCGGTCAGACGGTCAGAGCATGGCCTTCATGGAGGCGGTCGCCTGCTGGCCGAGAGTGGTGGGGGTCAGGTAGGGCTGCTCGGCCATGATGGCCGCCCAGTTGTCCCGGATGTCCTCGACGGTGTGGTCGTCCTGCCGCCAGCCGGGCCCCTCGGCCACGAAGACGCGGGCGATCCGGCCGCCGCCGACGCTGAAGACCTCGCCGCTGGTCTCGCAGGACTCGTGCGCCAGGAACGTCACCAGCGTGCTGACCCGCTCCGCGGTGAACTTGGCCTCGAACTCGGCCGGCAGCAGCGTCTCGGTCATCCGGGTCCAGGCGATCGGCGCGATCGCGTTGGCCTTGATCCCGGCCCGGGCGCCCTCGATGCCGAGCGTCTTGGTCAGGCCGACCAGACCCATCTTCGCCGTGGAGTAGTTGGCCTGGCCGAAGTTGCCGAACAGCCCGGCGGGCGAGGAGGTGTTGACGATCCGGCCGTAGCCCTGCTCCTTGAGGTGGGGGAAGGCCGCGTGGCTCACCAGGAAGGAGCCGCGCACGTGCACCGCGAGGACCTGGTCGAACTCCTCCACGGTCATCTTGCCGAAGGACTTGTCGCGCAGGATGCCGGCGTTGTTGACGACGATGTCCAGCCGCCCGAAGGCGTCGATCGCGCTCCGCACGATCGCCCTGGCACCCTCCGGCGTCGCGACGTTGTCGGTGCTGGCGACCGCCTCGCCGCCGTTCTTGTTGATCAGCTCGACCACCTCGGCCGCCGGGCCTGCGGAGGCGCCCGTGCCGTCCAGCGCCCCGCCGAGGTCGTTGACGACCACCTTGGCGCCGCGCTCGGCCAGCGACAGCGCGTGCGAGCGGCCGAGACCGTGCCCGGCGCCGGTGATGACCGCGACCTTGCCGTCAAACCGCAGCTCTGACATCCGCACACTCCCACGAGAACATAGTTCTGTTTTCTTGAACAATAGCCTGCCCGCCCTCGGAGGACCATGCGGGAGCGGCAACAGGTTGTTGAATCGTCGCGGATAGTGATCGAGCGTGTGAATTTCTGCTAAAGTTTCTGCCCCGAACAGGGCGAGGGTCAACGACGACACTCCTCCCAGCATGGCCCCGCCCAGAGACCCGGGCTGGAGGCAACGCATGCCCTCATCTCCGCCCCTCCGCGTGATCCAATGGGCCACGGGCGCCGTTGGACGATACTCACTGCGCGCTCTGATCGTCCGCCCCGAGTTCGAGCTCGTCGGGGTGCTCGTCTACGACCCGGACAAGGTCGGCCACGACGCCGGAACGCTCGTCGGACTGCCCGAGACCGGCGTCACCTGCACCGACGACGTCGACAAGATCCTCGCCACGGAGGCCGACTGCGTGCTGCACATGCCGCTGCCCGCCTCCTACTTCGGCCGCGACCACGCGGCCGACGTGGAGACGATCTGCGCCCTGCTCGCCTCGGGCAAGAACGTCGTCACCACGACCGGATTCGTCTATCCCCGGTGCTACGGGCCCGGCCTGGTGGAACGCCTGGAGGACGCCTGCCGCGCCGGAAACGCCTCGCTGCACGGCACCGGCGTCAACCCCGGCTTCATGAGCGACCTGCTCCCCCTCGCCCTGACCGGGCTGTCCAACCGGATCGACCACATCTACGTCCGCGAGTCCTCCGACTTCCGGGGGCACCCCTCACGCCAGATCGTGGTCGACCTGTTCGGCTTCACCCGCTCGGCCAAGGACTACGCCACCGCCGTCCGCCCGTTCCGCGCCTTCCAGCGCTCGCTGTTCGCCGAGAGTGTGCAGTTCGTGGCCGGGAACCTCGACGTGACCCTCGACGAGGTCGAGGAGAGCGACGAGTTCGAGCTCGCCTCCGAGGAGTTCGAGATCGCCGCGGGCCTGGTCAGGGTCGGCACCGTGTGCGCCTCCCGCTGGACGTTCACCGGCCTCGTCCGCGGCCGCCCCTTCATGACCGTGGAGTGCGTCTACAAGGCCGACGCCGCCAGGGTCCGCCGCTGGTCCGAGCCCGGCTTCACCATCCACATCGAGGGCGTCCCCCAGATGACGCTCGCGGTGGAGGAGATGTCCCACGGTCTCGCCGGCGCCGCCGCCCACGCCGTCAACACCGTGGCCGCCCTCTGCGCCGCCCCGCCCGGCATCCGCACCCTCCTCGACCTCCCCCTCGCCACCGGCCGCGGCACCGTCCGCCTCGCCTGAGGCGCGGCCGCGGGCCGGGATGCGGGGCGGCGGGTCAGGGATGCGGGATGAATCGGCCGAAGCGGCCCTGGTGGTAGAGGAGAGGGCGGCCGCCGGGGTCGAGGTTGGTCTCGGTGACGAGGCCGACGACGAGGATGTGGTCGCCTATGTCGACGGTGGAGTGAGGGGCGCAGATCAGCTGGGCGGACACTCCGCTCAGCAGGGGGACGCCCAGCGGGCCGGGCCGCCAGGAGGTGGGGGCGGCGAAGCGGTCGACGCCCTTTCGGGCGAACCGGGTGGCCAGCTCGGCCTGGTCGCTGGCCAGGACGTTCACCGCGAAGTGGTCGGCCTGCCGGAGCCAGGGCCAGGTGGTCGAGGATTGGTCGACGTAGAAGGAGACCAGCGGGGGCGCGAGGCTCACCGAGGAGAACGAGGTGGCGGTCAGGCCGACCGGGATCCCCTCGGACTGGGCGGTGACCACGACCACCCCGGCCGCGTGCACGGCCAGCGCCTGCCGGAACCGCTCGCCGTCGATCGCCCGGCCGGGCAGGGTCTCGGTCATGACTCCTCGCCCCGGTCCTCGGTGGAGCTCGGGAACTCTCGGGGCCTCGTGATCCCGTCGAACGTCACCAAGGTGCCACGCCTCCCGGCCGCCTCGCTCCACTCGATCACTTTTCCTCCTCCGCGGTATGAAACACGCTTATGGTCGGCAACCCATTCATAGCTCCGTCTCTTCCAAATATCACGCCGGAGCTCCTTCCCTGAGCGCCGCGGCGACCTGAGGGGCGACCCGGCCGGCCCAGCGGCCGACGACGGCGTCGAGGTCGTTGATCTCCGACTCCAGCAGCGCCAGGCCCGGGGTGGGGACCGTGGCGCCCAGCTCCACCAGGAGCGGCCGGAAGTGGACCTCCACCGCCAGGGCGTGCCGCGCGTCCCCCATCACCAGCAGCGGCAGCGCCACGCTGGAGGCCAGCGCGCCGCCCGGCAGCCGGTCCAGGAAGGTCTTGAGCAGGCCGGTGTAGGTGCCCTTGTAGGTCGGGGACGCCACCACCAGCACGCTCGCCTGGGCGACGATCTCCAGCGCGGCCTCCACCGCGGACGACGCCTCCGGGGCGAACAGCAGGGGCGCGAGACCGGACAGGTCGACGATCTCGGAGGGCCCCTCGCGGCCCGTGCTCCGGGCGAGGGTCCGGGTGGCCTGGACGGCCACCTCGTATGTGCGGGACCCGGCTCGCGGGTTGCCCACCACGGTCACGATGCTCATGAAGCCACCGGTGCCTTCCGCTCGAAACGGGATGCTGGACGCGCCAGGCCGTAGTTCTGGCGCAGTGTGCGGCCTCCGTACTCGGTGCGGAACAGGCCACGGGCCTGCAGCTCGGGCACGACGTGGTCGACGAAGTCCGCCAGGCCGCTCGGCAGGACCGGCGGCATGATGTTGAAGCCGTCGGCCGCGCCGCTGGTGAACCATTCCTGAATCTGGTCGGCGATCCGCTCCGGGGTGCCGGTGACCACGCGGTGCCCCCGGCCGCCGGCCAGGCGGCCGATCAGCTCCCGCAGGGTCAGCCGCTCACGCCGGGCGAGATCGGTGACGAGCTTGAACCGGCTCTGCTGGCCGTCGGCCGGTTGGGCGACCTCCGGCAGGGGGCTGTCCAGCGGGTGGTCCGACAGGTCCACGCCGAGGATGCCCGACAGCTGCTGCACGCCGTACGCGGGGATGATCAGCTCTTCGAGCTCCCTCTCCAGTTGGAGCGCCTCGCGCTCGGTGGAGCCGATGATCGGTGAGATGCCGGGGAGGACCAGCAGCTCGTCGTCGCGCCTGCCGTACCGGCCGAGCCGGGACTTGAGGTCGGAGTAGAACTCCTGGCCCTCCTGGAGGGTCTGCTGCGCGGTGAACACGGCCTCGGCGTAGCGGGCGGCGAACTCCTTGCCGTCCTCGGAGGAGCCGGCCTGGACCAGCAGGGGGTGGCCCTGTGGGGGACGGGAGGTGTTCAGCGGGCCCCGGACCCGGAAGTGGCGGCCGACGTGGTCGAGGGCGTGGATCCTGGCGGTGTCGGCGTAGTCCCCGCTGCGGCGGTCGCCCAGGATCGCCCCGTCCTCCCAGCTGTCCCAGAGCTCGGTGACGACCTGCAGGAACTCGGCGGCGCGGTCGTAGCGGTCCTTGTGGGCGGGGCGTTCGACGCCGAAGTTGCGCGCCTCCGCCTCGCTCGCGGAGGTGACGATGTTCCAGCCGGCCCGGCCGCCGCTGATGTGGTCCAGCGACGCGAACTTGCGGGCGACGTGGAACGGCTCGTTGTAGGTGGTGGAGACGGTCGCGATCAGGCCGATGTGCTCGGTCACCGTGGCCAGCGCCGCCAGCAGGGTGAGGGGCTCCAGCCCGCCGAGCGCGTTGTGCCTGACGTCGCCCCACAGGGCCAGGCCGTCGGCGAGGAAGACCGAGTCGAGCTTGCCCCGCTCGGCGATCTCCGCCAGCCGCTGGTAGTGCCGGACGTCGGTGATCCCGGCGGGCTCGGCGCGCGGGTGCCGCCAGGCGGCCTCGTGGTGCCCGACGCCCATCAGGAAGGCGTTCAGGTGCAGTTGCCGGGCGGCCATCAGGAGGTCCTCCATGTCGAGAAGCGGCGCTCCAGACGGACCAGGAGCTGGTTGAAGAGCAGTCCGAGCACGGAGATCGTGAGGATTCCGGCGTACATGTCGGGCACCCGGAAGTTGAACTGGGCGTAGTTGATCAAATAGCCGAGGCCGGCCTTGGCGCCGACCATCTCGGCGGCGACCAGCACGAGGATCGAGTAGGCCCCGGCGAGCCGGATGCCGGTGAAGATCAGGGGCACCGCGGCCGGGAGGATCACCTTCTGGAACAGCCGGACCGGGCGGAGCCCCATCGACCGGGCCGACTTGATCAGCAGGGGGTCCACGCTCTTCACCCCGGCGATCGTGTTGAGCAGGATCGGCCAGGCGCAGGCGTACAGGATGATCGAGATCTTGGAGGTCTCGCCGAGCCCGAGGATCAGCACGAACACCGGGAGCAGGGCGAGCGCCGCGGTGTTGCGGAACAGTTCGAGCACCGGGTTGAGCAGGTCGGCCAGCGGCCGGTACCAGCCGATCAGCAGGCCGAGGGGGATGGCCGCGACGATCGCCAGGGCGAACCCGGCCAGGGACCTGACCAGGCTGGCCTGGGCGTGGTCGAGCAGCTCACCGGAGAGGAGCAGCTCCCACCAGGCCACCAGGACCTGTGACAGCGGCGTCAGGAAGGTGGGATCCACCACCTCCAGCCGGGGCAGGACCTCCCAGAGCGCGGCGAGCGCGCCCAGGGCGGCGGCCCGCCGGCCCGCCGCCACCGCCAGGCGCCCCGGGCCGCGCAGCAGGCGCGCGCCCACCCCGGCGGCGGAGGCGCCGGTCGAGACGCTAGCCAACGGAGACCGCCTCCTCCGCCCTGGCCGCCGCGACCTCGTCACGCAGGAGCGTCCACACCTCGTGACGGTACTCGCCGAAGCGCGTGCCGGCCCGCAGGTCCCCCTCGCGGGAGTCGAGCTCGACCTCGACGACCCGCTTGATCCGGCCCGGCCGGGACGTCATGACCGCGACCCGCCGGCCGAGATACACGGCCTCGTCGATGCCGTGGGTGATGAACACGATCGTCTTGCCGGTCTTCTCCCAGATCCGCAGCAGCTCCTCCTGGAGGGACTCGCGGGTCTGGGCGTCCAGCGCGGCGAACGGCTCGTCCATCAGCAGCACCTCCGGGTCGAAGGCCAGACTCCGGGCGATGGCCACGCGCTGGCGCATGCCGCCGGAGAGCTCGTGCGGGTAGCGCTCCTCGAACCCGCGCAGTCCCACCAGCTCCAGATAGGCCCTGGCCCGCTCCGCGCGCTCTTTCCTCGGTACGGCTTTCGCCTCCAGCCCGAACTCGACGTTGGACAGCGCCGTGCGCCAGGGGAACAGCGCGTACTGCTGGAAGACGATCCCCCGGTCCAGACCGGGACCGTCGACGGGGACCCCGTCGAGCAGGATCCGGCCGCCGGTCGGCTCGGTCAGCCCGGCGAGCAGGTCGAGGAGGGTGGACTTGCCGCAGCCGCTCGGCCCGACCAGGGTGAGGAACTCCCCGGCCCGCACGTCGAGGTTGACGTCGTCGAGGGCGGTGAACGGGCGGCCGTCGCCGCGGACGCGGAACTCCTTGCCGATCCCCTGAATCTGGATCTTCATCGGGTGCCTCCGAAGGGGTTGTAGGCATTGGTGAAGAGGTCCTCGGCCCTGACCTGGCCCTTGTCGATCTCGCCCTCGCGCTCCAGCCAGTCGATCCAGGTCTGGAACTCCCGCGCGTCGATGACTCCGCCCTTGTTGGCCACTCCGCTGCTCTTCCAGAACTCGATGGCGGTGGTGTCCTCGTTCCGCCCGCGTTTGGCGATGATCTCCTTCGCCTTGGCGACGACCTCCTCGCGGGAGTGGGTCTGCGTCCACTCGACGGCCTTGGCGTACGCCTCGACGAACTTCTTCGTGGTCTCCGGGTTCCGCTCGATGAACCTCTCGGTGAGGACGACGCTGCCCGCGGTGAAGGGGCCGAACAGGTCGATGTCCTTGAAGAGCGGATGGATCCCGCCGCGCTGCAGTGCCTTGTCGCGGAGGATGCCGCTCAGCGCGGCCACGTCGATCTGGCCCTGGCGGAGCGCCTGCTCGGTGTTGACCGGCGGCACGACGACCAGTTCGACCTGCTTGATCTCGTCGGGGGTCAGCCCGCCGCGCTTGAGGTATTCCTTGAGCACCGCCTCCAGGTGGGCGCCCAGGGTGTTGACGCCGATCTTCTTGCCGATCAGGTCACGCGGGCCCTTGACCGGTGAGCCGTCCGGCACGAAGTAGCCGATGTAGCTGTCCTTGTCGCTGCCGTAGTAGCCGATCACGGCCTTGATCGGGGCCTTGGCCGCGGCCAGCTTGACGATGGCGCCGTTGAACGCGCCGCCGAAGTCTGTCTGACCGGTCGCCGCGGCCTGGATGTCCTGCGGGCCGGAGATCGTGTTGCCGATCCACTTGAGTTTGACGGGGCCGAGGTAGCCGAGCGCCTCGGCGAACTCGGGGAAGGTGACGGCGCCGACGCTGCCCTGGTAGCGCAGCTCCAGCGTCTCGGGCCCGCCGGATCCGGCGGAGGCCCGCGCGCCGCAGGCGGTGAGGAGCCCCACCAGCAGCACGGAGAGAGGGACATGTCTGGTCTTGATCACGAGAGGCGTCCTGAGTGATGGGGAGGGACTGCGGGGGTCGATTCGTGATCACGGACACTGGGCGCTGGACACTCGACAGAAGTCGACATGTGCACACCGGGTCAGATAGATGCCCATATGGGAGAAGCTACGCACGGCCTGGCACTAAGTCAATATTTCCTACTTGTTTTGCATGAAATACTCCGGAGAGGGCGGGCGTCGGGGGCGCCGTCAGGGATTACCCGGGAAACCGCGGGCCTGGCCCGCCCGTCATCCCGATCTCACCCCTGGACAGAATCATGTTCTCCTCGGGGTGGCGTACGGTCGAGCCATGGACCTGGGACGCGAAATCTCCGAGACCGGACGCTTCGTCCGGCAACCGAACCGGTTCACCGCGCGGATCGAACCGGACGGCCAGCATCCGCCGGAGCCGGGCCGCTACCAGCTCTACGCCTCCTACGCCTGCCCCTGGGCGCACCGCTCGCTCATCGTGCGCGAGCTGCTCGGCCTCCAGGACGTCGTCGGCGTGACGATCGTGGACCCGATCAGGGACGAGAAGGGCTGGCGGATCCCCGGCGGCGACCCGGTCACCGGCGTGGAGTATCTCTCCGAGCTCTATCTCAGCTCCGACCCCGGCTACCAGGGCCGCTACACCGTGCCCTGCGTATGGGACGTCACCGCCAAGCGCCTGGTCACCAACGACTACCCGCAGATCACCCTCACCCTGGAGACCGCCTTCGCGCCCTGGCACGCCGAGGGCGCGCCCGCCCTCTATCCGGCCGCGCTGCGCGGGGAGATCGACGCGCTGAACGAGGTGATCTTCAACGGGCTCAACGACGGCGTCTACCGGACCGGGTTCGCCACCTCCCAGGAGGCCTACGACGAGGCGGTCGTCAGGGTCTTCGGCACGCTGGACCTGCTGGAGGAGCGGCTGACCGGCCGGCCCTACCTGCACGGCGACGCGCTCACCGAGAGCGACGTCCGGCTCTACCCCACGCTCGCCAGGTTCGACGCGGTCTACCACTCCCACTTCAAGTGCTCGATCAGGCGGCTGGCCGACTACCCGGCCCTGTGGGCCTACGCCCGCCGCCTGTACGCGATCCCGGCCTTCCGCGACACCACCGACTTCGACCAGATCAAGCGCCACTACTTCGTGACGCAGACGAACATCAACCCGAGCCGGATCGTGCCGCGCGGCCCGGAGCTCGACTGGACGGCGTGACAGCCGCCCTCCGGACGGCCGGAGCGGCCGGCGGACGGCACGGCGGCACCGGGCCCCTCTCCCGCCGTCGCCGACGACGGCCCGGAACAGATCGTCAACGGCACCTTCGACACCGGCACGGCTCCCTGGTGGAGCACCGCCAACACCACACTGGAGACCGACGGCGGCCGGCTCTGCGCCGAGGTCCCCGGCGGCACGGCCAACCCGTGGGACGTCATCGTCGGCCAGAACGACATCCCGCGGGTCAAGGACGAGACGTACCGATACTCCTTCTTCGGCGCCGCGACCCCCGGCCGCGCCGCCAAGGCCCTCATCCAGCTCCCGGCCGCCCCCCACACCCAGTATCTGTCGGCGAACCCCGAGCTGAGCGTCTCCGGCGACACCTACGCCTACACCTTCACCTCCCCCGGTGGACCTGCCCGACGCCCAGGTGGCCTTCCAGCTCGGGGGCAGCGCCACACCCTGGCGGTTCTGCGTGGACGACGTCTCACTCAGGGGCGGCGCCGAGCCCGACGTCCACAGGCCCGACACCGGGCCGCGCGTCCGGGTGAACGCTGAAGTTCTACTACCCCCAGCGCAGCGGCGTCGAGGTCCTCGACGGCCTCCGCCCCGGGTACGGCAGGCCCGCCGGCCACGTGGGCGCCCCGAGGCCCTCCCGCCGGCCCACGCTCCGCCGGTCCGTCCGCGCCGGCCGGGCCGCCGGGGCCCGTCCGCCTCAACTGGGGCGATGTCCACACGGCCTAAACTGAGACATGTGATTGACGACATTTGGGTGGACCCCGCGGTCAGGGCGCTCCGGCCGGACTTCGCGGTCCTGGTGGTGGGCGCGTACGGCCTGCGCAACGGACCGACGGACGACAGGTCCCGGGCCTGGCTGGCCGGCGCGGCCGGCGAGGCGGTGGGCGTCGAGGATCCGAAGGTCGAGGCGTGGCGGGAGGCCTACCGGGCGTTCGGGGCCAAGCCGCAGCGGACCAGGCCGTCGGTCGACGCGCTGGTCAGGCGGATGCCGCTGCCGGAGATCAACCTGGTGGTCGACGCCTACAACACGGTCAGCGTCAGGCACGGGCTGCCGATCGGCGGGGAGGACCTGGCCCGCTACGAGGGGGCGGCCCGGCTGGTCCGCGCCGCCGGGGACGAGCCGTTCGAGGTCGTCGAGAAGGGCGAGCCCGCCGTCGACCATCCGGAGATCGGCGAGGTGGTCTGGCGCGACGACAGGGGCGTCACCTGCCGGCGGTGGAACTGGCGGCAGTGCGTGCGCACCCGGATCACCGAGGAGACCACGGACGCGCTGTTCCTGCTGGAGCGGCTGGCGCCCATGTCGCTGGAGGAGCTGGGCGCGGCGGGCGACGAGCTGACGGACCTCCTCAAGGTCATCACCCCCGGCGTCCGGGTCGAGTCGCGGCTCGTCGAGCAGGGGTGACCAGGACCACACCTCCCGGACAGGCCCCCGGAGGTGACTGTTTTGCACTCTACTGAGAGGATCAGGCGGCGAGCTGCGCTCAGACTGGCGCAGGTCCGGGTCCAGGCGAGTAGCCTTGGACAGGTTCTCTATCATCAACGCCGATCTGCGGAAGAGGGCGATTTCCGCCGTGTCGTCTGAGTCGTCGCGGACAAACCCGCTGGCAGCCTTTGGTCAAAACGAATGGCTTGTCGACGAGCTGTACCAGAAGTACCTCCAGGATCCCGAGTCTGTGGACCGTGCCTGGTGGAATTTCTTCGCTGATTACACCCCTGACTCCGGGTCGGGGCGAGCCGCACCCCCGGGGGCGGCCACAGCCGCGCCCTCCACTCCAACCCCCGCTGCGGCTCCGGTGACCCCGGCCGCCACACCGGTCACCCCAGCGCCGGAGGCCAAGGCCACCCCGGCGGACAAGCCCAAGCAGGAGACGCAGTTGCCCGCCGGTGCCGAGGAAGTCCGACTCCGTGGCGCGGCCGCCAGGACCGCGGCCAACATGGAGGCCAGCCTCGAGGTCCCGACGGCGACCAGCGTCCGCGCAGTCCCGGCGAAGCTTCTCATCGACAACCGCATCGTGATCAACAACCACCTGTCGCGCGGTCGCGGCGGCAAGGTGTCGTTCACGCACCTGATCGGTTACGCGGTCATCAAGGCCCTGGCCGTCCTGCCGGAGATGAACCACTCCTACACCGAGGTCGACGGCAAGCCGGTGCTGGTCAAGCCCGAGCACGTCAACCTGGGCCTGGCCATCGACGTCGCCAAGAGCGACGGCACCCGCCAGCTCCTGGTGCCGTCGATCAAGGCGACGGAGACCATGGACTTCCGCCAGTTCTGGGTGGCGTACGAAGACGTCGTGCGCAAGGCCAGGGCGGGCAAGCTCGGCGTCGACGACTTCTCCGGCACCACGATCTCGCTGACCAACCCGGGCACGATCGGCACCGTCCACTCGGTGCCGCGCCTGATGCCGGGGCAGGGCACCATCATCGGTGTCGGCGCGATGGAATACCCCGCGGAATACCAGGGCGCCTCCCCCGAGACGCTCTCCCGCCTCGCGGTGAGCAAGGTCATGACGCTCACCAGCACCTACGACCACCGGATCATCCAGGGCGCCCAGTCGGGCGACTTCCTGCGCCAGGTCCACCGGCTGCTGCTGGGCGAGAACGGCTTCTACGACGAGATCTTCGAGGCCCTCCGGATCCCCTACGAGCCGGTCCGCTGGGTCCAGGACATCTCGACCACGCACGACGACGACGTGGCCAAGTCGGCCAGGGTCATCGAGCTGATCCACGCCTTCCGGGTCCGCGGCCATCTGATGGCCGACACCGACCCGCTGGAGTACAAGCAGCGCAAGCACCCCGACCTCGACATCAAGTCGCACGGGCTGACCCTGTGGGACCTGGAGCGCGAGTTCGCCACCGGCGGCTTCGGCGGCCGTCCCCTGATGAAGCTGCGCGAGATCCTCGGCGTGCTGCGCGACTCCTACTGCCGCACCATCGGCGTCGAGTACATGCACATGCAGAACCCCGAGGAGCGGGCCTGGATCCAGGCGCGGGTGGAGCGTCCGCACGCCAAGCCCGACCGCACCGAGCAGCTGCGCGTCCTGGAGCGGCTCAACACCGCCGAGGCGTTCGAGACGTTCCTGCAGACCAAGTTCGTCGGCCAGAAGCGCTTCTCGCTGGAGGGCGGCGAGTCGCTGATCCCGCTGCTCGACTCGGTGCTGTCGGCCGCCGCGGAGGAGGACCTCGACGAGGCCGTCATCGGCATGGCCCACCGCGGCCGCCTGAACGTGCTGGCCAACATCGTGGGCAAGTCCTACGGCCAGATCTTCGGCGAGTTCGAGGGCAACATCGACCCGCGGACGGCGCACGGCTCCGGTGACGTGAAATACCACCTGGGCGCCACCGGCGACTTCGTCTCGCCCGACGGCAGCAAGCTCAAGACCTCGGTCGTGGCCAACCCCTCCCACCTGGAGACGGTCGACCCGGTCCTGGAGGGCGTGGTCCGCGCCAAGCAGGACCTGCTGGAGCGCGGCGAGGAGGGCTTCACGGTCCTGCCCGTGCTCGTCCACGGCGACGCGGCCTTCGCCGGCCAGGGCGTGGTGGCCGAGACGCTGAACCTGTCGCAGCTGCGGGGCTACCGCACCGGCGGCACGGTGCACATCGTGGTCAACAACCAGGTCGGCTTCACCACCAGCCCGGCGAGCTCCCGCTCCAGCGTCTACGCCACCGACGTGGCCCGGATGATCCAGGCCCCGATCCTCCACGTCAACGGCGACGACCCCGAGGCCGTGGTCCGGGTCGGCAAGCTGGCCTTCGAATACCGCCAGGCGTTCCGCAAGGACGTCGTCATCGACCTGATCTGCTACCGGCGCCGCGGCCACAACGAGTCGGACAACCCGAGCTTCACCCAGCCGCTGATGTACGACCTGATCGATGCCAAGCGCTCCACCCGCAAGCTCTACACCGAGGCGCTGATCGGCCGGGGCGACATCACGGTGGAGGAGGCCGAGGGCGCGCTCCGCGACTACCAGGCCAAGCTGGAGAACGCCTTCGCCGAGACCCGCGAGGCGGCCAAGGTGACGACCGGCGAGTTCGCCCGCCCGGTCGACGTCGACTCCACCATCCCCTGGTCGCACGACGAGACCCCGACGGGGATCTCCGAGGAGACCGTCAAGCGGATCGTCGACACCCAGCTCAACCTGCCGGAGGGCTTCACCGCCCACCCGCGCCTGCTGCCGGTCATCCAACGCCGCGGCCAGATGGTCGCCGAGGACCGCATCGACTGGGGCATGGGCGAGACCCTCGCCTTCGGGTCGCTGCTGATCGACGGTCACCCGGTCCGCCTGGTCGGCCAGGACTCCCGGCGCGGCACCTTCGTCCAGCGGCACGCCGTGCTGGTCGACCGCCTCACCGGCGAGGAGCACACCCCGCTCAAGACGTTCAACCAGGGCACCACGAAGTTCTACGTCTACGACTCGCTGCTCAGCGAGTACGCCGCGCTCGGCTTCGAGTACGGCTACAGCGTGGAGCGCCCCGAGGCCCTGGTCGCCTGGGAGGCCCAGTTCGGTGACTTCGTCAACGGCGCCCAGTCCGTGATCGACGAATACATCACCGCGGGCGAGCAGAAGTGGGGTCAGCGCTCCGGCGTCACCCTGCTGCTGCCACACGGCTACGAGGGTCAGGGCCCGGACCACTCCTCGGCCCGCATCGAGCGCTTCCTGCAGATGTGCGCCTACGACAACATGACCGTGGCCCAGCCCACGCTTCCGGCGAACTACTTCCACCTGCTGCGCTGGCAGACGAAGTCCAACCGGCACCGCCCGCTGGTGGTGTTCACGCCCAAGTCGCTGCTCCGGCACAAGGCGGCGGTCTCGCCGGTCGCCGAGTTCACCTCGGGCTCGTTCCGGCCGGTGCTCGGCGACACCACGGTGAGCCCGTCGGAGGTCCGCAAGGTCGTGCTCTGCTCCGGCAAGATCTACTACGACCTGGCGGCGGCGCGCAACGCGCAGGGCCGCAGGGACGTGGCGATCGTCCGTCTGGAGCGCCTCTACCCGTTCCCGGCCAACCCGCTCGCGGCCGAGCTGGGACGCTACGCCGACGGTGTCGAGCTGGTGTGGGCGCAGGACGAGCCGGTCAACATGGGCCCGTGGCCGTTCCTGACGCTGAAGCTGGCGGAGAACCCCGACGCGTTCGGCGGGCGTCCGATCAAGCGGGTCTCCCGCAAGGCGAACTCCTCCCCCGCGACGGGCTCGCACTCGGCGCACGAGGCGGAGCTGCAGCAGATCCTGGGAGAGATCTTCAACTAGGACCCGTCCCGCGGCAGGCAGGAGATCTGCGGGACAGGGCCTGGGCGTCACCTCCGGAAGTCCCCCACAGGAACCTCTGTGGGGGACTTCCCCGTTACTACGAGGAGAACGATGTACTTCACCGATCGGGGCATCGAGGAGCTCGTCGAGCGCCGCGGCGAGGAAGAGGTCAACATCGTCTGGCTGGCCGAGCGGCTGCGCGAGTTCGTCGACCTGAACCCCGAGTTCGAGACCCCGGTGGAACGGCTGGCCACCTGGCTGGCCCGGCTGGACGACGAGGACGAGTAAGAGAACGCGATATATCTTGACCTCCTCGCACAACGCGACATATCGTGTCTTGTACAAGGAGGTCACGAACATGCGGCAGTGGACCATCGAGAAACCCGAGCAGCTCACCTTCGACTCCGTGAGCAGGCTCAACGTCCGGATCGTGGCGGGCCGGCTGGCGGTGCTGGCCAGTGACGGCCCGGCCACCCTCGAGGTCGCCGACATCGGCGACCCTCCCCTGATCGTCACCCACGAGGACGACGGCACGCTCACCGTCGCCTACAAGGACCTGACCTGGGAGGGCCTGCTCGGCTGGCTCCGTCCCGGGCGCCGGGAGACCACGCTGACGCTGACCGTTCCGAAGGAGTGCCCGGTCAACGTGGGAGTGGTCTCCGCCTCGGCCGTCGTCGCCGGCTTCGAGAGCCGCACCTCGGTCAAGAGCGTCTCCGGTGAGATCGTGCTCGACGGGGTGAGCGGCGAGATCCACGCCGACACCGTCTCCGGCGACGTGGAGAGCCGCAGCCTGGTCGGCGACCTGTCCTTCAAGAGCGTCTCGGGCGAGCTGACCGTGGCCCAGGGCACGCCCCGCCGCCTGCGCGCCACCACCGTCTCCGGCCGGATCACCGCCGACCTGGAGCTCCCCCCGACCGGCCACGTGACGCTGAACAGCGTCTCGGGCGACATAATGCTCCGGCTGCCGCACGCGGTCGAGACCGACGTCACGCTCCGCTCCACCACCGGCCGGCTCGCCGCCGCCTTCCCCGGACTCGACCACTCCAGCCAGCCCGGCGCGAAGACGCTGACCGGCCGGCTCGGCGGCGGCATGGCGTCCCTGTCGGCGACCACCGTCTCGGCGGACGTCACTCTGTTGAAGGGAGAGCAGGTATGAGCCCGGTCTTCGGCCATGGGCGGCTCCGTCTTTACCTCCTGAAGTTGCTCCAGGAGAGCCCGCGCCACGGCTACGAGGTGATCCGGCTGCTGCAGGACCGGTTCCTGGGCGTCTACTCGCCCTCGCCCGGCACGATCTACCCGCGCCTGGCCCGGCTGGAGGAGGAGGGCCTGGTCACCCACGAGGTCGTGGACGGCAAGAAGGTCTTCACCCTCACCGACCAGGGCCGCGACGAGCTGAACGCCCGGCTCGACGAGCTCGCCGACCTTGAGCAGGAGATCTCCGACTCCGTCCGCGACATCGCCCGCGAGGTCAAGGAGGACGTGCGCGACACCGTCAAGTCGCTGCGCGAGGAGCTCACCCAGATGGCGCGCGACGTGCGCCAGGGCGCCAAGCAGGAGCAGCGGCAGGCCAAGCATGAGCAGCGCGAGGCCTGGCGGGAGCAGAAGGCCGAGTGGCAGCGGCAGAAGCGCGAATGGCAGCGCCAGAAGCAGGAATGGCAGCGCCAGACCAAGGAGTGGCAGCACGACTGGAAGCGCATCTGGGCCGAGGGCTTCACCGGGCAGGGGTCACCCGGCGGCGACGCCCGGCTCGGGCAGATGCTGGCCGAGTTCGTCGAGGAGATCCGTGAGGACGCCAGGCGGGCGCAGGTGACGGAGGAGACCCTGGCCAGCGCGCAGGACGCGCTCTACGACGCCGCCCGTCGCATCCGCGACGCGCTCCGGTGATCCTGCTGTACGGCCCGCGCCCGCCCCTCCTGCTGTCGGGGTTCCCGCCCCGGATGCCCGGGCCGGCCGTACCCCGGCAGTCAGGCGACGCGCATGACGCGGACGAGACGCTCCCGGGCCCGTGCGGCCTGCCTGGCCCGGTAGGCGATCGGCATGTATCTGGCCCGTTCGGGCAGGCGCGGCACGGTCGCCGCGACCGCCCGGCCGAGCCGGCGCAGCCGCATCTCGTCGCGTGCGGTCCACGCCAGTCCCAGCTTCTGGCGTACGGCGGGCGGCAGGGTGCCGACCGTGACGAAGTGGTTGACCCGGCCTGAGGTGAGTCCGAGCGGGCCCCACAGCCCGCGCAGCGCCGCGGGCATGATCGGCGGCGGGCCCACGGTCAGCGCGGTGCGCAGCACGTCGTGGGCCGTCGGGTGGTTCTCCAGGGTGGTGTCGACCATGTCGTGGAAGTAGCGCCAGTAGTCGTCGACGGTGGCGGGAAACATCCGCTCGGGGACCCGCAGGATCCGGCCGAGATGGATGACCTCCTCATACAGCCGCCGTTCCTCCTGCGGGGTGTACGGCCGGCCGAAGTACTCCGCCATGGTGACGGCCCGCTCGAAGGCGGTCAGGTGCACCCAGGCGTACGGCTCGGCGCTCAGCGCGTGATACTTCCGGCCCTGGGCGTCGATCCCCTGGATGTCCTTGTGCATCTCCCGCAGGCGCCTGCCCTCGTCGATCGCCTCCGCCCCGCCGTACACCCAGGTCTGCAGTGAGGTCAGCGAGCGGGTGAGCCGCCCCCAGGGGTCGGCCCGGTAGACCGATTGGTCGCCGATCGCGGCGCCGACGGCCGGGTGCATGACCTGTATGACGAGGGCGCCGCCCAGCAGGAGCATCAGCCGGTGGTCCCCCATGCCCTCCCACAGCAGGCTCCCGGGGCCGAAGGGTTCGGGGTCGGGGTGTGCGGTCGCGTCGGTCATGCCGGGCCTCCGGGAAATACGTCGCCTATCCGTGTCTATCACCCGGAAAGTCAAAAAGTAACCCGTTACTTACAGGTCATGACCTGAGACACCCTGCTCCGGGCCGGCCCGCCGCCACCCGGCGGGCCGGCGGCGGGCCGACGGCGGATTGGGGGCCGCCCGGGGTGGCTCAGGGGGCGGGCTCAGCCTGCCGCGGTGAAGACGATCTTCCCGAACACGTCCCCCTCGTGCATGGCCGCGAACCCCTCACGGGCTCCGGTCAGCGGGAGCGTCCGGTCGATCGCCGGCCGCAGGCCCGTCTGCTCCAGGAAGCGGGCCAGCCGGGCGAGCTGGTCGCGGGTGCCCATCGTCGAGCCGACCACCGACAGCTGCAGGAAGAAGACCCGGTTCAGGTCGGCCGGGGGGACGGCGCCGCTGGTCGCTCCGGAGACCACGATCCGGCCACCGGGGCGCAGCGCCTTCAGCGAGTGGTCCCAGGTGGCCTGGCCGACGGTCTCCATCACCGCGTCGACCCGCTCGGGCAGCCGGGCTCCGCTCTCGAAGACCCGGTCGGCGCCCAGGTCGAGTGCCCGGGCCCGCTTCTCCTCCGAGCGGCTGGTGGCCCAGACCCGGTAGCCGCCGGCCCGGCCCAGCGCGATCAGCGCGGTGGCCACCCCGCCTCCGGCCCCCTGGACCAGCACGGTCGAGCCCGGCTCCAGCCCCGCCTTGTCGAACAGCATCCGGTAGGCGGTCAGCCACGCGGTGGGCAGACAGGCCGCCTCCTCGAAGCTGAGCGCGGCGGGCTTGGGCACCAGATTGCGCCGGGGGACGGCGACCCGCTCGGCGAAGGTGCCGTCGTACACCTCCGACAGCAGGGACCGCTTGGGATCGAGCGTCTCGTCGGCACCGCTGCCGATCACCGAGTGCACGATGACCTCGTTGCCGTCCTCGTCGACTCCGGCGGCGTCGCCGCCCAGCACGATGGGCAGCCGCTCCTGGCGGATGCCCACGCCCTTGAGCGTCCACAGGTCGTGGTGGTTGAGCGCGGCGGCCCGCACCGTGACGGTGGTCCAGCCGTCGGGGACCTTGGGTTCGGGGTGCTCGCCGAGCGTGAGCCCGGCGAGCGGGTTGTCGGGATCGGTCTGTGTGGCGGTTACGGCAAACATGGCCGCACCCTACGCCCCCGGCTCGACCACGGCGCCGGCGAACTCCCCTCCGGCGCGCCGCACCCCTCCGTCCGGCGGGCCCCGGCCCCCGCCCCGGACCCGTCACGGCCGGGGACCACCGCCGGCAGCGGGTCGCGGCCTTCACCAGGTCGCGACGTTCACCGGACCGTCGGCGGCCAGGCGGACCTTCCTGCCGACGAGCTCCCGGGACTCGGCCTCGGCGATCAGGTCGGGGTGGCGGAGCTGGGCGTGCGCGCGGCCCCCGCCGGGCAGGTCGGCGATGAGGACGCCCCGGTCGGCCGCACCGTCCCTGCCGTGCGCGACGGTGTATCCGGCGACGGTCGCGGGCCCCTCGTACCCCGTCACGATCGGCACCGGCTCGGCGGTGTGGACCGGCTCGCCGTCGCCGAGCGAGCCGCCCGGCTCGGTCGACCAGATCGCGTAGGTGTGCTTGGTCAGATGCATGCCGACCCCGGTGACCAGGCCGTGCCCCGGCGCGGCGCGCAGGCGTCCGGCCATCGCCGCGGTGGAGTGCAGGACGTAGTCGCTGCCCGGCCCGCCGGCGTACGGCAGGCCGCCGGTGACCGTCAGCCCCCGCGGGTCGAGCGGGTCGAGCCCCGTCGCGGCGCAGGCCGAGCGGAGCGCGATCGCGAAACAGCTGTAGAGGTCCAGCGCGCCGACGTCGTCGAGGCCGACGCCCGCCCGCGCGAAGGCCCGCCGGGCCGCGGCCTCCATCGCCGGGGAGGAGCCGGGCTCCGGCCGGGCCGCGACCTCCCAGGTGTCCTCGGCGTAGGCCCACCCCCGCAGGTGGACACGTCTGTCCCGGGGGACGCCGAGCCGGTCGGCGAGCCCGGTGCTGACCATGATCACAGCAGCGGCCTGGTCCACCTCCATGACCGCGACGGTCCGCTTGGTGTACGGCCAGCCGACGATCCGGTTGTCCCGTGACACGGCGACCAGCTCCTGCGGCGTCCAGACCTCCTGGTGCCAGGCGTGCGGATTGGCCGCGGCGACCTCCGTCATCGGGGCCATCATCCGGCCCCGGCCCGACCGTTCCTCCTCCAGGGACTCCCGGCACGCCGCCCGCCGGGCGGTCTCCATGATCGCGTAGGTGTGGACCGGCAGGAACAGCTCATGGGCCAGCTCGTCCGGGTGCGGGGGACGCTCCCAGCCGTAGGGCGGTTTGGGGACGGCCGGGTGGCTCCACCTGACACGCTCCCCCGCCAGGCGCAGGGCCCTGCGCGTGGCCAGCGCCTCCGCCCCGGCGACCAGCGCGGCGTCCATCTCTCCCGCGGCGATCCGGCCGGCCGCCTCGCCCAGGAGCAGCTGCGGAGCCGTACCGCTCACCGTGGAGTAGGCCCGGTGCCGGGGGGCGGCGCCCAGGCGCTCGGCGAGCCTGGCCACCGGGTCGTCGTACTGCCAGGACTCGGTGTAGACGACCTGGATCGAGTCGAGGCCCTCCAGCACGCCGGACGCCCCGGCGTCGGCGGCGGCCTCGCGGGCGGCCAGCTCCCACAGATCCAGCGGTTCCGGCCCCGGCTGCTCGCGGACCGTGTGCTGGGCGACGCCGATGAGGCAGGGAGTCCGAGGATCTACGCTCATGCGGACATCCAACCAGAACATCATTCGGGTTAATAGTCCGGAGTTGTTTGAGTTACCCGGGAAACCGACGGTAAGGACTGCTACCAGTGATACCCAGGGTGCCGCCTCGCCGGCCGAAAACCCGGACCCACCTGGGAGGATACCCATTGGTTAAATTATAACTAATGGCTATTTAAATAACGGCTCCGCATCAAGGGGAACCATTTCCGGCCTTTTCTCGTCAATTCCCATCCGGCTTCTTGATCCATTCAGTAACGTTCCGAACGTTTTCCTGGCAAGGGATGTCCCGTCCCTGGCCGAGAACGAGAGGAGCTCCATTGAACCCCCGAGCACGGCGCCTCACGATCCCCCTCACCGGCCTTCTCCTGATCGCCGGAGTGATCGGCGCCACCACCGGCGCCGACGCCGGTACGGCCCCCAGCGACGTGGTCAGTTCGGCCGCCTCGGAGACGCCCACGGAGGCCACCGCCTTCTGGTCTCCGGAGCGGATGCGCAAGGCCACCGACGCGACCGGCGACCTCGACATCAGTGTCAAGGGCGGCAGGGCCTCCAGCGCGGCCGGCCCCGACGGGCGGCCCGGATCGGTCCCGCCGATCGGCCAGGAGGGCACCAGGTCGGCCAAGAGCAAGCAGGTCAACCTGCCCAACACCGTCGGCCGGATCTTCTTCACCCTGCCTGGCGCCAACCCGCTGGACCCGGGCAGCTGGAAGTACTGCTCCGGCAGCTCCGTCCAGGGCAGGTACCGCAACCTGGTCGCCACCTCGGCGCACTGCGTCTACGACGTGAAGACCAACCGGTTCTACGACAACTGGATCTTCATCCCGTCCTACTGGGACGGCGACCAGGCGTGGAACGGCAAGAACCCCTACGGCATCTACGCGGCCAAGTGGTTCAACGCGCACGACGACTTCGTGGTGAAGGAGGACTACGACTTCGACTACGCCTTCGTCAACGTCCACTCCGGGTTCAAGGTGAACTGGGAGAAGGACTCCGCCGGCACGTGGAAGCCGGTCATCAAGAACGTCGGCAGGCTCGGCGACAACGTCGGCGGCCAGGGCTTCGCCTGGAACCAGAAGGTCAAGGGCAAGGTCTTCTCCTTCGGCTACCCGACCGGCCTCCACCCCGACGGGGACAGGCCCTTCACCGGCCGCACCATGAAGTGGTGCTACGGCACGACCGCCGCCATGCCCGCCGCGCCGAAGTACAACCTCCAGGAGCACGTCGGCTTCAAGTGCGCCTTCACCGCGGGCGCCAGCGGCGGCCCCTGGCTGCTGAAGTACAAGAACTCCACCCGGACCGGCTACCTCAACGGCGTCAACAGCGTCGCGTGGGACACCGACAAGAACGACCGGTACGACAAGATCTCCTCGCCGTACTTCAACGGGGACACCTACCAGGTCTACAAGGTCGCGGCCAACCGCTGGACCAGCTGACCGCACCGCACCGGACGGCCGTACGGCCATTCGGCCGCCCGGCGCGACGAGGGGCCCGGTCTCCCCGACCGGGCCCCTCCGCGTTCCGGCGGCCGCCGAGGCCGCCGGGGCTCTACAAGAAGATCGGGCCAGTGGTGCCGCGCAGCGAGCAGGGGTTGACGAAGGTCTGCTCGTACCAGATGGACCGGCCCTCCCAGACACCGGTCGCGGTCACCGTGATCGGGTCGTACGTCGTCGCGCACACCAGGTTCGGCGGGGGCCTGAGCCTGCCGGGGTCGCCTCCCACCCGGGCCAACGTCTCACATGCCGCCACCGGGGAGGGGTGCGTGCCGGACGGCGGGTCGCACACGAGCAGGATGTGGCGGGTGGCGCCTGTGCCGTTCTCCCCCCGCGTGACGCTCAGCGCGAACGCCTTCGTGCTGCCGGGCGGCAAGACCTGCGTCGGCAGGCCCGGGCCGGGCCAGTACGGGCCGGGCCAGTACGGGCCGGGCCACTGCGGAGCAGGCCAGTGTGGGATCGGCCGTGGTGGGATCGGTCGCGGCGGGATCGGCCGTGGCGGGATGGGCCAGTTCGGACCAGGCCAGCCAGGACCGGGCCAGCCAGGACCGGGCCAGCCAGGACCGGGCCAGCCGGGACCGGGCCAGCCGGGACCGGGCCAGTTCGGAGCAGGTCTGCCAGGACCGGGCCTGTCAGGAGGGCCACCCGGACCGGGTCCCCCGGGACCGGGCCAGTTCTGACCGGGCCCGCTCGGTGGCGGTGGCGGCGGCGGTGGCGCGGCGGCGGCCGTGGTGGAGAACACGAAGAGCCCGGCGGTGGCCAGGTACAAGAGACGTCGCATGAAATCCCCCGATTTCACATGCTGTGCAGTGCCCGCTCAGCGTCCCTCACCCATCCCGTCCCGACAACGACCGACTCTCCCGTTTTCGCAGGTCATGGCCTTGCAGTGGACACACCATCACATTCAGTCAAGCAAGGGTAGATCAGACGCGGATCTTGAAAATTCGGTTCCACGATTTTGGTAACGAACTCATATCGGTCCGGGCTTCTGCCCGATTTGTCGTCCTTTAACCGTTCTTTGCCTAGTACGGTCTCGTCTTGTCTCTTTACGCATGCGTGGGCTGTCGTCCCGAGTGGCCCATGACAAAGAAGGAGCTAGATTGAACTCCCGAGCCAAGCGCCTGGTCCTCCCCCTCGGTGGTGCCCTCGTGGCCACCACCATGATCGGCGTTCCCCTCGCAGGCGCCGCCCAGGCGGCGCCCAAGCCCGACATCAAGTCGTCGGCGCTCACCTCGTCCGGTAACGCGAAGGCCATCGCGGGCTACTGGACCTCCTCCAAGCTCAAGTCGGCCAAGAGCTACGTCGCCGACTCCACCGTCTCGGCCAAGCTGACGAAGACCGGCGCCGCCAAGGCCGCCGCCGACGGCAAGCCGGGCACCATCGCCCCCACCGGTGAGGGCGGCAAGTCCGCGGGCAGGTCGAAGAACCTGAACCTGCCCATCACCGTCGGCAAGGTCTTCTTCGTCGACGACAAGGGCCAGGAGCGCTGGTGCTCCGGCTCCTCGATCCAGTCGAAGTACCGCAACCTGGTCGCCACCGCGGCCCACTGCGTCTACGACACCGACACGAACAAGCCGTACGACAACTTCGTGTTCATCCCCGGCTACTACCAGGGCAAGGCGCCCTGGGGCATCTACGTCGGCGCCAAGGTCAACACCCACGACGACTTCACCGTCTTCGAGGACTACGACTACGACTACGCCTTCGTCAACGTCTACGACGGCATCAAGCAGCAGCCCGAGAGGGAAGTCGACTACAAGACCTACAAGGCGCACGTCGACAAGGGCGGCGTGGGTCGCGAGGACGCCAAGACCGTCGACTACGAGACCTACGACAGGTGGACCCAGAAGGGTGGCCTCGGCAAGGTCGAGAACGTCTCCACCGAGGACGAGGTGGGCCCGCAGTACAAGGGCGCCCTTGCCGTCGCCTCCGAGGTCGAGAAGTGGGACTGGGAGAAGGTCACCGGTGAGGTCTACGGCCTGAAGGACGACAAGGTCACCCTCGACGGCAAGCAGCTGGACCAGGATGCATGGCCCAAGAGCGGTTCCAAGCTGGAGAGCCGCGTCGAGGCTGTCACCAAGTCCGAGTACGACGCCTACAAGGGTCTGGGTTACCGGAAGATCGACGCCCAGGGCAACTACACCATCACCCACTACTACGTGGTGAAGTACATCAAGAAGACCGCGTCCGTGAAGTACGTGATCTTCCGTCACTACATCACGACCGTGGCCTCCGCCGGCCGCCTCGGCGACAACGTCGGCGGCCAGGGCTTCACCTGGAACCAGAAGCTGGGCAAGAAGGTCTTCACCTTCGGCTACCCGACCTCCGCCCACCCCGACGGCAACAAGCCCTACTCCGGGCACACCATGAAGTGGTGCTACGGCACGACCGGCGCCGCGCCCGTCGTCTCGGCCTTCAAGGCCGAGGAGCAGCAGGCGATCAAGTGCGCCTTCACCCCGGGCGCCAGCGGCGGCCCGTTCCTGCTGCAGTACAAGAGCAGCAAGCGGACCGGTTACCTCAACGGCGTCGTGAGCCTGACGGTCGACAGCGACAAGAACAACCGCTACGACCGGGTCACCACCCCGTACTTCAACGGTGAGACCTACGGCATCTACAAGCACGCCGCCAACCTCTGGACCGGCAAGCTCCCGAGCTGAGCGCCGACGTCATAAGGGTGGGAGGGCCGCTGCCGCAGGGCTCTCCCACCCTTTGACGGGGTGCTTATGCCTATCAGGTAAGACTTAACTGGATAACGGTGTAAAGCGGATCAAGCAACTGAGCTGCCCAAAACTTAGTTGATCTGGAAAAATCACCTCTTACAGCCCTCCATTCCACCCCTGATCCCCCGAAGGAAACGGCCTTCATGTTCCCCCGCGCACGGCGGTTCGCGACCACACTCGGCGCCCTCGTCGCCAGTGGTGTGCTCGTGATGTCCGCGTCCGCCGGGGCCGCGAACGCCGACGGCGCCTTCTACACGCCCAGCAGCATCACCTCCATCACGCTGACCAAGAACAGCGCGGACATGAAGCGGATCGCGGAGTACTGGAGCCCGGCCAGGCTCAAGGAGGCGCAGGACAACACCCCCGCCGCGCCCGAGATCAGGCCCAGCGGCGGCACCACCTCCTCGGCGCCCGCCTCCCCCACGCCCACCGGCACCGCCACCACCACGGCCACCGCCACCACGGCCGCCGCCGCGGCGGCGAGCAGCAAGGCGACGGCCACCACGGCCTACAGCAGCCTCACGACGGCCACCACCGTCAGGCCCACGCTGCCGAAGGACACTCCCCCGGTCATCGGAAACTCCCCGATGTCCGTCGGCAAGGTGTTCTTCCGGATCGGGGACAAGGACTACTGGTGCTCCGCCTCGGCGGTGGCCTCCAAGAGCCGCAGCCTGGTCGCCACGGCCGGGCACTGCGCCTACGACGCCAAGCAGGCCAAGAACGCCGACTACTGGATCTTCATCCCGGGCTACGACAGGGGCGCCACCCCTTACGGGATCTACGTCGGTCACTCCCTCAACCTGCACGAGAGCTTCGTCGGCGAGGGCGACTACGACTACGACTACGCCTTCGTCAACGTGCACGACGGGTTCAAGTGGAAGCCGGGCAAGACCGCGAACACCTATGAGATGGAGTCCGTGGGCAGCCTGGAGGACAACGTCGGCGGCCAGGGCCTGGTGGTCAAGCGCGGCATCAACCAGTCCACTCTCGCCTTCGGCTACCCCGCCGCCCCCCAGGCCGACGGCAGCAGGCCCTACGACGGCCAGAAGCTGCGCTGGTGCAGCGGGCGCACCAGCCGGAGGACGGCCCCCGCCCGCCTGGTCGAGCTGGGCGTCGCGCTCAAGTGCGGGTTCACCGGCGGGGCGAGCGGCGGCCCCTGGCTGGTCAACTACGATCCCGAGACCGGCCTCGGATACCTCAACGGCGTCAACAGCTTCGCCTGGGACACCGACACCGACCGCAAGTACGACCTGATCTCCTCGCCCTACTTCATCGCGTCGACCTACGTCGTCTACCGGTGGGCGGACAGCCAGCGGGCCAGATGACCTTATAGGCGTCTTAAATACGCCTTAAGGGAGCCTTAGGTGGCACTCCCCCCTCCAGGGCCCTACATAGGTTTGTTGCTTGTCGTCCCGCAGTTTCCAGATTTCTGGAGACGTTGCAGCGCAAGGAGCACCTCTTTTGAAGCACTCTCTTCTCCCCCTCGGTGGCGCCGCACTCGCCACCGGTCTGCTGGCCGCCGGCCTGGCCGGCACCGCCCAGGCCGCGCCGGACTGGGCCACCGACAGGATGGCCGGCACCGAGGCGTCGGCGCTGTCCGTCGCCAGGTTCTGGGCCGCCTCCAACTACGTGGCCCTGAGGAAGGCGACCGCCTACTCGCCCGACGCCGCGACCCCCAGGCTGACCGCCGGCGGCGGCTACTCCCCCGACGGGCGGCCCGGCACCATCGCCCCCATCGGCTCGGAGAAGCCCGCCCCGTCGCTCGTCAAGAACGTCAACCTGCCCAGGACCATCGGCAAGGTGTTCTTCGTCGCCAACGGCGAGTTCCGGTGGTGCTCGGCCACTTCGATCCAGTCGAAGTACCGCAACCTGGTCGCCACGGCCGCCCACTGCGTCTATGACACCGCCAACAACGGCCACACCATGGACAAGTGGGTCTTCGTCCCGGGTTACTACCAGGGCAAGGTCCCGTGGGGCATGTACATCGGCAAGCAGGCCTGGACGCACTACGACTTCGACGTCTATGAGGACTACGACAAGGACTACGCCTTCGTCACGGTCTACAACGGCATCGGCTTCGACCGCGGCGTCAAGGACGTCGGCCGGCTCGGCGACAACGTCGGCGGCCAGGGCTTCACCTGGAACCAGCCGACCGGCAAGCCGGTCTACGCCTTCGGCTACCCCGCCGCCCCGCACCCCGACGGCAACAAGCCCTACAGCGGCGTGACGCCCAAGTACGTGTACGGCAAGCCGTCCGGCAAGATCTACGTCTCCGCCGCCGAGAAGGTCGAGGAGCACGTCGGTCTCAAGGGCGCCTTCACCCCCGGCGCCGACGGCGGCCCGTGGCTGTCGCAGTACAGCAGCGGCCAGCGCCTGGGCTACGTCAGCGGCGTCACGAGCCTGTTCGGCGACCAGGACAAGAACAACCGCTACGACCTGCTCACCTCGCCCTACTTCGACGGTGAGACGGCCGACATCTACAAGAAGGCCGCCAACGTGTGGTCCGGCTCGATCCTCCGCAAGTAAGCCGTCCGGCCCCGGCAAGGGGCCCAGGCACCTCAGCTCCACCCGCGGGACCCGGCGCATGCGCCGGGTCCCGCACCCGTTTCCGGGTCCTGGCGGCTCTCGCCGGGGCCCGTGGGGGCCGGCGAACGCGATCGGGGGACCTCCCGCGGCCCGCCAAGCCCCTCCGGGGTTCCCGGAAGGCCGGATCCGGGGGTTCCCGGAAGGCCGGAGAGCCCGGGCCGGAGGCTTCCCTCGGGGTCCGGAGGCCCGATCCGGGCGCTCGCAGAGGGGCCGGAGGGCGTGATCCGAGGATTCTCCGGGGCGCAGGGGCTCGATCCGGGACTCGCGGAGGGCTCGGGAATCCCGATTTGGGGCCTCACGGAGACCCGGAGAGCCGGATCCGGGACTTGCGGAGGGCTCGGGAACCCCGATTTGGGCCTCACGGAGACCTGGAGAGCCGGATCCGGGACTCGCGGAGGGCTCGGGAACCCCGATTTGGGGCCTCACGGAGACTTGGAGGCCCTGTTTTCCGGCCTTCCGGGGGTCCCGGAACCCCGGATCCGCCGGCGGATCGTGCGCGTTAGACGTGACTTCCGGCAAATCGGTGCCATTAATCTGATGTGATCTGCGTCACACCGCTCTCGTGACCGAACGTATCGGAATACTCACGCCACATCGGTCACATTCACAACAGGCTCCCGCCTATCTGCGGAAACGCAGCGCATCAGCCCCAAGCACAACAACCATTCCACAGCCATTCAAACATCACAGAATGATCTCGGCCCGGCGCATGGGGTCCTTACCCCTCAAAGCGGCTTCCGATCCTCAAGATCAGCCCTGTATGTTCTGGCTATCCCTTTACTGACGCATGGGACGCAAGAAGCGTTCCACATCAGACCAAGGAGTTACCTTGAAGCGCATCCTCCTCCCCGCCGGCGGCGCCATCCTCGCCACCGGCCTGCTGGCCGCCGGTCTCGCTGGTACGGCTAACGCCAACCCGCAGTGGGCCTACGACACGATGGCCAAGGACGCTCCGACCGCCATCGAGACCGCCAAGTTCTGGCTGGCTGCCAACAACCACACGAACAACCTCGCCAAGGCCACGCCTTACACCGTGGAGACCAAGGCGACGCCGAAGCTGAACGCGGGCGGCGGCTACACCCCCGACGGCAAGCCCGGCACCATCGCCCCCATCGGCGAGGAGAAGAAGTCCGCCTCGGTCGTCAAGAACGTCAACCTGCCCCGCACCATCGGCAAGGTGTTCTTCGTCGACTCCGAGGGTGAGCTGAAGTTCTGCTCCGCCACCTCGATCCAGTCGAAGTACCGCAACCTGGTCTCCACCGCCGGGCACTGCGTCTACGACGACAAGAAGAACGCCAGCGTCATGGACAAGTGGATCTTCGTCCCCGCTTACTACCAGGGCAAGGCTCCTTACGGCGTCTTCGTCGGTAAGCAGGCGTACACCCACTACGACCTGAGCGTCTTCAACGACCGTGACAAGGACTACGCCTTCGTCACCGTCTACAACGGTGTGCAGGTCGGCGGCGGCACCGCCAAGGAAGTCACCGAGAAGGACTACGACGCCTTCAACGGCGCCAAGTTCGTCAAGCACGAGTCCATCAGCGAGGCCGAGTACAACAAGTGCAAGGACCTCAACGGCAAGGAGACCTCTGCTTGCTGGGCGAAGGCCGAGACCATCAAGGACCCGGTCGGCCCGAACTACCCCGGCGCTGTGAAGGTGCAGGAGGAAGTCTCCAAGGAGGTCTACGACAAGGCCCCCACCAGCGGTGACGTCAACGGCGCTCAGGACGGCTCCACCGTCGAGCAGGTCACGAAGGCTCAGTACGACGCCTACACCGGCCTGGGCTACCGGAAGATCGACGCCTCTGGCAACTACACCATCACCCACTACTTCGTGAAGTACTGGGTGAAGGAGAACAGCGTCAAGGGCTTCTACAAGACGCACTTCTACGTCGTCGACGGCTTCATCAAGGACACCGGCCGTCTGGGCGAGGCCGTTGGTGGCCAGGGCTTCACCTGGAACCAGAAGACCGGCCAGACCGTTTACATCTTCGGTTACCCGACGGCTGAGCACCCCGACGGCAACAAGGCCTACACCGGCACGACGCCGAAGTGGTGCTACGGCAAGACCTCCGGCAAGGTGTACGTCTCCGCGGCCGAGAAGGTCGAGGAGCACGTTGGCCTCAAGTGCGCGATGACCGAGGGTGCCGACGGCGCTCCGTGGCTCGTCAAGTACAGCAGCGCCAAGCGTCTCGGCTACGTCAACGGTGTCACCAGCCTCTTCGGTGACCAGGACAAGAACGGCCGCTGGGACCTCAGCACCTCGCCGTACTTCGACGGTGAGACCGCGATGATCTACAACAAGGCCGCCAACGTGTGGTCCGGCTCGATCGTCAAGTAGTCCTGACGATCACCTGAGTCCGGGGGTCCAAACCTCGAACTCACCCTGCTCCATCCGAGGGGCCCGGCTTCTGCCGGGCCCCTCGGCCTTTTCCCCCATGTCCCACCTGGGAGCCTGCGGACCCCGGAGCCTGCGGTGACGCGGCCTCAGGCGAGGCTGAACTCCCTGGTCCGCTCGTTCAGCTCCCGCACGGCGGGCTCGCCGGCGAAGGGGGCCAGCCGCCGCCGCAGGTCGGCGGCGTATGACTGGGTGCGGGCCGACTGCAGCCCCCCGGCCAGCTCCAGCGCCTGACCGGCGGCCACGCAGGCCTGCTCCACCTCGCCGCACCCGAGCAGCCCCGCCGACAGCAGCGACAGGTTGAACATGCGCCCGCGGACGTAGCGCCCGTCCATGTCCAGCGACCGCGTCGCGTGCCGTACCGCCCCCGGCCCGTCGCCCAGGTCGCGGAAGCAGTGGGCGAACTTGGCCGACAGGTAGGCCTCGTCGAAGTAGGCGATCCAGTCGGGCTCGTCACCGGCCTCGCGCTGGTCGAAGGCCAGCTCGGCGCCGTGCAGGGAGTTGGCGCACGCCCCCCGGTCGTCCATCAGGGCGTGGGCGTGGGCCTCCAGCACCTGCGCCTCCGCCAGCAGGGCGAAGACCCCGGCGCGACGGGCCGACAGCTGCGCGGCGCGCGCCAGGTCGAGGGCGTGCGCGGGCTGCCCGATGTAGAGGGCCTGGTGGCTCATCCCGGCGAGGATCTCCCCGCCGAGCCCGTGGTCTCCCGCCCCCCGGGCCAGGCGCAGCGCCTGGATCAGGTAACGCTGGGCCAGACCGTGCTGCTCCAGGTCGTAGGCCATCCATCCGGCCAGCCGGGTCAGCTCGGCCGCGGCCGACGCCAGTGCCTTGCCGGTGCTCTCGCCGTAGGAGCCGTCGCTGAGCAGCGGCGCGACCGCCGTGTCCAGATATTTCACGACCGCCGAGCGGACCCTGCCGCCGCCGAACCTGTTGTCCAGCTCGCCGAAGGACCGGGTGACCTCCCGGATCGCCTCGATGTCGGCCATGCCCACCCGCCGGGCGCCGCCCGCGACGGGACGGCCCTCCAGCGGGAGGGTCAGCCAGCGCAGGGCGCCGGCGGACCCGGCCCCGATCGCGAAGGTCGAATCGAGCAGGAACCTGCGTCTCTCAACATCTCCCCGCCACAGTGCCGTCACGGTCGCGATCCCCTCCTGCCATGTATGTGTGAACTCCTGCCCGAGGTCGGAAGGGGTCGAGACGACCGGCAGACCGAGATCTTCCGGGCTGACCGTCCGGCCGAGCCGGAGTGCGAAGATCTCCGCCAGCAGTCCTGGCACCGGATCCCTCGGCCGCTGACCGCCGATCCAGCGCAGCACGGAGCTGTGGTCGTATTTCAGGCCCGGCAGACCTCGGGCCGCGCCGAGGTCGTTGACCCTGCGGGACAGTCCTTTGTGTGTGAAACCCGCTTCAGCGATGAGTCGCTGAAGCAGTTGGTTGGGCTCGCGTTCCACCGCTCTCCTCACCGTGAGAAGCCGCCGGGGCGCCGGAACCCGTCCGCGCCCCCCTGCGCCCGTATCCGTCCCTCGTGCACACTCTTGCCCGATAGGTGACGGAGAGCTTTTTTTATAGCACGATCCGTGACTGTTTTTTGAGTTTCCCAAAAGCAGAAGACGCCTCTCGCCCGATCGGGCGAGAGGCGTCTTCACAGGCGGATCCGGAGGTCTTCGCGGACGCGCCCGAAGGGCTGCACGGGTGGTGGCGCCGTCGGCGCGGACGGCCCCGGACCCGGACCTGGGGACGGACCGGGACCGGCGCCGGCGGACGGGGACGGGGACGGGGCTGCGCCGCCGAAGGCGGCTAGAGGCGGGCGACCCCGTCGGCGCGGGCCTGCGCGGCGACCGCGGCGATGACCGCGGGGGCCACGCGCCCGTCGAAGGGGCTCGGGATCACGTAGTCGGCCGACAGGTCGTCGCCGACCACCGCGGCCAGCGCCTGGGCCGCGGCCACCTTCATGTTCTCGGTGATGGTGGTGGCGCGGACGTCGAGCGCCCCCCGGAAGACGCCGGGGAAGGCCAGCACGTTGTTGATCTGGTTGGGGAAGTCGGAGCGGCCGGTCGCCACCACCTGGGCGTGCCGGCCGGCGACCGCCGGGTGCACCTCGGGCTCCGGGTTGGACAGCGCGAAGACGATCGCGCCGGGCGCCATCGAGGCGATGGCCGCCTCCGACACCGTCGAGCCCGAGAGCCCGACGAACACGTCGGCACCGGCCAGCGCCTCCTCCGTGGAGCCCCGCAGGGCGGCCCGGTTGGTGTCGCGCGCCAGCGCCTCCTTCACCGGGTTGAGGCCGTCGCGGCCCTGGTGGAGCAGGCCCTTGGAGTCGGACACCGCGATGTCGCCGATGCCCGCGTTGAGCAGGATGCGGCTGACCGCCACGCCGGAGGCTCCGGCGCCCGCCACCACGGCCCGCAGGTCGCCCAGCGAGCGGCCGGTCAGCCGGGCGGCGTTGGTCAGCGCCGCCAGCACGACGATCGCGGTGCCGTGCTGGTCGTCATGGAAGACGGGGATGTCCAGGAGCCCGCGCAGCCGGTCTTCGACCTCGAAGCAGCGCGGCGCGCTGATGTCCTCGAGGTTGATGCCGCCGAAGGATGGCGCGAGCCGTGCCACCGTCTCGACCAGCGCGTCCACCTCGGTGCAGTCGAGGCAGATCGGCACCGCGTCGACACCGGCGAACTGCTTGAACAGCAGGGCCTTGCCCTCCATGACCGGCATGGCGGCGGCGGGCCCGATGTCGCCGAGCCCGAGCACGGCGGTGCCGTCGGAGACGACGGCGACCACGTTGGACACCCAGGTGTAGTCGTTGACGAGCTCGGGCTGCTCGGCGATCGCGGTGCAGACCCTCGCCACCCCGGGGGTGTAGGCGAGCGCCAGGTCGTCGGCGTTGTTGACCGGGACGGTGGAGCGGGTCTCCAGCTTGCCGCCGCGGTGCAGGGCGAAGGCCGGATCCAGGTCGAGGGCTTCGAGGGATTCGGAGGAGATGGAGATGGAGGATGGCGTAACGGCCACAGCGACCCCTGTAGTTCAGTCAGACAGACGGATTGGTTCCTTCGGAGACGCCGTGGCGGGCGTGGCCCGGCTTCGGTAGCCGCTCGGGCCCGCTCGCTGAGAACGGTCGTCTGGAGGGGTACGGGGGTCACCCGTCGCTCGATTGTGCCACATGGTGAGACTCTCACCAGTGGCAGAGATTGCTCACTTCCGTTGACATGATGTCGGCCTCGTTCATTGACATGGTGCGGCCCCGTCGTGCGTGTAATACTCAGAGCCCCATTCGTCTCTTACATCGATGGACCGCCCGGTGGATCTGACCTCCTACGCCGAGTTGGCTGTGCTGCTCATCAACAGCCCCGACCGGCTGACCGGTCTCGACGGGCTGCGCGCCCTCCTGGAGGAGGGCCGCCGCTACCGTCCCGGCTGCCGCATCACCCGGGGCGATCTCGACGCCCTGCGTGACCTGCGCGAAGAGCTGGTGACCGTGTTCGAGTCCGCGGCCGGCGGCGACGAGCAGGACGTGGTCGACCGGCTCAACTCGCTGCTGATCCAGCATCCGGTCCAGCCGCAGATCTCCGGCCACGACGGCGAGCGCTGGCACCTGCACCTCACCGAGGGCGGCCGGATGGCCGACCAGTACGCCGTGGGCGCCGTCATGGGCCTGGCCACCATCGTGACCGACCTCGGCGTGGACCGGCTCGGTCTCTGCCAGGCGCCGCCCTGTCGCCGGGCCTACCTCGACACCTCCTCCAACCGGTCGCGGCGCTACTGCTCCGAGCGGTGCGCCAGCCGGGCGAACGTGGCCGCCTACCGCGCCCGCCGGAAGGTCAACGGCCAGTAGCGCAGCACCACCCGGCCGACGAGCAGCGACGGCGGCACGGCGCCGAAGTCCCAGCTGTCACGGCGGCCGGAGGCCCGCTGGTTGTCGCTCTCCAGCCACCATCCCCCGTCCGCCTCCCAGGCGGCCCGTTTGACGATCAGCCGCGACGGGTCGGCGGGGAGCCGCGCGACGACCAGGTCTCCCGGCCTGATCCGGGCGCCGCGGCGCACCCAGAGCCAGTCCCCGGAGCGCAGCGCGGGCAGCATCGAATCCCCGTCGACACGGACTCTCACGGGCGCAACCCCCTTACACACAGGCTTTTCGAAGACGAGTAAGGTCGGTACTGGACCATGCTGATCTCAGCATCAAGGAAGGATTTTCCGATGCTCGCACGACTTCTGCGACCCAAGCACGTCGCGTCCGCGCACTGTGACCTGCCCTGCGGCGTGTACGACCCGGCCCAGGCCCGCATCGAGGCCGAGTCCGTCAAGGCGATCATGGAGAAGTACGTCGCCAACGAGGACCCGGTCTTCCGCACCCGCGCGCTCATCATCAAGGAGCAGCGGGCCGAGCTGGTCAAGCACCACCTGTGGGTGCTGTGGACCGACTACTTCAAGCCCCCGCACCTGGAGACCTACCCCCAGCTGCACCAGCTCTTCTGGGACGCCACCAAGTTGGCCGGCGCCGCGGGCGGCAAGGGCACCGTCGACCCGAAGCAGGCCGACGACCTGCTGGCCAAGATCGACGAGATTTCCAAGATTTTCTGGGCGACCAAGGCCGCCTGAGCGGCCGGCCGCGACGCGCGGCGTCGCGATTGACCCGCGAGGGTGCGCCGGTGAGCTGGACCGAGGAGCGAGGGAGCGCAGCGGACGAGCGACGAGGGAAGCCACCGGTTACCAGCACCCGAGCCTCGACGCGCAGCGTCGCAATGAGCCCGCGAGGGTGCGCCGGTGAGCTGGACCGAGGAGCGAGGGAGCGCAGCGGACGAGCGACGAGGGAAGCCACCGGTTATCAGCACCCGAGCCTCGACGCGCAGCGTCGCAATGAGCCCGCGAGGGTGCGCCGGTGAGCTGGACCGAGGAGCGAGGGAGCGCAGCGGACGAGCGA
>NZ_JBVJHH010000039.1:62169-99657 GCF_055586905.1 Streptosporangium sp. NPDC048886
ACGAGGGAAGCCACCGGTTATCAGCACCCGAGCCGCGACGCACCGCGTCGCAATTAAACAGGACAGGCCCCGTGAGGAGTGCGACCCCACGGGGCCTGACCTGTTGAGACGCCCCATTCAGGCGTCTTAGGGTGTTCTTGAGGTGTTCAAATCGCCCCGATCGCGAGTCCAATTGGGCCAACCACCCTCTCGGGGCTGTAGGTTGCAGTCAGCGACTCTGCGAGGAGGAACGTGACCGAACACACCGAGACACCCGCGGTCGGTATGGGTGGGATCCGGGACGTGGTGAGCGTCCGGCTGCCAGCCGCGAGTGCCTATCTGTCCGTGCTACGTACGGCGACCGCCGGACTGGCCGCACGGCTGGACTTCACGCTCGACGAGATCGAGGATCTGCGGATCGCGGTCGACGAGGCGTGCGCGATGTTGTTGACCCAGGCCGTGCCCGGCACCGATCTGGTCGCCGAGTTCGAGCTCACCGGGCAGCTGATGCAGATCCGGGTCGAGGTCAGCACGGTCGGAAGTTCCGCGCCGAAGCGCGACGACTTCGCGTGGATGGTGCTCACCGCCCTGGCTGACGACGTGGATGCCGTAACCGACTCCCCCGACCGCATGGCGATCGTGCTACGCAAGCGCCGAGGCGCGGCGAGGCCGGCGTGACGGAAAGGACTCGTGCCATGGCCGCCAGCGACCACGCGGTGCCCGACCGGGTGCGTGCGCGCCTGCTCTTCGCGGAACTGGCGGAGTTGACCCCCGACGACTCGCGGCGCCAGCGTATCCGTGACGAACTCGTCGAGCTCCACCTTCCCCTGGTGGAATATCTCGCCCGCCGGTTCCGCAACCGGGGCGAGTGGCTTGACGATCTCACCCAGGTCGCGACCATCGGCCTGATCAAGTCGATCGACCGCTTCGACCTCGGCCGGGGGGTGGAGTTCTCCACCTACGCCACCCCGACGATCGTGGGCGAGATCAAACGGCACTTCCGCGACAAGGGCTGGGCGGTCCGCGTGCCGCGCCGCCTGCAGGAGCTCAAGCTCTCGCTGACCAAGGCGATAAGCGAGCTCTCGCAGCGCGAGGGGCGCGCGCCCACCGTCGGCGAGCTCGCGGCGTTCCTGAAGATGAGCGAGGAGGAGGTGCTGGAGGGGCTGGAGTCGGCCAACGCCTATTCCACGGTCTCCCTCGACGCGCCCGACTCCGGTGACGACGACGCGCCCGCGGTGGCCGACTCCCTCGGCATCGTGGACGACTCCCTGGAGGGCGTCGAATACCGCGAGTCGCTCAAGCCGCTGCTCGAACGGCTGCCGCCGCGCGAGAAGCGGATCCTGCTGCTGCGGTTCTTCGGCAACATGACCCAGTCCCAGATCGCCACCGAGCTCGGCATCTCGCAGATGCACGTGTCCCGGCTGCTGGCCAGGACCCTGGCCCAGCTCCGTGAGGGCCTGACCGCGGAAGACTAGGCCCTGCCCGCGGACGACCGAGGAGACCGGGTCAGTCCTGGTCCCCGTAGAGGGCCTGCGTCGTCGGCGGCGACAGCAGCGCGACCAGTCCGATCACTGCCACGGCGATGAGCGGGATGCCGATGGTCTGCTGGTCGGACTGGATCAGCGTGATGCCGATCACGGTGGCGAAGATCTGGGCCAGCACGCCCAGGCTCCGCGTCCACCGTTCGGCCTGCAGCATGCCCCAGCCCACCCAGAGCAGGACCGCGCCGACCAGGATCCCGAAGCCGGCGACGAAGATCGAGCTCAGCACGTCGGACGGCTGGCCGATCACCGTCTCGACTCCGGCGTAGCCGCCGAGCACCAGGGTGATGAGGCCTTCCAGCCCCATGACGACGGCGGCGACAGTGAGGGTCATCGGGCGATTCGACACATCCCAACCCTATCGTCGGGGCAGCCCGCCCTGATTTTCGCAGCCGCAGTGCCGTTATCGGCGGATACGCTGGCATTATGCGCGCGATGCTCCTGGTGAACCCCAAGGCGACGTCGACCAACCAGCGGACGCGGGACGTGCTCATCAGGGCACTGAGCGCCACCATGAACCTCAAGGTGGAGGAGACCGCCTACCGTGGGCACGCGGCCCTTCTGTCCCGCAAGGCCCATGCCTCGGGCTTCGACGTGGTGGCCGTGCTGGGCGGCGACGGCACGATCAACGAGGCCGTCAACGGCCTGCTCGACGCGGAGGACGGCAGGAGCGGCGCCGACGGGGACGCCTCGGAGCGGCCGGCGCTGCTGGTCATCCCCGGTGGCAGCGCGAACGTGTTCGCGCGGGCGCTCGGGCTGCCGAACAGCCCGGTGGAGGCGGTCGGCGCGGTGCTCGAGGCGATCCGTGACGATCGGCGGCGGACCGTCGGGCTTGGTCAGGCGATCTGGGATGACGAAAGCCGATATTTCACCTTCTGTAGTGGCCTGGGGTATGACGCCGAGGTGATCCGGGCGGTCGAGGGGATGCGCGGCACCGGCCGCAAGGCCACCCCCACCCGCTACGTGAACACCGCGCTGCACCACTATCTGACGACCGACAAGCGCCATGCCGCCATGGCCGTCGAGGGCCCCGACGTGCCCCGGGCCGGGCACATCTTCATGGCGGTCGTCTCCAACACCTCGCCGTGGACCTACGTGGGCTCCCAGCCGGTCTGCCCGACCCCGTGGGCGAGCTTCGAGACGGGCCTCGACCTGCTGGGACTGCAGCGCCTGGGCCTGCCGTCGATGCTCCGCCTGATGCCCCAGATCATGGGGGTCCGCGACACCCTGCCCAACGGCCGCCACCTGGTCCAGCTCCACGACGAGCGGGAGTTCACGTTGACCGCCGAACGCCCGGTGGCCTTCCAGCTCGACGGCGACTACCTGGGCGAAGTCGAGCGAGTGACGTTCCGGTCTATCCCGAACGCGTTACAAGTTTTGGTCTGACTCGTTACATGCGGTCATTGTGTGACGCATCCGACATGCATATCCGGCAAAACGTTCTCCCAAACCTCTTGCATGTACTGAGCGTGGCTGACAATCTCAACATTGACGTCGGAACGTAGGACCTTTGAGCGGCCACCTCGCTCCCAGGGCACCGGCGATCGAGTGAACAGGCCCCCGACCGAACAAGGCTCGGGTAATCGTTCGCGCTGGTTAGTGAAAGTCTTCACAAAGTGAGCCGACGGAGCCGCAGCAAGGGCTCCTCTTACGAAGGAGTGGACGCATGGACTGGCGCCACCGCGCTGCCTGCCGTGACGTGGACCCCGAGCTGTTCTTCCCGATCGGCAACACCGGCCCCGCCCTGATGCAGATCGAAGAGGCCAAGCAGGTCTGCCGTACGTGCACTGTAAGTGAAGCATGCCTGAAGTGGGCCCTGGAATCCGGGCAGGACGCCGGCGTCTGGGGCGGCCTGAGCGAGGACGAGCGCCGCGCCTTCAAGCGCCGCACCGCCCGCGCCCGCACCCGCGCGAACGTCTGACCGGCGAGAAAGCGCCCCTCCCCGGCCCGGCTCAGACCGCGGGGAGGGGAATGCCGAGGGTTACCTCCGTGCCGCCGCCCTGCCGGGGCTCGATGGCCAGCCGCCCGGACAGCTCCCCGACGACCAGCGTGCGCACGATCTGCAGGCCGAGACTGGTGGACGACTCCAGGTCGAAGCCCTCCGGCAGACCGGTCCCGTCATCGGAGACGATCACGTCCAGCCGGTCGGCCCCCCGCGAAACGATCACCTGAAGCCTGCCCGGCCGGTGTGCCAGCCCGTGCTGGACGGCGTTCTGCAGCAGCTCGGTGAGGACCATCGCCAGCGGCGTCGCGATCTCCGAGCGCAGCACCCCGAACGTCCCGATCCGGCGCGGCACGACCTGCGCCTCCGGCGCCGCCACCTCGCCCGTCATCGCGATCACGCGGTCGGCGATGTCGTCGAAGTCCACCTGCTCGTCGGGCGTGTGCGACAGCGTCTCGTGCACGATCGCGATCGACCCGACCCTGCGCACCGCCTCCTCCAGCGCCTCGCGCCCCTCCGGCTGCTGCAGCCGCCGGGCCTGCAGCCGCAGCAGCGCGGCCACCGTCTGCAGGTTGTTCTTCACCCGGTGGTGGATCTCCCTGATGGTGGCGTCCTTGGTCATCAGCTCCCGCTCACGGCGCCGCAGCTCGGTCACGTCGCGGATGAGCACCAGCGCGCCGATCCGCCCGCCGCCGACCACCAGCGGGATCGCCCGCAGCTGCACGACCGTGCCGCCCGACTCGACCTCGGTCTCCCTGGGCTCCCGGCCGCTGGCCACGATCATCAGGTTCTCGTTGATGGGCTCGTCGGAGTAGCAGAGGGTGGCGGTGGTACGGCCCAGCTCGGCGCCGACCAGGTCGGCGTTGAGACCCAGCCGCCGGTAGGCCGACAGCGCGTTCGGCGAGGCGTAGGTGACCCGGCCCGCCCGGTCGAGCCGGAGCAGCCCGTCGCCCACGCGCGGCGAGCGGACCAGGATCGGCTCGGCGCCGGAGAAGGGGAAGCGCCCCTCGGCCACCATCTGGGCCAGGTCTGAGGCGCTCTGCAGGTAGGTGAGCTCAAGCCGTGAGGGAGTGCGCGCCGACGACAGGTTCGTCGAGCGCTGGATCACGCCCAGGAAGTGGTCGGCCCGCCGTACCGGGATGGTCTCCTCCCGCACCGGCACCCCGCTCGACCAGTCGGGATCGCCCTCCCGGCAGATCCGCCGCTCGTCCCAGGCGGTGTCGATGAGCGCCCGTTCCCCCTTGCCCACCGTCATCCCCACGATGTCGTCGTGATAGACGGTGGGGCCCGTGGTGGGCCGCATCTGCGCGATGGCGATCCAGCCCGATCTCTCCCTGAGCGGGATCCACAGGATGAGATCGGCGAACGACAGGTCGGCCAGGAGCTGCCAGTCGGAGACCAGCGAGTGCATCCACTCGAGGTCGGCATCGTCGAGCGCGGTATGACGGACTACCAGGTCGCTTAGAGTCGGCACTCGTGCATCATGCGTTCTTTGCGGGCCCAAACGCGAATCGGGCGGGTCCGGCTGGCAAGATGCCCGCTATGGAGCAGACCCCAGATCCGCTGGCACGGTTGCGCACGGCCGCGGGCACGCGGGAGGCCGCGGGACTGAAGCGGACCTTGCGCGCCCGGACGCCGGACGACGACGGCCTGATCGACCTGGCCTCCAACGACTACCTCGGGCTGGCCAGGGACCGGCGGCTGATCGATGCCGCGACGGAGGCCACCCGGGTCTGGGGCACCGGCTCGACCGGCTCCCGCCTGGTCACCGGCTCCACCGCGCTCCACGCCGAGCTGGAGGCGCGGCTGTGCGCCTTCACCCGGGCCCGCGGCGCGCTGGTGTTCTCCTCCGGCTATCTGGCCAACCTGGCGGCCGTGGCGGCCCTGGGCAGGGACGCGCTGGTGGTCTCCGAGGCGGGCAACCACGCCTCCATCGTGGACGCCTGCCGCCTGTCCCGCTCGCGTGTGGTGGTCACCCCGCACAAGGACGTGGCGGCCGTGGAGAAGGCCCTGGCCGACCGGGACGAGGAGCACGCGATAGTGGTCACCGACGCGGTCTTCTCCGTCGACGGCGACCTGGCGCCGCTGGCGGAGCTGCACGCGGCGACCGTACGGCAGGGCGCGCTGCTGATCGTGGACGAGGCCCACTCGATCGGCGTCATCGGCCCCCACGGCCGGGGGGCGGTGCACGCCGCGGGCCTGGCGGCCGAGCCGGGCGTTGTGAGAACGGTCACACTCTCCAAGTCCCTGGGCTCCCAGGGCGGGGCCGTGCTCGGGGCCCCGGAGGTGATCGAGACCCTGATAGACACGGGCCGGTCGTTCATCTTCGACACCGGCCTCGCCCCCGGCAGCGTGGCGGCGGCACTCGCCGCTGTGGATATCCTTCAAAACCAGCCCGAACTGCCCGGATGCGTGCGGACCAGAGCGAGAGAGCTGGCCTCGATGGCCCGCGAACTCGGCCTGGAGACCAACGATCCGGCGGGTGCGGTCGTCCCGATCGTGCTCGGCCCACCCGAGAGCGCACTGCGGGCCGCCCTCATCTGTGCGGAACGCGGAGTGCGCGCCGGATGTTTCCGGCCGCCCTCAGTGCCGGTCGGCCGCTCTTGCCTGCGGTTGACCGCGCGGGCCAATCTGAGTTCCGAAGATCTAGCGGTGACCAGGGGTGCGCTCACCGCCGTGGCCGAGATGAAGGTGACCATGTGAGTGAGCGAAGCGGGCGAGCCGGCGGGCACGGCACCTCCGGCCACGCCGTTTCCGAGCCGTCAGGTGAGGTGCCGACGTGACGGACGACTCCCCCAGGATTCCTAAGTACTACGACGTCAAACGGAGCCTGCTCGCGCTGACCAAGAGCCTGTCGGCGGGCAGCGCGCTGCCCCCCGAGCGGACCCTGGCGGTGCGCTTCGAGACGTCGCGCACCACCGTGCGCCAGGCCCTGTCGGAGCTGGTGGTCGAGGGCCGCCTGGTGCGCATCCAGGGCAAGGGGACGTTCGTCGCGCAGCCCAAGGTCGCCCAGGTCCTCCAGCTCACCTCATACACCGGCGACCTGCGGACGGTCGGCCTCGAACCCGACACCAAGATCCTCGACATCAGCTACATCACCGCCGACGAGCCCCTGGCCCGCCGGCTGGCGATCAACCCCGGCGGCCGCGTGCTGCGCATCCACCGGCTGCGCCTGGCCAACGGCGAGCCGATGTCGATCGACACCACCCACCTGTCGGCCCGGCGCTTCCCCCGGCTCCGGCGCGAGCTGGAGGTGCACTCCTCGCTGTACGAGACGCTGCACAACGCCTACAACGTGCGGCTGACCGACGCCGAGGAGATCATCGAGACCGTGCTGGCCACGCCGTACGACGCGCAGGTGCTGAGCGTCGACGTCGGCCTGCCGATGCTGCTGCTCACCCGGCACGCCTTCGACGCCGACGGCAACCCCGTGGAGTGGGCCCAGTCCCTCTACCGCGGCGACCGCTACAAGTTCGTCACCCGGCTGCGCCGCCCCTGAGGTCTCCGGCGGGCGATCCGCGTCCGGGCCGTGGAAGGTCACAGCCGCCTAAGGTGAGGTGCGTGAGCATTCTCGTGGTCACCGGGACCGACACCGGAGTGGGAAAGACGATCGTCACCGCAGCCGTGGCCTCGCTCGCCAGAGAGCGGGGCGTCCCGGTCGCGGTGGTGAAACCCGCTCAGACCGGGGTGGGCGAGACGGAGCCCGGAGACCTCGACGACGTCATCCGGCTGTCCGGGGTGACCTCGACGTTCGAGTTCGCCAGGTTCCCCGACCCGCTGTCCCCGGCGGCGGCCGCCCGCACGGCGGGCCTGCCGCCGGTCTCCCTCACCCAGGCGGCCGCCCGGATCGAGGAGCTGGCCGAGTCGCACCGCCTGGTGGTCGTCGAAGGGGCGGGCGGGCTGCTCGTCCGCTTCGACGAGGAGGGGGCGACCCTGGCCGACCTGGCCCGGGCGCTCTCCGCGCCGGTGCTCCTGGTGACCCGGGCGGCGCTGGGCACGCTCAACCACACCGCGCTGACGCTGGAGGCGATGGCCCATCGCGGGCTGGAGCCGGCCGGGGTGGTGATCGGCTCCTGGCCGGCCGCCCCCGACCTGGCCGAGCGGTGCAACGTGGCGGATCTGGAGATGCTGGCCGCCCGGCCGCTGGCGGGCGTGCTCCCGGAGGGGGCCGGAGCCCTCGGCCGGGAGGACTTCGCCCGGACCGCCCACGCCGGCCTGAGCCCGGTGCTGGGCGGCGGTTTCGACCCCTCTGCCTTCCGGAGGGCCCTTAGGCTCCTGCCGTAGACGACGGCCGGAGATCGGACGGAGAACGGAGCAGCATGAGCGACATTCTTGGGATCGCCCGGACACAGGTCCTGGAGGAGGGGCGGGGACTCGACGCCGCGCAGGTGCTGCGCTGCCTCGAACTGCCCGACGACCGCCTCGCCGACCTCCTGGGGCTCGCGCACGAGGTGCGGATGAAGTGGTGCGGCCCCGAGGTGGAGGTCGAGGGGATCATCTCCCTCAAGACCGGCGGCTGCCCGGAAGACTGCCACTTCTGCTCCCAGTCGGGCCAGTTCGCCTCCCCGGTCCGCGCGGCCTGGCTCGACATCCCCTCCCTCGTCCAGGCGGCCAGGGAGACCGCGGCGACCGGCGCGACCGAGTTCTGCATCGTGGCCGCGGTGCGCGGCCCCGACCGGCGGCTGATGGACCAGGTCCGCGAGGGGGTCAAGGCGATCCAGGAGGCGGTCGACATCAACGTCGCCTGCTCGCTGGGCATGCTCACCCAGGCCCAGGTCGACGAGCTGGCCGAGATGGGCGTGCACCGCTACAACCACAACCTGGAGACCGCGAGGTCGCACTTCGACAGGGTCGTCACCACCCACACGTGGCAGGAGCGCTGGGACACCTGCCTGATGGTGCGCGAGGCCGGGATGGAACTGTGCTGCGGGGGCATCGTGGGCATGGGCGAGAGCCTGGAGCAGCGGGCGGAGTTCGCCGGGCAGCTCGGCGAGCTGCAGCCCGACGAGGTGCCCCTGAACTTCCTCAACCCGCGCCCCGGCACGCCCTTCGAGTCGTTGCCCCTCCTTTCGGGCTCCGAGGCGCTCCGGACGATCGCCGCCTTCCGGCTCGCGCTGCCCCGCACGATCCTGCGCTACGCCGGCGGCCGCGAGCTGACCCTGGGTGACCTGGGCACCCGCGACGGCATGCTCGGCGGGATCAACGCGATCATCGTGGGCAACTACCTGACCACCCTCGGCCGGACCGCCGAGGCGGACCTCGACCTGCTGGTCGACCTGAAGATGCCGATCAAGGCGCTCTCCGACACGCTCTGAGAGCGCCGATGCCATGACGTGCCGCGGACGGGCGTTCATGATGTGAGCATGGCCAAGGCGATCGAACAGCCCGTTCCCGGTATCACCGTCGGACACGCGCTCCTCGCGCGGTCGGCGGGAGCCCCGCAGCCCGTCGACAAGGTCGTGCACGACGGTGACACGATCAACATCGCCGCCGACGGCAACTTCGGCGTGCGCCTGCTCGGCGTGGACGCCCCCGAGGTCAGCTTCGAGCTGCCCCGCAGCTCCGTCGTCCCCGACCTGCCCAGAGGTTTCGTCAAGATCTCACACCCGGCCTGGACCGACTTCCTGGCCGATCCGTTCGCGCCGGGCTTCGAGCCGCTGCCGCTGCGCGCCGCACTCCACGATCATCTGCTGGACAGGCTCGGCCCGGCCACCGCGCGCAACCACGCCGAGCTCGGCGGCCCGTCCACGCAGGCGCTCAGAGACATGATCAGCTCCGACATCGCCGAGCAGGGCCTCGACGGTGAGACCTTCAAATTCCGGCTGGCCTTCGCGTACGAGGTCCTCGACCGGTACGGCAGGCTGCTGTGCTACGTCAACCGGGACCAGAAGCTCCGGCCCAGGCCCGCCCCGTACAACGAGCGGCTGCTCGCCGGCGGGCACGCCATGCCCTACTTCATCTGGCCCAACGTGGACCCCTTCGTCCGGCAGGAGAACCGGGCGGCGCAGGCCGTACCGGCCCCCGGGACGGCCCGCACGGTGGCGGAGGCCGGCGCGCTGGGCCGGGCCCGCGAGTCGGTACGGCAGGCACGCCGGGCGGGCCTCGGGGTCTGGAACCCGGCGGACCCGTTGCGGCTGCACGCCTTCGAGCTGCGCTACCTGGCCGGGCGGCGGGCGCCCGACCGGTATGTCCTCGACCTGTCCGACAGCTCCTCCGAGCTGCTCCACCCGCAGAGCTACCACCGGATCCCGCATCCGGAGGACCGGTTGTTCGTCAACTCCGAGCACGCGCCCCTGTGGGCGGAGAAGGGCTGGTCGGTCCCGCCGCTGTAGACGCCGGCACGGGCCGGGCCGGGCCGGCCGTCCGGGCCGGCCCGGACGGGCGCGCTACAGCTCGGCGGCGACCTCCCGGGCGACCGCCTGGAGCTCGGGATCGAGCACTCCCAGGCGGTCGTCGAGGTCGTCGGCGAAGCGGAGCCGCTCGATCGACCGGTCGGCGGGCACGGCCGACGGCATCCAGGCGGCATGGATCATGAAGGGGACGACCGTGCCGGGGGACGGCGCCAGCGTCGCCACCGGGCCGCGCGAGACGTCGGCCGCGTCGAAGACCTCGACCCGGAACCGGTCGTCGTTGTGCACGACCACGACGAGATAGCCCTCGTGCCCGCCGGGCCGGGCCCCCGCGTAGCGGCTGCGGCCGGGCCCGCCGGGAGCGCGGGGCACGAACGCGGGCGAGGTCGGGTAGTCGTCCAGCGGCCAGGCCCACTCCGACAGCGGCTTGAGCGAGTCGCGCTCCAGGGAGGCGAGCACGGCCGGGGTCTGCCCGTCCGGCAGCAGCGAGCGGTCGACGCGGTCGCCGTAGTTGCGCAGCGCCCGCTGGTTGACCGCCTCGGGGTGGAACCCCTGGAAGATCAGGTGGTGGCGGGTCGGGGCGAGCTGCCCTTCGAGGGACCAGTCCACGGCCGACAGCTCGGCCTGCCAGTACCTCGCCGGGTCGTAGAGCCGGGCCACGTCGGTCACGGCGCCCCTGACCGGGTCGAACTCCAGGACCGTGGTGAGGGCCGGGGACATGCCGTGGCAGTACATGCCGCGCAGGGCCGGGTCGACGGGGCGGCCGAACACGTCCAGGTCGTCCTCCCTCAGATACATGCCGATGTCGACGCCCGGGGTGTGCTCCATGACGACGCGGATCCCGGCGGAGTCGTCGTAGGTGGCGTAGAAGTGGTTGACCTCGGGGGCCAGCCGGAAGACCGTACCGGAGACGGCGGTGCCCGGCGCGGCCGCGTCGAGGTGGGCCTTGCGGACGAGCACCAGCGGGCCGCCGGGGTTGTTGGCCACCGTACGGTCGCCCGCGCCGAGGACCTCCTCGAGGTCGACCTTGTAGGCGGTGTCGGCCAGCACCAGCCAGTCGCGGGTCTGCGTGATCGTATGGGTGGCCTGGGGGAACTCCGCGCCCTCGACCGGCCAGCGCCGCACGCGCGCGCCCTCGCCGTCGTAGCGGACGATCGACAGGACGTTGGTGAGCGGGTCCCGGGTCACCGACCACAGGCAGCCGCGCTCGGGGTCGATCACCGGGTGGGCGGTGGACAGGATGGACGGCAGGACCGGGGCGTCCAGCGCCGGGGCCCAGTCGTCGCGGTGGCCGACCTCGCCCAGGAAGCCCAGGGTGACCGGGTCGACCTCGACGGGCCGTCCGGCGTCCCAGGTCGCGAAGAGGCGGTCTCCCCAGGGCAGGGGGGCGGTGTTGGCGGCGTTGACGCCGCCGAACGGGGAGGCGGTCCCGACCGGCCCGGACCGGAACAGGTCGGGGCGCCTGCGGCGGAGCCGTACGGAGGGAGAGTCGATCACCCGGGGCCGCCAGGCGAACCGGTCGGAGGCGGCGCCGTCGGTGCCGGGCCGGAGCGCCAGCCGGACCAGGACGCCGTCGCCGAAGAAGGCGTGGACCGGGTTGGTCCGCTGGTCAGAGGTGCTGATCAGGAAATGGCCGGTGATGTCGGCGGGCCAGGCTCCGGCGACGACGGCGAGGTCCAGATCGGGGAGGTCCCCTTTGGTGAGGATCGAACGCGGAATCGGCATGGCGGGCGACCTCCAGCGGGAACCGAACGAGATTCGATGTCCATCAACCCCCCGCGGCGCCCCTCCGTCAAGGCCGCACCGGCCGCCGGGGGCGGTCCTCCGCGGCGGCCCCCGGCGGGCAGACCGGCCGGATGGCCGGACGGGGCGAATATGCGCTGGCAGCGTTAGGCGGGAGGAATCTGGGCAGGGTGAAGAACCCCTGTCCGGCTAAGTGACTGACTGGTAGGTTGCGCGGTATGGAGTCCCCAAAGCACGCAGGTGACATCGCTGTCGCCGTCTCCAAGGCCTATGGAATCGAGACCATGTTCACCCTGTCCGGCGGGCACGTCTTCCCGCTGTATGACGGGGCGGTCCACGAGGGCATGCCCATCCTCGACGTGCGGCACGAGCAGAGCGCGGTCTTCGCCGCCGAGGCGACTGCCCGGCTGACCCGCAGACCCGGGCTGGCCGTGCTCACCGCCGGCCCCGGCGTCACCAACGGCGTCAGCGGCGTGGCCACCGCGCACTTCAACGGCTCCCCCGTCGTGGTCATGGGAGGCCGGGCACCGCGCTCACGCTGGGGCTCCGGCGCGCTGCAGGAGATCGACCACCCGCCGCTGTTCGCGCCGATCACCAAGCTGGCCTTCACCGGCTCCGGCCCCGACTCCGTCGCCGAGGACGTGGAGATGGCCTTCCGCACGGCCCTGGCCCCGCACCGCGGCCCGGTCTTCCTCGACTTCCACATGGACCACCTGTTCGCGGCCGCACCCCCGCCCGACCACGTCACCGAGACGCTGACCCCGTCACCGCTGGAGCCCGACCCCGACTCCCTCGCCGGGATCGCCCGCCTGCTCGCCGAGGCCGAGCGCCCGGTGCTGGTGCTCGGCTCGGACGTGTGGATGGACCGCGCCGAGGAGGTCGCCCGGGGCTTCGCCGAGGAGTTCCGCCTGCCGGTCATCCCCAACGGCCAGGGCCGCGGCATCCTGCCCGCCGGGCACGAGCTGCTGGTCACCCGGGCCCGGGGGCTGGCCCTCACCCAGGCCGACCTGGTGATCGTGGCGGGCGCCCCGCTGGACTTCCGCCTCGGCTACGGCTGGTTCGGCGGCAAGGACGGCGCCCCGCTCGCCAGGGTCGTGCACCTGGCCGACGCCCCGTCGCAGCTCACCACGCACATCGAGCCCTCCGGGACCGCCGCCGGCGACCTGTCGCTGGTCTTCTGGGGGCTGGGCACGGCCTGCAACCAGGCCGGTGTCTCCCCCGCGTCCTACGCGCCGTGGCTGTCGAAGCTGTCGGAGGCCGCGTCGGCGGCCATCGCCGCCGACGCGGACCTGCTGGCCTCCGGCTCCGACCCGATCCACCCGATGCGCATCTACGGCGAGCTGGCCAAGGTCCTCGCCGACGACGCCGTGGTGATCGGCGACGGCGGCGACTTCGTCTCCTACGCCGGCAAATACGTCGAGCCCAAGCAGCCCGGCAACTGGCTCGACCCGGGCCCGTACGGCTGCCTGGGCACCGGCCTGGGCTACGCCATCGCCGCCCGGGTGGCGCGGCCCTCCTCGCAGGTGGTGCTGCTGCTCGGCGACGGCGCGGCCGGTTTCTCGCTGATGGACGTGGACACGCTCGTACGGCACCGCCTGCCGGTGGTGATGATCTGCGGCAACAACGGCATGTGGGGGCTGGAGAAGCACCCCATGCAGATGCTCTACGGCTACGACGTGGCGGCCGAGCTCCAGCCGCAGTGCCGCTACGACCAGGTGGTGACCGCTCTGGGCGGCGGCGGCGAGCTGGTCACCGACCCGTCGCAGATCGGCCCGGCGCTGCTGCGCGCGTTCGACTCCGGCGTCCCGTACATGGTCAACATCGCCACCGACCCGTCGGTCGCCTACCCCCGCAACACCACCGGGGTCTGAGCGGCGCCGGCCGGCTTCGGTGGAGGTCCGAGGCGGGCCGGTCAACCGAGTCAGTCGTCGGTCTTCATGCTCAGCGCGGCGAGAAGGGTGTCGAGGGCTGTCGTCACAGACAGATCGTCGACACCCTTCGCCGTCCCCGCAGCCAAACGACTCAGGTCTACCCGTCTAGGGGCTGGGCGTCGCGGTCGGGGTGGGCGCCGGGCTGGACGGGCAGCCGTAGTTGGCCACGACGATCTCCACCGGCTTCCTCGGGTCCCACAAGGTCCCGCCGGGCGGGTTCTGCTCGACCACCCGCATGCACTGGGTCTGGTCGAGGTCGGCGCTGTCAGACCTCTTCGGCTTCAGGCCCGCCTTCTGTAGCTCGCTCTTTGCCATGTCCGGCGCCATGCCCGTGACGTCGGGCACCTTCCGCTTCGGCACCGGCGTCGGAGTGGGGGTCGGCGTCGGGGTGGGGGTCGGCGTCGGAGTGGGTGTGGGCGTCGGGGTGGGGGTCGGCGTCGGGGTGGGGGTGGGGCGGATGGGCCGCTCGGCCGTGGCGGTCGGCCTGGGGGGCCTGGGGGGCCTGGAGGTCCTGGTCTTCGTGGGGCTCGGTGAATCGGTCACGCTGGGCAGCGGCTCGGGCTTCGTCATCGACTCGTTGGATACCGTGGAGGCCGCCATCCCGTTGATCGCCACGGCGACGAGGCCGACGCACATCACGGCCGCCGCCGCGGAGACCGCCAGCAGCCCGCCCTTGCTCCGGGACCGCTTCGCGCCGCGGCGGCCACGCCCCTGCGGGACCGCCTGCGTGGCCGGGCCGGGCGACGGCGCCGTCTCGGGCGGCACGGCTCCCTGCGGGCCCGCCTGAGACATGGCCCCCTGCCAGCCGGTCTGCGGCAGCGGCACCTCGGACCGGCCGGCCTGCGGTGGGGCTCCGTGCCGGCCGGTCTGCGGCGGTGCGGCGCCCTCCCAGCCGGTCTGCACCGCGCCGGCGGGCGGGAGCGGTGGCGCCATCGTCGAGCCGGTCTCCGGCCCGAGGCGCGCCGCCTGCCTGGCGGCGGTGCTCATCGCTGCGGCGCTGGGGAAGCGCCGGGCCGGGTCCTTGGACAGGGCCCGCTCCACCAGAGCCCGGACCGCGGGAGGGATGTGCGGCGGCAGCGGCGGCGGCGTCTCGCGGATGTGTTTGAGCGCGATCGTGACCGGGGTGTCGCCGTCGAAGGGGCGCTGCCCGGCCAGGCACTCGTAGGCCACCACGCCCAGCGCGTAGATGTCGACCGCGGGGGTGACCGGCGCGCCCTCGGCCTGCTCGGGCGCGCAGTAGGCGGCGGTGCCGAGCACCATGCCCGCGTCGGTCAGCCTGCTGGCCGCGTCCGACCTGGCGATGCCGAAGTCGGTGAGCACGAGCGTGCCGTCGGAGCGGACCATCAGGTTGCCGGGCTTGATGTCCCGGTGGACGATGCCCTGGTCGTGGACGGCCTGCATGGCGGAGGCCGCCTGGGCGATGAGCTCCATCGCGGGCCCGGGGGCGATGCTCCCCAGCCGCCCGAGCAGCCGGTCGAGCGGCTCGCCGTCCACGAACTTCATCACGAGATATGCCGTCGCCCCCGCGCCGGGCACCTCGTGAATCCCGTAGTCGTAGACGTCTACGACCCCGGGGTGGTTGATCGTCGCCATCGCCCGGGCCTCGCCCTGGAAACGCACCAGGAAGCCGGGGTCGTCGGTACGGCCTGGGAGCAGCACCTTGACGGCGACGGTGCGGGCCAAGACGGTGTCCTCACCGCGCCACACCTCGCCCATACCGCCGGCGCCGATGCGGGTATCCAGCCGATACCGCCCCGCCAGCGTCGTGCCTTGGGCCACCATGACTCCCCCGTAACCCTCTCCGCTCCCACCCCAGGGTTCTCCAACAAAGCGGATTTGTATCGCGCCAACGTCACGGCAACGTAACGAAACCCTGCAAGCCGTATGCCTCACAAACAAGACGCGTGCCGTAGCATCGCACAAAACTCAGGACTTTTAAGCGTACTTGTATAGGTTGCGCACTTTTACGGCAAGAGCTGCCAGGCAGCCGTCGGCGCCGACCGCCCCCGGGCGCCCACAGATCATCGACGGAGCCTTGGTCGCCCTGGAATCCCCCATAAGAGTACATAAAGCGTACATAAAACTAGCGTCCGGAGAGCAGTGCTCGATCCGTCGCGAGGCGGGGATCCGCCCCGGCCGACGGAACCGGGGCTCAGCCGCTCAGCGTGCCGTGCTCCGCACAGCGCGCCGACCAGCCGGTGGGGGTCACCTGGACCACCATGCGCCGGCGGCAGTGGGAACAGTAACGCGGCGGCTCCATCGCTCGCGCGGCGCGGCAGCCCGCGTGCTCACCCTCGTGCGCCGGGCGGCCGCAGTGATCGCAGTAGGGGGTCACCCGATCACCTTATGCTGACGCCCATGACGTTGACTCCCGGCCTGCGCGCCCGGCTCCTCATCATGGTCGAGAGGGGGGACACCGCGGCCAAGGTCGGCAGCGGAGACGTCCCCGTCCTGGCCACCCCCCGCCTGCTGGCCTTCGCCGAACAGGCCACCGTCCAGGCGGTCGCGGGCGCGCTGGGGCCCGGTCAGACCTCCGTGGGCACCAAGGTCGTCCTGGAGCACCTGGCGGCCAGCCCGGTCGGCACCCACGTCGAGATCACCGCCGAGCTCACCGAGGTCGACGGCCGCCGCCTGGTCTTCGCCTTCACCGCCGACGACCGGCACACCACCGTCGCGACCGGCACGATCGAACGCGTGGTCGTCGACCGCGAACGCTTCATCGCCAGACTCTCCCGATGACCGCCCGCGCTCACCACCACACCGTCCGGGACATCTCCAACACCGCCCCGTACACCGTTCGGAACCACCGCACACGCTCACCACGCACTGCCCGGCACCACCACATACCCGCCGCGCGCCACCCGGCACCATCACACGCGCACCGCGCGCCGTCCGGGACACCCCCACATCGCCCCGCACACCGTCCGGAACCACCGCACACCGTCCCACACCCGCTGCGCGCCCCCGGAACCACCGCACACGCTCACCGCGCGCCGTCCGGGTCCCACCGTGCGACCGGGGCCGGGACCGTTGGAGCCGGGACCGTTCACGCGGGACTCCCACCGGCGCCGGTACGGCGGGAGCACGCGCGGCGGTGACCGGCGCCACGGCACGGCGCGGGGCCGGGCGGGCTACTCGATGATGGCGATGACGTCGCCTTCCTGGATGACGTCGCCCTCGGCGACCTTGATCTCGGTGATCACACCGTCGTCCTCGGCGATGACGGGGATCTCCATCTTCATCGACTCAAGGATGACCAGGGTGTCGCCGTCCTCGACGGTGTCGCCCTGGGAAACGAGAACCTTCCAGACATTTGCCACCATCTCGGCGCGTACTTCAGCCACTGGACACTCCCATCAATCACTGTGATCCAACTGTGTCAGACCGACCTGTTCAGGCCCGCATGCGAGCCACCAGTCCGGTGTCGTAGGTCCCCTCGACGAACTCGGGGTGTTCCAGCAGCTCCGCGCAGAACGGCAGGTTGTTCTTGGGGCCCGCGATCTCGAAGCCCGCCACGGCCGCCCGGGCGCGCTCCAGGGCCTCGGCCCGCGTCTGCCCGAACACGCACAGCTTGGCCATGAGCGGATCGTAGAACGGCGTGACCGTGTTGCCGTCGGTGTAGCCGGAGTCCACCCGGACGCCCTCGCCGGACGGTTCCGCCCAGACGTCGATCTTCCCGGGACCCGGGAAGAACCGCTTGGGGTCCTCGGCGTAGACGCGGAACTCGATCGCGTGGCCGCGCGCGACCGCCTCCGGCGCGGTCTTCTCGCCCGCGGCGATCAGCAGCTGCTGCTCGACCAGGTCCACGCCGGTGACCAGCTCGGTGACCGGGTGCTCCACCTGGAGCCGGGTGTTCATCTCCAGGAAGACGAAGTCCTGCTTGTCGGCGTCGACCAGGCACTCCACGGTCCCCGCGCCCAGATAACCGACCGCCTCGCCCGCCCGTACGGCCGCCGCCAGCATGCGCTCGCGCAGCTCCTGGGTGATGCCGGGGGACGGCGTCTCCTCCACGACCTTCTGGTGCCGGCGCTGCACCGAGCAGTCGCGCTCGCCCAGCGCGACGACCGTACCGTCGGCGAGGCCGAGGATCTGCACCTCGACGTGGCGGGCGCGCTCGATATAGCGCTCCAGCAGGATCGCGGGCGTCCCGCCAAAGCGCGAGGCGGCCCTGGACGCCTGCTCGAACGCCTTGCCCAGCCCGGCCTCGTCGTGGGCGACGCCCATGCCGATGCCGCCGCCGCCACCCGCCGTCTTGACCATGACCGGATAGCCGATCCCGGCGACGGCGGCCACGGCCTCCTCCAGCCCGGTGACCGGCTCGCGGGTCCCGGCGGCGACGGGCACGCCCGCCGCCTCCATCAGGTTACGCGCGTTGATCTTGTCGCCCATCCGCTCGATCGCCTCGGGCGAGGGCCCGATCCAGGTCAGACCGGCGTCGATGACGGCCCGGGCGAATCCGGCGTTCTCCGAGAAGAACCCGTAGCCCGGATGGACGGCCTGGGCGCCCGACACGCGGGCGGCCTCAAGCACCTTGTCGGCGTCGAGATAGCTCTGCGCCGGGTTGGCCGGCCCGAGCAGGATCGCCTCGTCGGCCTCCCGGACGAACGGCAGATCCGCGTCGGCCTCGGAATACACCGCGATGGCTCGCAGTCCCATGCGCTGGATCGTGCGGATGATTCGCCGTGCGATTTCACCACGATTGGCTACCAGAACAGACTCGAACACGTTGGCAGACCCCTTTCGACCGCTCCACCCTATGATCGGGGTCTTAGCACAGCCCTAAGCCCGAAACCACCGATCACGGGAACGTGATCTGTAGGAAACCCACAGGTGCGTGGGATCGGAACCCTCCCGGGGACCACCCGGTCAGGAAGGGGGATCCTTCGGGTCCGGGAGGCGATCGTTCGGATCCGCAAGGAGATCTTTCAGATCCGGTACGACGGAGTCAACCTGTCGATGACGCGGGCTGCCGCTTCGACGACCGGTGGATCATACTCCTCACCGGCGCCGAGGCGGAGCCGTTCGAGGGCGGCCCCGGCCCGGTCCCGGTCGGTGGAGCCGCCGACCAGGTCGTCATAGGCGTTGGCCACCTTGATGATGCGGCTGGCCAGCGGCGGCGTCTCGGCGCAGGGATCGCACTGGCGGCGGACGATCTCGGCCACCCGGTCCAGCACCCCGGTCTGCCGGATCACCTCCGCGCCGAGTTCGGCGATGCGCCGGGCCTGCTCGGGCTCGGTGAGCACCGTGGCGCCCCCGGGGATCGGATCGCGCAGCGAGAGCTGGCCGATGTCGTGCATGAGCGCGGCGTATTCCAGCTCCAGCAGCTCGGGCTCGGCCAGGCCCAGCTCCCGCCCGACCGCGACCGCCAGGCGGCTGACCCGGCGCGAATGCCCCGGCTCGACGTAGCCGCCGACCTCCGTGACCCGCGACAGCGCCCGGACCGTCTGGAGGTAGGTGGCCCGGATCCCGGCGTATTTACGGAAGGCGACCTGGGTGACCAGCAGCGGCGCGGCGAAGACCAGCAGCGCCGCCATGTCCATGCTGTGCGAGGCGAGGGCGAGCAGGATGCCGGAGGCGGCGACGGCGGCCCACAGCGGCGCGGCCATCCGCGCCTCGTCGCGGAGAGCCACGCCGAAGGCCGCGCGCACCTGCTCGGCCCGGAGCACGGCGGCCAGCAGCACATCCGCCAGCACCATGACCAGGATGAGCAGGGCCATCACGCCGAGCGCGGGCCACCAACCGCCCTCGGGCCCCTTCGTCAGCTCGAACAGCGACCCCGCCAACGGCCGGTAGGCCACCGCCAGCAGCGCGCCGGTGAGCAGCCTGCGCGCCATCGCGTCCGGCCGGGGCGGGCGGCCCACCGCCAGGTGCGGCAGCGCCCCGGCGGCCATGCCGACCGCCAGCACCGCGACGACCTGGAGCGCCGAGTGCCGCGCCGGGACGTCGCCCATGTCCAGCAGCAGCGTGTAGCCGAGCGCGGCCGCCGCGCCGATCGGCGCCACCTCCCGGTTGCCCGGCATCGTGAGCCTGGCCAGCTCCCCCGCCGCGATGAGCGCGCCGAACCCGATGGCGATCTCCGGGTCGAGCAGCCCGGTGGCGGCGGTGTGCGCCACCCCCGCCACCGCCAGCATGCCCGCCGCGCAGATCAGCAGGAGCTGGCCCGAGTCGAGCCGCTGGAACGCCCGCGTGGCGGCGGTGGTGCCGTTCATCGCCCTGCTTCCATGGTCGCGCCCGCCTTCTCCCTCGCCCCGCCCGCCCGGCGCCTCACCGCTCTGTGCCCATGGTCGCGCCCGCCTTCTCCCTCGCCCCGCCCGCCCGGCGGCTCACCGCTCCGACACCACCTGGATGGGCATGGTCGGGTCGTCGTGGTCCTTGGTGGTGGTCCCCGCCTCACCGGCCGGAGGTGTGACGACCTTGCGCGGCGGCTCCCAGCCGTCGCGGTCGACGGCCTTGATGAACGCGACGACCATCACCGGGTCGAACTGGGTGCCGGCTCCCTTGCGGAGCTCGGCCATCGCCACCTCCACGGGACGCGCCCCCCGGTAGGAGCGGTCGGAGGTCATGGAGTCGAAGGCGTCGGCCACCGCGATGATCCGGGCGAACTCCGGGATCTCCTCCCCGGCCAGCCCCATCGGATATCCCTTGCCGTCCTGCCGCTCGTGATGGTGCATGATCCCGGCGAACGCCTCGTCGAGGAAGTCGATGCCGCGCACGATCTCCAGCCCGCGCATCGGATGGAGCTGGATCGCGGCGAACTCCTCCTCGGTGAGCGGGCCGTCCTTCTGCAGCACCTTGGTCGGCACGCCCAGCTTGCCCACGTCGTGCAGCATCCCGGCGTAACGGATCGCCCGCAGCCGCTCGGATCCCATGCCGATCTCCTGGGCGATCATGCCCGAGGCCAGCGAGACGCGGGTGCAGTGACCACGGGTGTAGTAGTCCTTGGTCTCCACCGCCTGGCAGAGCGCCGCGATGGTGGCGTCGTAGGAGCGCTGCTGGGCGAGGTATTGGCCGAAGGCCCAGCGGGCGACGAACAGCGGGAGCAGCACGAGGACCGCGGAGATCGAGCTGACCGTCGCCCACAGCCCGGCGATCAGCAGCCCGAAGGTGGCGTAGCCCAGGTAGGAGACCATGAACTGGGCCAGCCCCCGCAGCGGCGGCACCTGGTCGGCCTGACCGGTGAGCACGAGCACGATCGCGATCAGGATGAAGTTGAGCGGGACGAAGACCGCCGCCGCGCCCGCGAACGGCACGATCAGATCGTCGAACCCGGCGATGGTCGGCAGGCCCGCCGTGCCCCCCAGCCACTCGTAGGCCCGGCCCGCGGCGTAACCGCAGAGGGCGAACTGGGCGCCGTTGAACAGCCGCTTCACCAGCGGCAGCCCCGGCCGCACGCTGAAGACGGCCGTCATGCCGACCAGCGCCGCCCCCTCGGGACCGAGGAGCACCACCGCGGCGAGCGCGGCCGAGAAGCTGACCGACACCGCGGCCTGCTTGACGTTGAGCAGCGTCGGCACCGACTCGCACACCAGGAACAACAAGGCCAGTACGAGTAGGTTCGACCAGTCGAGCCGCTCAAGGCGACCGCTCACCGCCACGCTGTATCCGAGGAGCGCGACCGCCGCCCCGATCACAGCGACAAGGTAGACCTTGGCAAACCACGGCAGTCCACGCAAAGCGGCCACCCTTGGGTCCTACGAGCGCGTGCTCAAGTCCAGGAGATCCCGAGACGTGCCGGGCTGACCGTTTCCTTCAACATGCGCTGCCTCCATGTCGTTTTCGCAACTCAGGCTACAGAAGCGAGCCCGACCCGGAGGGGCTGACCGAGAATCGCAAGCAAAGCGTAACCAACCCATCACCGCACGCCATCGCCGGTGTCGCGGCTAGCGGGCCGCCAGCCGGGCCCGCGCCCAGTCGACGGTGGCCTTCAGCCCGGTGGGCAGGTCGGTCTGGGGCCGCCAGCCCAGCCCCTCCAGCGCGGGGGCCGGATCGACGGCCATCGCCGGGAGGTCGCCCGGGCGCGCCGCGGCGGTCTCCGGGCCGTCGGGCGCGCCGACGGCCTCGGCCACCAGGGTGTGCAGCGCGCGGTCGGTGGTCTCCACCCCGGTGCCCAGGTTGAACCGGCGGCCGTCGCCGCTCCCGCAGGCACGGACGAAACCGTCCACCACGTCGTCGACGAAGACGTAGTCGCGGGTCTGGGTGCCGTCGCCGTACAGCACCGTGGGGGTGCCGTTGAGCAGGGCGTCGGTGAAGATGGCGACCACCCCGGCCTCGCCGCCGGGCGACTGGCGGGGGCCGTAGACGTTGGCGAGCACCAAGGTGGTGTAGTCGATGTCGTGCAGCGCCTTGAAGGCGGCCAGGTAGGTCTCCGCGCTGAGCTTGGAGGCCGCGTACGGCGAGCGCGGGTCGGTCGCCGCGCCCGCGGGGACCGGGATGACCGCGGGCCTGCCGTACACGGCGACCGAGGAGGCGAAGACGACCTTGCGGGTGCCGCCGCGCTGGGCGGCGGTGAGGACGGAGGCGGTGCCCTCGACGTTGAGCCGGGCGTCGTGGACGGGGTCGGCCACGCTCTTGCGCACGCTGATCTGCGCGGCGAGATGGCAGATGACCTCGGGCCCCCAGTCGGCGACCAGGCCGATCAGGGCGGGGTCGCGCACATCCATCTGATGCAGCCTGAACAGCGGGCTCTGCGCCGCGTCGGCGAGGTTGTCGCGGTCACCGCCGGACAGGTCGTCCACGGCCGTGACCTCGTGGCCGTCGGCCAGCAACCGGTCCACCAGATTGGATCCGATGAATCCCGCTCCACCGGTGACGAGTATGCGCATGCCGCCCCCCAAGCTCCTTGGCCATCGCCATGGCCATGGGAGAGATCCTAGGAGGTCAGCCGGTCAACTCCGAGCGGACCTGCTCGATCCTGTCGAGCACTTTGGCGCGCAGGTCCGCCGAGGCCCGGTCGCAGCCGCAGTGCTTGGCGACCAGCTGCTTGACGACCTGCTCCAGGCCGTATTCCTCCAGGCAGGGGCCGCACTCGTCCAGGTGCTCGCGGATGTCGACGCAGTTGTTCTCGTCGAGCTCACCGTCAAGGTAGGTGTAAACCTTGTCCAGGACTTCACGGCAGTCGGTGGCGTGGGGCTTGCCGCAGCTCATGCGATCACCCCGTCCGGGGTCGCCGGGCCGGTCCGTACGGGCTCGCCGTCGCCTCGCTCGCTCACTTCGCACCCTCCGCGGGAACCAGGCCACGCTCGCGGGCGTAGTCCTCCAGTTGGGTCCGCAGTTGGCGGCGCCCACGGTGAAGCCGCGACATCACGGTCCCGATGGGGGTGCCCATGATGTCGGCGATCTCCTTGTAGGGGAAACCCTCGACGTCGGCGAGGTAGACGGCGATGCGGAACTCCTCGGGGAGCGCGGCCAGCGCCTGTTTGACGTCGCTGTCGGGCAGGTGCTCGAGCGCCTCGATCTCAGCGGACTTCAGCCCGGCCGAGGTGTGCGACTCGGCCCTGGCGAGCTGCCAGTCCTCGATCTCCTCGGCGCCCGACTGCTTGGGCTCCCGCTGCTTCTTGCGGTAGCTGTTGATGAAGGTGTTGGTCAGGATGCGGTACAGCCAGGCCTTGAGGTTGGTGCCTTCCTGGAACTGGTGGAAGGACGCGAAGGCCTTGGCGAAGGTCTCCTGAAGGAGATCTTCGGCATCCGCTGGGTTCCGGGTCATCCGGAGCGCGGCGGAGTAGAGCTGGTCGAGATAAGGCATCACATCCCGCTCGAACCGTGTGCTCCGCTGCTCCAGAGTCTCCGCGTCTGTCGCAGGGACCGGACCCACCCCCTTAAGATCGCCGAAGCCCTGCTGACGCGGGACTCCGTACTGAGCGGAGGATACCCGCTCATCAGGGATGGACCGATCACCGGGGCGGGTGATGGGTTCGATCAACGCGAGCATCGGCTTGCCAACCTCCCGAAAGGATCGTGCGTTGTCCGCTGCAACACGCCCGTCCTGTCATCTGTTCCCACAAGATAGAAGGTGACGAAGGACCCGGTACGGGGAAAAACATACGTACCGGCAGGTAGCTGTAGACCACCGGATACCCGACGCCAGGAGCCGCTTGTGCTGCCCATCCCGGCCGAAGAGCTGAACGGCTCAGGAACGCTCGGGCCGTACTGGACCTTTTATCGCGCGGTCGCCGCCGAGCAGCTGAGTCGATGGCTGCCGGAGAGCCCTTCGACCGTCCTCGACCTGTCCGGCGGCCGGGGCCGCTGGTCGGCCCAGGCCGCCAAGGCCGGGCACCGGGTGCTGGAGGTGGTCGACTTCCGCCGCACCGTGGAGGGTCAGCCGCTGCTGCACGACGTCTCCAAGGTCAGTCAGGTCCGCGCCGACGATCTCCGATTCCTCCCCGACCGCAGTGTGGACGCCGTGCTCGCCGAGGAGCGCGCGATGTCGGTGGAGCTCATGGCCGAGTCGGCGATCGACGACGTCGCCCGGGTGCTGCGGCCCGGCGGGCGGGCGCTGCTCTGCGTCGACTCCCTGGTGCTGGGGATGGCGATCCTCGCCGAGCAGAACTACTGGGCCCATCTGCGCCAGACCGGCGAGGTCATGCTCGTGCCCTGGCCCGACGGGAGCATCACCCGGTGCTTCAGCAGCGCCCAGCTGCGCGACCTGCTCACCGACGCCGGCCTGGAGGTGGAGTGGATCCGGCCCCGCACGGTGCTGTCCCCCTCGACGGTCGACCACGTGCTGGCCTCCGACTCGCGCGCGCTCACCTGGCTGGTCAACACCGAGCTGGAGGCAGATCCGGCCGACGACGACACCGTGGGCATCCACCTGGTCGCCAGCGCCCGCCGCCGGTAGGCCCCCCGGAGCCGCGGAAGGCCCCTGCGCGGCTCCGGGACGGCCCCTGCGCGGCTCCGGGACGCCGGTGGGCCCCCTTTAGAGGGGGGCGGCCCCTATCCCGGTAGAGGACCGCCCCTAGGAGGCCCTGTCGGAGAGGCGGGGGCGGCCACGGGTCAGCGCCTGCGCTCACGCTTCGCCTGGCACTGCACGCAGCGGGCGGCCTCGGGGCGCGCTTCGAGCCTGCCCTCCGGCACGGGCCTGCCGCAGTCGGCGCAGAGGCCGTAGAGGCCGTCGTCCAGCCGCTTGAGTGCTTCGAGCACCGAGCGGCGCTGCTGGGCGGCCGCCTCCAGCATGGCCCGGTTGCGATCCGCGTCGGTCAGGACCGACCCGGCATCGCCCGCGGACCGGTCCCACGCTGTCAGGGGGTCTCCCCGCAGCACCCCGATGGACCGGTCAAGCTCGGCGAGCATGCTCTCCAGGCGCACACGCGCGGTCGCGGCGTTCACGTATCCGCACCTCCGCAGAGTGGGGGCGGCCTGTGAAGGGATCCCCGATTGTCCCGTCAGGCGCGAAGGGGATGAGGTTCTACGGCGACACCCTCTTTCAGAGGTATCGCTTTCCTCAGCGGATGCCCACTTGGCGTTGGTTTTACACCGGTTACAGATTGTTTTCGGATACGGACGCTCTCAGAAGGGATACGGACGCTCTCAGAAGAGCGCCTGACCGTCATCCTCCTCCAGCAACGGCTCGAGGAGCTCCGGGCCGTTGTTCCGCACCGAGTTCACCGCGGTGGAGACCGGATACGCCTTCAGCCCGGTGGAGCCGGCCGGGACCAGGAACCCCTTCGCGTCGGGCACCCCGGGGTCGAGCCACTCCGCCCAGCGGTCCCGCTCGATCAGCATCGGCATCCGGTCGTGGACCGTGCCGGCCTCGTCCAGGGCGGAGGTGGTGATGACGGCGCAGGTCACCAGCCAGGCGAGCGGGTCGTCCTCGGGCCGGCCCCGGTCGCGCCAGAACTCGTACAGCCCCGCCATGGCCATGACCCCGCCGTCGGCGGGGTGGATGAAGTAGGGCTGCTTCTTCGGCTTCTTGACCGTCCCGCCCTCCTCCGCCACGGCCCATTCGAAGTAGCCGTCGGCCGGGAGCAGACACCGACGCTCGGCGAACGCCCTGCGGAAGGACGGCTTCTCGGTGAGCGTCTCGACCCGCGCGTTGATCATCCTTGAGCCGATGGACGGGTCCTTCGCCCAGGAGGGGACCAGGCCCCAGCGGAGCACCCGGAGCTGCCGGACCGCCTGGGCCTCCGGGTCGCTCCTGGGCACCCGGCTCAGCACCGCGTAGACCGGTTTGGTCGGCGCGACGTTGTAGTCGGGCCGGAGCTCCTCCTCAGCGGCCCCGTCGACCTCGACCTGGAACTGCTCGAGCAGCTCCTGCTTCTTCCGCGCAGACGCGTATCTCCCGCACATATCACCACCTTGCCATGTGTTCGAAGCGCAGGGTCACCGCCCCGGTAGGCTTTTGCCCATGTCCGCTCCGCTGTGGCCCGCACCGACCGCGACCGAACCCGTCCGCGCGACCGTCTCCCTGCCCGGTTCGAAGTCGGTGACCAACCGCGCCCTGCTGCTGGCCGCGCTGGCCGACGGCCCGGGCACGGTACGGCTGGCCCTGCGCAGCCGGGACGCCGACCTGATGGCGGACGCGCTGCGGGCACTCGGCGCGACGATGACCCCCTCCAACGAGAGCGCCTCCGGCGTCGACTGGGCGATCACCCCCGGCCCGGTCACCGGCGGGGCGCGGATCGACGTGGGGCTGGCCGGCACGGTGATGCGGTTCGTGCCGCCGATGGCGGCGCTGGGCGACGGCGAGGTGTTCTTCGACGGCGACCCGCACGCGCGCAAGCGCCCCATGGGCACGATCCTGGGGGCGCTGCGCGCCCTCGGCGCCGACGTGGACAACGACGCGCTGCCGTTCACCGTCCGGGGCCCGCTGACCGGCGGAGAGGTCACGCTCGACGCGTCCGGGTCCTCCCAGTTCCTCTCCGGCCTGCTGCTGACCGCCGCCCGGTTCGAGAAGGGCGTGACGGTACGGCACGCCGGCCCGCCGATCCCCTCCCAGCCGCACATCCAGATGACCGTTCAGATGCTGCGCGAGCACGGCGTCCGGGTCGACGACTCCGAGCCCGACGTCTGGCGGGTCGAGCCCGGCCCGATCGGCGCCAGGGACTTCACCGTGGAGCCCGACCTGTCGAACGCGGCGCCGTTCCTGTGCGCCGCGATGGTCACCGGCGGCACGGTCACCGTCCCCGGCTGGCCCGCGGCGACGACCCAGCCGGGCGACCAGCTCCGGCGACTGCTGGCGGACATGGGCGCCTCGGTCGAGCGCACGCCCGGCGGCCTGGTGGTCAGCGGCACCGGCCGCGTCACCGGCATCGAGGCGGACCTGCGCGACGTCGCCGAGCTGACCCCGACGATCGCCGCCCTCGCCGCCCTCGCCGACTCCCCCAGCCGGATCAGCGGCGTCGCCCACATCCGCGGGCACGAGACCGACCGGCTCGCCGCGCTGGTCGCCGAGATCAACGGCCTGGGCGGTGACGCGTCCGAGACCGACGACGGCCTGGAGATCCGGCCGCGCCCGCTCCACGGCGGGGTGTTCCACTCCTACGACGACCACCGGATGGCCACCGCGGGCGCGGTGCTCGGCCTGGCCGTGCCGGGAGTGCAGGTGGAGAACATCGCCACCACGGGTAAGACCCTCCCCGAGTTCGCCACCATGTGGGCGGACATGCTGGAGGGCCCACGGTGACGGGCCGCCGGCCGGCGGCCCCGCGGACGCCGGGCCGTGACGGGCGCCCGTCCGTCAGCCATCCGGGCAGAGCCCCCTCGCCTCAGGGCGTGGGGAGGGAGCCGGACGAAGGTAGATCGAGGCGGAGAAACTGAGAAAGCGCGAATACGACGAGGACGACGTCAGGGTCAGGCCGGGCAAGGGCTCCCGGCCCCGGACGCGGATCCGGCCTGCGCACGACGACGCGGTGCGGGGGTTCGTGGTGGCGGTCGACCGGGGCCGCTACACGTGCCTGGTGGAGTCGGCGGGCGAGAAGGACCGCCGCCGTAAGAAGGACCGGCCGGAGGGCGCCGCGATGAGCGGCCGCGTCGTGGTGGCCATGAAGGCCCGCGAGCTCGGCCGCAAGGGGATCGTGGTGGGCGACCAGGTGGCCCTGGTCGGCGACGTCTCCGGCGCGTCCGACACGCTGGCCCGTGTCGTCCGCGTGGAGCCGCGCACCTCGATGCTGCGCCGCTCCGCCGACGACACCGACAACACCGACGGCATCGAGCGTCCCGTGGTGGCCAACGCCGACCAGCTCGTGATCGTGACGGCCCTGGCCGACCCGCCGCCCCGCCCGCGCATGATCGACCGGATGCTGGTGGCGGCCTTCGACGCCGACATCGAGCCGATGCTCTGCCTCACCAAGTCCGACCTGGCCCCACCCGACGAGCTGGTCTCCCTCTACGCCCCGCTCGGCGTGCCGTACGTGGTGCTGCAGAAGGGCGGCACCCTGGAGGAGGTCCGAGAACGCCTGAGCGGCCGGACCAGCGTGCTGGTCGGCCACTCGGGCGTGGGCAAGTCCACCTTGGTCAACGCCCTGGTCCCGGACGCCAACCGGGCCGTCTCCCACGTCAACGCGGTGACCGGCCGGGGCCGTCACACCTCGACCTCGGCCGTGGCCCTGGAGCTTCCCGGAGGCGGCTGGATCATCGACACCCCGGGAGTGCGCAGCTTCGGCCTCGCCCACGTCTCGGTGGAGACCGTCCTGGCCGGCTTCCCCGACCTCGTCGAGGGCACGGTCGGCTGTCCCAAGGGCTGCAACCATCTCGGCGAGGAGTGCGCCCTGGACGCCTGGGTGGCCTCCGGCCAGGCCGACCCCGCCAGGCTCGTCTCCCTGCGCCGCCTGCTCGCCAGCCGCGAGGGCGCGCCCGACGACGACTAGCGGTTGGGGCGCAGGGTCCAGGAGACGGTCATCTCGGAGACCAGCGTGCCGTCGGTGGTCCTGACGTCGACGGCGACCTCGAACTCGGGGCGCTCCCCGGCGTCCAGCTTGGCCACGACCTCCTCGCGGGAGGCCCGCAGGCGGGCCTCGGCGACGACTTCGCCCTTGGCGAGCTTCACATAGCGGATCGCCGCGTTCGCGGCCAGCGGGGTCGCCCGCGAGAGCTGGTCGCCGAAGGCCGCGAGCATCGCGGCGCCGGAGGCGGACTCGGCGAGGCTGAACAGGGCTCCGGCGTGCGGGCCGCCCACGTGGTTGTGCAGGTCCGCGCGGTCGGGCATGCGGGCCACCGCCGATCCCGGCTCCACCTTGTCGAAGGAGATGTCCAGTGTCCGGGCGAAGGGGACGCTCTGCAGCATGAAGGCGCCTACGTCGAAGCTCATGCCCCGCATGCTACTCGTGAGTAACAGCGGAGCCAACGACGGATCCGGGGCGCCTGTGAAGAGTTCGGGGGCGGCGGGATCCGGCCGCCGGGCACGGCGTGCGGCGCGTTCCCCGCTTTACGGCGTATCCGGCTGACTGATGTGACGCGACACAATTCCCCGGGCTTGTTCCCCGCTCTCCTATTGACCACCACTGAGGCGATAGCGTTACCTCCTGTGACGGGTTACAACGACGACCTGCGCCTCGCGCACGTCATGGCCGACGCCGCCGACGATCTGACCATGCGCCGGTTCAAGGCCGCCGACCTCCGGGTCGACACCAAACCGGACCTCACCCCGGTCAGCGATGCCGACCGGGCGGTCGAGGAGGCGATCCGGGGCACGCTCAGCCGGGCCCGCCCCCGTGACGCGGTGATCGGCGAGGAGTTCGGCAAGACCGGCTACGGCGCGCGCTCGTGGGTGATCGACCCGATCGACGGCACGAAGAACTACGTGCGCGGCGTCCCCATCTGGGCCACGCTCATCGCGCTGATGGACCAGGGCCGGGTCGTCGTGGGCCTGGTCTCCGCCCCGGCGCTCGGCCGCCGCTGGTGGGCCGCCCGCGACAGCGGCGCGTGGACGGGCAAGAGCCTCACCAAGGCCACCCGCTGCCAGGTCTCCTCCGTCACCCGGTTGGAGGACGCCTCCTTCTCCTACTCCAGCTTCGGCGGCTGGGAGGAGGCCGGCAAGCTTGAGGAGTTCCTCGACCTCAACCGGTCGGTCTGGCGCAGCCGCGCCTACGGCGACTTCTGGTCGCACATGCTGGTCGCCGAGGGCGCGGTCGACCTGTCGGCCGAGCCCGAACTCTCCCCCTGGGACATCGCGGCGCTGACCGTGATCGTCGAGGAGGCGGGCGGCATCTGGACCGACCTGTCCGGCGTCCCCGGCCTCGACGGGGGCAGCCTGGTGTGCACCAACGGCCCGCTGCACAGCGAGGTCCTCAAGCGCCTCGGCGGCGGCCCGCTCACCCTTCCCGTGTAGCCGAGCCCCGCCGGTCCCACGTGGCGGAGCCCCGCCGGCCCCGTGTGGCGGCGCCCGCTCACCCTTCCCGCGTGGCGCAGCTTCACCGGCCCCGTGTGGCGGAGCCCCGCCGGCCCCGTGTGGCGGCGCCCGCTCACCCTTCCCGCGTGGCGCAGCTTCACCGGCCCCGTGTGGCGGAGCCCCGCCGCTCCCCTGTGGCGGAGCCCCGCCGGCCAATCTGAACGGAAGCTCCGCCGAAACCCCCCGGCGGCTCTCGCCTCGGCCCGCCCGGAGTCCGGAAAGGGCCCCGGACCTGGCCGGAACTTCAAGACTCGCCCAAGCCGTCGCCACAACTCCGACCGAATGCATTCATTTTGCGTTCACCTTCCTACCGGTTTCGAGTCATCTCGCCTCCCTACTGTCTTGCATGTTGAAGGACTTAGTGGGAGGAACCCAACCGTGAAGTATGCAGGCCGGCTCGCCGCGGTCACCCTCGTCGGCGCGCTCTCGCTCGCTGCGTGCGGCACCGATAACAACTCCGCCAGCACCGACGCCTCCACGGCCCCGGCCTCAACGGCGCCCTCGGCCGGGTCGGACGCCGGTCTCAGCGGCACGATCAACGCTGCGGGCTCCTCGGCGCAGGCGAACGCCATCGACGAGTGGAAGAAGAACTTCCAGCAGGCCAACGCGGGTGTGAGCCTCAACTACCAGCCCAGCGGTTCCGGCGCGGGTGTGCAGGCCTTCATTCAGGGCACGGTCGCCTTCGCCGGCTCCGACTCGGCGCTGAAGGACGACAAGGGTGAGCCCGCGCAGGCCGACGCCCGGTGCAAGACCGGCAAGGCCATCAACATCCCGATGGTGACCGGCCCGGTGGCCGTCGTCTACAACCTGCCGGGTGTCGAGGGGCTGCAGCTGTCCCCCAAGACCATCGGCGGCATCTTCGACAGCAAGATCACCAAGTGGGACGACGCGGCGATCAAGGCTGACAACCCGGACGCCAAGCTCCCCTCGACCCCGATCCAGGCCTTCCACCGCTCGGACGAGTCGGGCACCAGCGACAACTTCACCAAGTTCCTGTCCAAGACCGCCGAGTGGCCGTACGAGCCCGCCAAGGCGTGGCCGGCCGAGGCCAAGGGTCAGGGCGCCAAGGGCTCCGACGGCATCGCGCAGGCCATCAAGAGCGCCCCCGGCTCGGTCAGCTACGTGGAGCTCTCCTACGCCGAGAACTCCAGCCTGGCCAAGGCCAAGGTCGCCAACGGCTCCGGCGAGTTCGTGGAGCTGACCCCGGAGAGCGCGGCCAAGACGGTCGAGGCCGCCGAGGTCGTCGGTCAGGGCAACGACCTCAAGCTGAGCATCGACTACGCCACCAAGGCCGCCGGCGCCTACCCCATCGTCCTGGTGACCTACGAGATCACCTGCGAGAAGGGCCTGGCTCCCGAGGAGGCCAAGCTGGTGAAGTCCTTCCTCTCCTACACCTCCAGCGACGAGGGCCAGCAGGCGCTGACCAGCCTGGGCTACGCCCCGCTGCCGGCGACGGTGCTCGCCAAGGTCCGGACCGCCGTCGAGGCGATCTCCTAAGTTGATGGCGACTCCAGTTCGCACCCGTGACGGCGGATCGGCCCTGAGCCGGTCCGCCTCTCGGCGCAGCCGAGGTGAGGTGCCCTTCCGCTACGCCTCCACGGCCGCCGGCATTCTCCTGCTGGCGATCATGGCGGCCATCGCCGTCTTCCTCGTCGTCGAGGCGGTCCCCGCGCTGCAGGCCAACAAGGGGAGCTTCCTCACCACCCTCACCTGGGAGCCGAACAGCACCCAGGCCTTCGGCATCGGGGCGCTGGCCTTCGGCACGCTGATCAGCGCGGTCCTCGCGCTGATCATGGCGGTGCCGGTGGCCGTCGGCGTGGCGCTGTTCATCTCCCACTACGCGCCCCGGCGCATGGCCGGGATCCTGGGATACGTCATCGACCTGCTGGCCGCCGTCCCCAGCGTCGTCTACGGCCTGTGGGGCGTCGTCTTCCTCGTCCCGTTCATGCAGGGCCCCTCCGAGTTCCTGCACGAGTATCTGGGGTTCATCCCGCTGTTCGGCGGTGACATCATCACCGGCCGCTCGATGCTGACGGCGTCGATCGTGCTCGCGGTCATGATCCTGCCGATCATCGCGGCGATCTCCCGGGAGGTGTTCCTCCAGGTGCCCAGGGCGCACGAGGAGGCGGCACTGGCCCTCGGCGCGACCCGCTGGGAAGTGATCAGGATGGCGGTCCTGCCGTTCGGCCGTCCCGGCGTCATCAGCGCGTCCATGCTCGGTCTCGGCCGGGCCATGGGAGAGACCATCGCCGTCGCCCTCATCTTCCCCGCGACGTTCGGCATCAGCCTTGAGATCCTCACCCCGCAGGGCAACAGCATCGCCGCCAACATCGCCAACGGGTTCGGCGAGGCCACCCCGATCGGCCGTGGCGCGCTGATCGCGTCGGGCCTGGTGCTGTTCATCATCACGTTGCTGGTGAACATGGGCGCCCGCCTGATCGTCGCCCGCCGCAAGGAGTTCTCCGGAGCCGCCGCATGACCGCGATCCAGCGCATCTCAGCCGGCAGGCGGTTCAAGGACCAGCTCGTCCGGTCACTGGTCTACCTGTCGTTCGCCATCGCCGTGGTGCCGCTGATCGCGGTCCTGTGGATGGTGGTCAAGAACGGCCTCGCCCGCTTCGACATGGAGTTCCTGACGCACTCCATGCGCAACATCGGCGCCCGGGACGCGGGGGGCGGCGCCTACCACGCGATCCTCGGCACGCTGGAGCAGGTCCTGCTGGCCTCGCTCATCTCGATCCCCGTCGGCCTGCTCACCGCGATCTACCTCGTGGAGTACGGCGCGGGCACCCGGCTGAGCCGGGCGATCAGCTTCTTCGTGGACGTCATGACCGGCATCCCCTCGGTGGTCTCCGGCCTGTTCATCCTGGCCTTCTGGATCCTGGCACTGGGCCTGCCGTTCTCCGGTTTCGCCGGCGCGCTGGCCCTGTCGATCCTGATGATGCCGACGGTGGTCCGCTCCGCCGAGGAGATGCTCCGGCTGGTCCCCACCGACCTGCGGGAGGCCTCCTACGCGCTGGGCGTGCCGAAGTGGCGGACGATCACCCGGGTCGTACTGCCGACCTCCTTCACCGGCATCGCGACCGGCGTCATGCTCGCCATCGCGCGCGTCGCCGGCGAGACGGCCCCGCTCCTGCTCACGGTCTTCTTCACCGACTCCATCAACAGCGATCCCTTCAACGGACCGCAGATGGGGTTGCCGCTCTACGTCTTCGACCAGGCGGGCCGTCCGACCGACACCGCCATCGACCGCGCGTGGGCCGGAGCGCTCACGCTCATTCTGATCGTCATGCTGCTCAACCTGGTGGCACGCCTCATCGGCTGGTGGCGCTCGCCGGCCAGAGGCCGTTAGGAGGAATGTCGAAGTGAGCCAGCAGATCCAGGTCTCCGGCCTCGACGCGTACTACGGAAAGCACAAGGCGATCGAGGACATCTCGATGACGATCGAGCCCCAGTCGATCACCGCCTTCATCGGCCCCTCGGGGTGCGGCAAATCGACCTTCCTGCGGACCCTCAACCGCATGCACGAGGTCATCCCCGGCGCGCGCGTGGAGGGCAAGGTCCTGCTCGACGGGGAGGACCTCTACGCCTCCGACGTCGAGCCGGTGTCGGTGCGCCGCATGATCGGCATGGTCTTCCAGCGCCCCAACCCGTTCCCCACGATGTCGATCTACGAGAACGTGGCCGCCGGCCTCCGGCTCAACGGCAGGCACCCCAAGTCCACGGTCGACGGCATCGTCGAGGAGTCGCTGAAGGGCGCCAACCTCTGGAACGAGGTCAAGGACCGCCTCCACAAGCCCGGCGCCGGCCTCTCCGGCGGCCAGCAGCAGCGCCTGTGCATCGCCCGGGCCATCGCGGTCAAGCCGGAGGTCCTCCTGATGGACGAGCCGTGCTCCGCCCTGGACCCGATCTCCACGCTGGCCATCGAAGACCTGATGGCCGAGCTGAAGAGCCGGTTCACGATCATCATCGTGACGCACAACATGCAGCAGGCCGCACGGGTGAGCGACCGCACCGCCTTCTTCAACCTGGCGGGGCAGGGACAGCCGGGCCGCGTCATCGAGATGGACGACACCTCGCGCATCTTCACCAACCCCGCCCAGCAGGCGACCGAGGACTACATCACCGGCCGCTTCGGATAAACCGACCACATTGGAGGACCCGGGTGATCCAGCCGCAGACGGCACCCGAGGTGAACGGGGACACTCGGACGGCGCCCCTGCTGCTGGTGGCCGATCCCGAATCGACCTTGGTCCAGGGACTGGCCGACGCCCTCGAACGCGAGGGCGTCGTGGTCACGGGCGTCACCGACGGCGCCCAGGCCCTTTTGCAGGCCGGGGCGCTCCGGCCTGACGTCGTGCTCGTCAGCGCCTCGTTGCCGGTCATCGGGGCGGTGGAGTTCGTCCGCGCCGTACGGCTGACGCGGGCGGTGCCGGTGCTGCTGGGCGTGGGCGAGGGCCATGCCGAGCAGGCCGTCCAGGCGCTCGCGGCCGGGGCCACCGCGTGTGTGGCCCGGCCGTACCGGGTGCCCGAACTCCTTCCGCTGGTGCAGGCGGCCTTCTCCGGCGAGGCGGCGGCCCGCCGGACGCTCGTCGTCGGCAGGGTCGAGCTCGACGTGAACGCCTACCAGGTGAAGGTCAGCGGCCACACCGTCCACCTGCCGCTGCGCGAGTTCGAGCTGCTGCACTACCTGATGCGCAACGCGCACCGCACGGTCACCCGTGAGCAGATCATGCGGCATGTCTGGAACTCCACCGACACCACCTCCACCAACACGATCGCCGTGCACGTCAAACGCCTGCGCGCCCGTCTCGGCGACACCGACGACCAGCTGATCCAGACCGTGCGCGGGGTGGGTTACCGGCTGGTCGACAAGTCGTCCTGACCGCCGGCCACCGCGCATCCTCGCCGGCCCCGGAAGGCGGCCAGGATGCGCGTGACCGTGCCTTCGACCCGGGCGATGCCGGTGCCCATGCTCCCGCTGTCCTCGGTGAGGACCGCCACGGCGTAGTCGTGCCCGGGCTCCCTGATCAGCCCCGCGCTGGCGACCGCCCAGCGCCCGGTGGAGACACGCCGCAGCCAGCCGTTCTTCAGCGAGACATGGCCGCCCTCGCAGGCCGCCGCGCTGATCCCCCAGCGCTGCTCCGGGATCACGTGCCCCATCAGCCGCAGCACCCGCTCCCGGTCCTCCTCCGGCAGCGGACCCCGGTCCCCGGCCAACGCCCTGATCAGCCGGACCTGGTCTCCCGCGGTGGTCTGCGTGATGCCCCAGCAGTACAGGTCCAAGCACCGTCCCGCCGGCGTGTAGGTGCGCCTGAGGCCGAACTTCCGGTTCGCCCTGCCCAGCCCGGTCTCCAGGCCGATGCGCTCGTACAGCCGGTCGGCCGCCGCGTTGTCGCTGAAACGGATCATCTGCTCCGCGTCGTCCCTGGTCCGCTCGGTCAGCCGGCGCCACGGCGTCCTGAGCAGCAACGCCATCAGGATGTTGATCTTCGAGGTGCTCGCCGTGAGCAGCCTTAGGCCACGGTGGTACCGGTACGTCCGGCCGGTGGCCATGTCCCGCACCATGGCGGTGGTCCGGCCGCCGTAGCGCGCGAGGAACCGGTCGAGGTCGCGGGTGAGTTCCGCGGCGGGGACCTTCGGAGCCGGCGCTCCCGGTGGCCTCTGCGGCCGGGGAGAGGGCTGGGGATCCTCGGAGGGGACGGCGCTCGGCGTCGCCGCCCCGGAGGGGGAGGTCGCCGCCCCGGAGGGGGCGAGGGAGGACCCGGGGGACGAGGATCCGGAAGGCGGCGGCCCGGAGAAGGAAGGTCCGGAGGGGGAGGGGCCGGAGGGTGAGGGCTCGTAAGGGGAGGGCGAGACGGTGCCTGCCGTCATCCCGCCCCCGGCCGCGCAACCACCCACCGACCCGGATATCAGTACGGCTACCGCCACAACCACCCAATGCGCCGTCTTCACCATCGACCCGATCGCTCCCCCCGATTATCCCATGATCGGGATCTATCCCCGGATGGGGATCCGGAAGACGGCGGGGCGGAACCTCGCCCGGGGGGAGCCCGAATCCTTGGAGAACGGGCCGGTGGACCAGCTAGCCTTGGCGGACACCGGCGGTTAGCCGGGCGATGCTCTCGTCGTCACAGGTCGCCCAGAACCCCCCGACCACGTCCTCAAGATGGTCCAGCGACTCCGCCCGGAACAGCACATCCTGGTATTTCGTGATGTCGTAGTGGGTCGTGCCCATGGCCAGGAGGTCCAGGGGCCGGATGTCCATGCCCCGAAACTCCTCGATCTCCCCGTAGGAGGACAGGATGCCCGCCCCGTACGCCCGCAGCTCGTTCTGGTCGGTCATGACGCCGAACTCCAGCGTGAACCAGAACACCTTCGAGATGAACTCCAGCGCCTGCTCGCTCTCGACCCGACGCGCCGCGCCGCCGGCCAGCCGGTAGAGCCGCGAGTAGCGGTCGGAGGCCAGCGCGTTGGCGTGCCCGATCACCTCGTGGATCACGTCCGGCTCCGGCGTGTAGAGCGGCGTCGAGTGGTGCCGGATGTACTGGGTCGAGTGGAAGAAGCCGTCGGCCAGCACGCCGTAGAAGTCCCGCAGCGGCACCAGCCCGGCGGCCGGCAGATAGCGGAACCCGGTCAGCGGCTCCAGCAGCTCGCTCACCTCCTGAAGCTGCGGGATCCGGTCGGCCGGCAGTCCCAGCCTCTCGGTCGCGTCCAGGTATTCCGCGGTCGCGTATCTACGGTGCTTGATCGCCAGCTCCCGGCTGACCAGGGCCCACACCTCGTGCTCCTGGCCGGTGTACTCGGCCGTGGGGATCGGCGCACCGGGCACGTGTCCCACCGCGAGCGCGGCGATGGCGTTGCGCCGGAGCCGGTAGACCGGATCGGCGAAGCCGGGGTGACTCGCGGCGAGCTCCACCTCGACCGTGCCGTCCTCACGGGTCGCCACCGGCGCGAAATACTGCGCTTCCTCGAACATGAATGAAATGACAGCAATTCTTCGAATCGTTGACAAGAGCGAGCAGTTTGACTGCGCGATCCGTGCATGATCACACTGTCAGACCTGTGCCTGACTGGTCATATCGCCTAATCTGGTGCGGTGCCCATCGATGACCTGGACAGCCGCCTCCTGGTGACCATGCGTGCCCATCCCCGCATCGGCCTCACCGAGCTCGCCCGGCTGCTCGGCGTGGCCCGGGGCACCGTGCAGGCCCGCGTCGAGAAGCTCACCGCCCGCGGCGTCATCGCCGACTTCGGTCCCACGGTCACCCCCGAGGGCGTCGGCTACCCCATCCTGGCCTTCGTCTCCCTGCAGATCGCCCAGGGCCGGCTGGCCGAGGCCGTGCGGGCGCTCCGGTCCCTGCCGGAGATCCTTGAGGTGTACGGCACCAGCGGCCAGGCCGACCTGCTCTGCCGCGTGGTCGCCCGCAGCACGCCGGATCTCCAGGAGATCATCGCTCGCATCCTGGCCTCGCCCGCGGTCCAGCGCACCGACACCACGATCGCCCTGTCAGTCCAGGTGCCCTACCGGATCGAGCCCCTGCTCCACGCCGCTCCAGACGCCTGAGCGGACCCTCCACCAGGGCCGCCCGGGTGTCGGTCTCGGGTAAAAGTCCCCGGAAAACAGGAAAGGCCACCCCCGAAGGGATGGCCTTTCCACAAAAAATTGTCCGGCGGCGACC